>JAISQE010000070.1 GCA_031274425.1 Synergistaceae bacterium | reverse complement strand
GCCCATCCGCTTTCCGAGGAGATCCTGGCGTCGGACGAGAAGCGCTACGCCGACAAAACCGACCCGGACGTCAAGATATGGATGCAGCGATTGCTCGTGAGCGCGGCGGAAAACCGCCGGGATATCGTCTTCGAGGGGAACCTGCGCGGCGGCGACCTGCTGGTGAACCTCGTCAACCGCCTCAAGGAGCGGAGGTACCGCGTCGACGCGCTGGTCATGGCCACGGGGGGCGAGATCAGCAGGCTCGGCATTCTGGAGCGTTACGAGGAAGAGAGGGAGGACGCGGGTTACGGGCTTTGGACCAGCCTGGAATCCCACAACAAAACGTACAACAACATCCCCGAAACGGTGAAGGCTCTGGAGCTGAAGGGCAACCTGGACAACTTCGGCATCTGCAACCGCGCCGGCAAAGTCCTCTACAGGAACGCGTCCAGGGGAGGCGTCTACATAAAGCCCCTCCACAACGCGGACGCCCGCGCCGCGGTCATGAAAGAGCGGGGCAGGCCCCTTTCCAAGGAGGAACAGAAGAGCATCGACGAGGGGCGCAGGCGGGTTCTGGAGAGGATGAAGCGACGCGGAGCCCCCCCGGAGGACATCTCCCGCGCGATGGTGATGTTGGGCAACGTCCACCGCCTCCGCAAAGAACTGGAGGCGATGGAATCCGGCACGTGAGCGTACCCAAGCAACGCGTCGGAGCGGGGCAGAGCCCGCTCTAAGCGCTATTTCGTCAAATTATTTTATCAATTTTCGGTCGAGGGCGGTGCGAATGACGTCCGCGACGTTGTCCGCGCCCAGCTTCGTGTAGACCGTGTTCAACACCATCTTCACCGTGTTGATCGACAGGTCGTGGTTGGCGGCGATTTCCGATCGCGACAGGCCGTGGTACAAGTCGCGCAGGACGTCCATTTCTCTGGGCGACAGGGACACGTCGTCCCCTAGGTTGTTCGCCTTTTTGTACTCCGAGATGACGAGAAGCCGCCGCTTCGCGTACGTGGCCGCCTTGCGGTTGATCATTTCGAGCCATTGGCGGGGGATGTCGCATTTTTTGTCCCGTATCGCCGCGGCGGTGAGCGTGCGCATAGCTTTGCCCAATGCGATGAACGGCATCGTCAGGTCGTTCGAAAGCGCCAGGTTGTAAGCTTCCCGCAGCGCCAGCAGCGACGCGTCCCTGTTCTTCACCTGGTATTGGCAGGCGGCCTCCAGCACCTTCATCTCCAGTTTCCCGAACAACACCGCGGTCGGGGCCTGCTCGCTCTCCAGGAAGGAGAGCAGCTCGTAATAGCGCTTGTTGGCGTAGTAGAATTTTGCCTTGATGAGGTTTCCGAAATTCGCCTTGAAGATGGCGAACGAACTCTGCGCGAAGTTGCCCTTCAACCAACTCGCGACGCGCTGGGGCTGGCCGATGATCAAGTAGTACCAACTCGATACGATGTCGTAAGTGATGAAGCGGGCGCCGTATTCGCCCATTTCGAGCTGCGCTTCCAGGTCTTTGAGCACTCCCTGGGTTTTCTCGAAATCCCCTTGGGCGACTCCAATGCGCAGGAGATAAAACAACGCCCGGTTTCTCACCTCATACTGATTCCGCGTCTCCGCCTTCAAAAGCGCTTGTTTGATGAACTTTTCGGCCATCTTCAGGTCGCCCTTGTAAAATTGGAGTTCGCCCCTTGCCAGATCGTCCAGCCCGTACATGCAGCCGTTCAAAATGTTCATCATGTAGGGAATCGCGCGGGTCAACGTCTCGATATACTCCTCCATCGCGCCGGGCCTCGCCGTGCCGACCTTGGAGCCCCAGGCGTCCAGGCTGATGTTCGTCACGGATCCGAACTCGTTGGAAGGGTTGAGCCGGTAATAATAATCCGCTTTCTCCAACAGGACGTCGAAGTCGCAACGGTCGGTCCAGGGAAGCGTGAAATAGTTTATGACGCCCAATGCCTGATACGCGCCCCACAGAACGTAGTTGTTGAAGTCCGAACTCGGCAAAGCCGAGTATTTTTTTATATGCGCGTTGTTCTCCGCGATGGCCTCCTCGTAGCGGCCCAAACTGATGAGCAGGCGGGAGCGCTGGAGGCAGTAAGAGGCGATTCGCTCCAACCGCTGGGGCGGCCCGTTGTCGTAGATGTCGAGGACGAATTTCGCTTGATCGATCGGAATCTGCAACGGGAAGTGGTACACGATCTTCATGATCGGCTTGTATTTCCCGGCCTTCTCATAGTAGGAGATGGCGTCCATCTTATGGTCGTTTTTGTCGCACCAGCGCGCCGCTCTCAAATACGTGTCGCGTTTTTCGTTCTCCGTCAGAAGTTCCTGTTTTTGCCGCAAATAATCGAGAAACAGGTGGTGGATCAGGTACGCGTTCAGATAGATGTCATAGCGGACGAAAGAGCTGATTTTTTTCATCTCTTCCACGAGGGTTTCGTCCTTGGCCAGAATGGAGACCAGCTCCGTCGAAAGCTGATCGATCAGCGAGAGCCGGATCAAAAAACGCTGGAGCCTCTCCGAGATCACGTGAAATATCTCGTTTTCGATCATTTTGAAGATGTTCAGCTTCATCGCGGTGCGCGCTTCCCGCTCGTGGGAGGGCGATTTTTTCAGGGACAATCCGATCAAATGCAGGGCAAACGCCCACCCGGCCGTATCGTCGTAAATATTGGAAACGCTCTGGGAGGACAAGGGGATGCCCAGCAACTGGAAGTACCGCGCCGTTTCCTCCTCCGTGAAGCGCAGGTCGTCCTCGTTGAGGCTGACGACAAGCCCCTTCGAGAGCAGGCTGACCGTGTTGATGTCCGGCTCCATTCGTGAAATGAGAATCGTCGTGATGTTAGGGAACGGCGTTTGGACGGATCGCTTGATGAACTGGAGCACCGACGCGTTTTCTATCAAGTGGAAATCGTCGAACACCACCACATTTTTTTTGCCCGCGATCTCGTCCTCCGGGATGGAGAGATATTTTTCGAACTGATCGTCCGTCTCGGGAAAGCCGATCTCCGACAGCCAGGCCGCAAAGGGCTCGTCGTACAGGGCGATCGTGCGCACAAAATTCTCCCAGAAGCGCGTGCCCAAGTTGTCGCGCACGGAAAGCTGTATCCACGTGGCGACCGCGTCGTATTTTTGGAGAAAGGAGTAGACCGCCTGCGTTTTTCCGTAGCCCGCGCCGGCGGAAATCGTGACAAGCGGACTTCGTACGGCGCTGTCCAAAAGCTTGTTGATGCGCGGGCGCTCCAAAAAAGTTCTATTTTCGGGGAAAATCGCCAGTCCACTGTGAAATATACGGTTTTTCATTTTTCGTTGGCAAGTACTCTTCTTTATTTTTTAAATATACGCTTATGCACATTTATTTAAAATTGCTTTTGCAAGTATACATCAAGGTAAATCAAAAGCAATATAGATCTGGGTGTATTTTGCGATTTCTTTCTCCTTTCCTTCTCCTCGATGGGAGCGTATTACGCGATTTTGCCGTGGGGGCAGCGGAGTGTTTCCGCGATTTTATCTTTTCAAAACGAATGTATTTTTGCGATTTTATTAATTTGCATTTGGATATATCACGCGATTTCATGAATAGTCATAATTCACTCAAGAAATAAACAAGGAGGGAAAGGCAATGTCGGTGCGCGTGAAAGTGGTGTTCGTCATAATATCCGTCGCAGTCGTCGTTATGGCCGCCAAGATGGGTGTGTTCTTTACGGGGGCGCTCTTGCTCGTCCTCAGCGCGTTGAGCGCGGTCGTCTTCGAAGGGCTCGCGAAGCCGTACCGGAGAATCGAGGAGCAGAACGCGCATTTGGCCGCGCTGAACGAGGTCGCCAAAAACGCGTCGGAGGCCAAGAACAGGTTTCTCGCCAACATGAGCCACGAGATGCGCACGCCGCTCAACGCGGTCGTCGGCCTCTCGGAGCTGATGCTCGGCACGAACGGGACCCAGGGAGAGGTGGGAGACAACCTGGGGAAAATCCACAACGCGGGAATGACGCTTCTCGCCATCGTCAACGACATCCTCGACATCTCCAAGATCGAGTCCGGGAAATTTGAGCTCATGCCCGCCGAGTACGACGTCTCCAGTTTGATCAACGACACCGTCACCTTAAACATCATGCGCATAGGGGACAAGCCTGTGAAATTCAACCTTAGGATCGACGAGACCCTGCCGGCCAAGTTGTTCGGGGACGAGCTTCGGATCAAACAAATCTGCAACAATTTGCTCAGCAACGCGTTCAAGTACACCAAAGAAGGGAGCGTGGATTGGTTTGTCGCCTGCGAGAAAGAAAAAGAAGGCGATAAGGAAGGCGACGTCTGGCTCAGCATCCGCGTGACGGACACCGGCATAGGGATCCGGCCGGAGGATATCAAGAACTTGTTCTCCGCCTACAACCAGGTGGATACGAAATCCAACCGCAAGATCGAGGGAACGGGGCTCGGCCTTTCCATCGCGAAAATGATGGTGGAGATGATGGGCGGCACGATAACCGTAACAAGCGAGTACGGGAAGGGGAGCGAGTTTGCCGTGCGCATCCGGCAGGGCTTCGTCACGGATGTCCCCATCGGGAAAGACGTCGCGGAGAGCCTGAAGCGGTTCCGCTATTGCGACAGCAAGCGCAACGCCAACGCGAAGCTCGTGCGCATCCGCCTCCCCTACGCGAAGGTCCTGGTGGTGGACGACGTGCAGACCAACCTGGACGTGGCGAAGGGCATGATGAAGCCCTACGGAATGCGGGTAGACTGCGTGACCAGCGGCCAGCAGGCCATCGACAGGATACGGAAAGAAAAAGTCATTTACGACGCGATCTTCATGGATCACATGATGCCGGAGATGGACGGCATCGAAACGACGCGCGTCATCCGGCGGGAGATCGGGACGGAATACGCGAAAAACATCCCGATCATCGCGCTCACCGCGAACGCCATCATAGGGAACGAAAAAATGTTTCTGGAAAATGGTTTCCAGGCGTTCATCTCGAAGCCCATCGACATCGCGCAGCTCGACGCGGTGATTCGGCAGTGGCTGCGGAACAAGACGCTCGAAAAAACGGCAAACGCCCAGATTCAGGCCCAAACTCAGACTCAGACTCAGGAGAACGGAGCCCGCTTGGCCCCTTCGGGGTCGACCCCCCTGGAAGCCCTTGCGGCTCCTTGTGGTGAAACCGCCGAAAAGCTGGCGCTCGGGGGAATCGATGAAATAGAGGAAATCGATGTGGGAAAATGCCTGCCCCGATTCGGCGGCGACGGGGAAACGTTCCTGCGGGTGCTGCGCTCCTACGCCGTGAACACGGAGCCTCTGCTCGACCAGGTTCGGGAGGTCTCGAAAGACAAGCTGCCGGAATACGCGATCGTCGTGCACGGCATCAAAGGCAGCAGCCGCGGGATCGGCGCCGAATCGCTGGGGAACATGGCGGAGGCTCTGGAACGCGCGGCCAAAGCCGGCGACATGGAGTTTGTCCTCATGAACAACAGCGCTTTCATCCAGGCGTCGGAAAAACTTCTCGACGACCTGCGCGCGGCGCTGAGAGCCGTCGACGCGGAGAACCCCAAGCCAAGAAAAGGCGCGCCTTCCCCCGTTCTGCTCGAAAAATTGGCGGAGCGCTGCGAGGACTACGACATGGATGGGGTCGACGAGGTCATGGCGGAGATCGAAAGTTTCGAGTACGAAACTCGGGCGGATTTGATCGTGTGGCTCCGGGAGCGCATCGATAGGATGGAGTTCGCGGAAATACGGGAGAGACTGTCGGCGACGGCGGCGTAAAGGCCCCGTTCGCTGGGCTAAATTGGAGGTGATGGTGATGGTGACAGAGGGAAAACTGGAGAAAAAGCTGGAAAGAAAACGCCAGAGCATCATGTTGGTGGACGACAATATGGCAAACCTCGCGATGGGCAAGAACATGTTGAAAACCTTTTACGAAGTGTACCCGATGCCGTCGGCGGAGAAACTTTTCGAGTGTCTTGAAAAGGTCGTTCCGAACCTGATTCTTCTCGACATCGAGATGCCGGGAGTGGACGGCTACGAGGCGATCCAGCATCTGAAGCGTACGGAGGCCTTCGCCGATATTCCGGTTATTTTCCTCACGGCGAAAAACGACGAGGGCAGCGAGTTGAAGGGTCTCAGCCTTGGCGCCGTCGATTATGTGTCCAAGCCGTTTTCCGCCCCGCTCCTGCTCAAGCGCATCGAGACGCACCTGTTGCTCGCCTCCCAGAGGAAAGAGCTGAAAACGGACAACGACAACCTGCAGGCGGCCGTCTCGCGGAAGAGCAAGCAACTGATCGACCTGGAAAACGCGGTGTTGAGCAGCATCGCGGAGCTTGTGGAATTCAGGGACAGCGTCACGGGCGGACACGTGTCGCGCACGCAAAAATACCTGAAACTTCTGATCGAGAAGCTCATGGAGAAAAAGATCTACTCCCGGGAGATCTCAGGGTGGAACATCGATTTTCTGCTTTCCTCGGCGCAGCTCCACGACGTGGGCAAAATCGCCGTCAGCGACGTGATTTTGAACAAGCCGGGCAAGTTGACCGACGAGGAGTTCGAGAAAATGAAGGCCCACGTCATCATCGGCCTGAAGGCCATCGAGCGGATCGAGAAAAACACGGCGGAGCACGAGTTTTTACGCCACGCGAAGATCATCGCGGGCACGCACCACGAAAAATGGGACGGCTCCGGCTACCCCTGGGGGCTGAGCGGAAAGAACATCCCGCTGGAGGGCCGGCTCATGGCGATCGCCGACGTGTACGACGCGCTGATCTCGCAACGCCCCTACAAGAAGCCCTTCACCACGACGGAAGCCGAAAAAATCATCGAGGCGGGCAGAGGCAGCCATTTCGACCCCGTGCTGGTCGACGTGTTCCACATGGTGTCCGGGCGCTTTGTGGAGATCGTGGATCAATACAAAGACGCATGGGAAACCCCCGAACCGCAAGGCGAAATCGAGAACCGCCATAAAATTTTGATGTTTGCCCGGCAGCGCGCCGTATAGTCCGGCGAAACGCTCCAGCTCAGGCGAAAAAACAGGTTAGTTAAAGGAGAACGAAAAATGAGAACGCTAAAGAATGAATCGACGCGCTTATCCTCGCGATGCGGTTATGCCTTGGTTTCGGCGAGCATCGTGACGTTGCTGCTCATGGTATTCAGCGGGGGGGTGTTGAGCATGTCGCAGGCGAATTTATTTCACGGCGTTATTTTCGAACGGCGGCAGATTTTGGAACAGGCGACGTTGAGCCTTGCGCATGGGTTGGCCGACGAGATCGCGGCGAACGCGGATTCCTGGTGGCCCGCCCATTCTTCCCAGGGGTCTTCTCAGGAGGGAAAGGGCGCGTTCCACGTGGACTCCAGCGTCATACAGGGGGCGCCTCAGATGCGATTCCACTATACGATCACCCCCCGCGGCGTCGGTTCTTACGTTCTTCTCGTTCGGGGCGAGTACCTGACGGCTACGGCCCCAGGGACGGAGGTCGAGGTCGCGGCGTGGGACGTGTCGATGGACATCTCCACGCCCGCCAAAAAGACTGGGGGAGATCGACATGTTCGGTTATAAAGAAAGGTTCGGTTATAAGAAAAAGTTTGAGCGTCGTGGAGGGTTTTCGTCGCTGGAGACGGTTTGTGCGGCGATCATTTTGATCCTGGCGATTTCCGGGACCTTCTCGGCGATCGCCTACTCCCTGATGGCGGCCTCCGAGAGCCGAGGACGGCTGCACACCTGCTCCAAGATCGGGAACGCGGGGCTCTCCTACGTTGCGTCGAAGAATACGACAACGGAGCCCGACATCCTTTCGGAGGCCAGGACGGTCACCAGCAACGCGTCCATCGGTTCCGCGGCCCTGGAGATCAAAATGGACGTGGTTGCCCTGAGAAACGCCGCCGGCCCGCCTCAGGGCAAGAAACAAAAACCCGTCTTCGTCGTCTTCCTGAAGAGATAAAGACTCAATAAAAACCAACAACTTTAAGGGAAGAAAATTAACGGGGTCAGGGGACTCGTCCCCTGCGGGGTGTGGGGCGGAGTTGTCGATGAAGTCTGATATGTATGTTTTGTTGCCCAAGAACGGGAAGAAAGATCCTTTTTGGGTAGCAGTGAAAACTTTTGGCCCTATATTGATCCTTAGTACTCATGGGGTATAGGGATTGAGAACCGCAATGAAAGTTATCCACATTTTCCTCGCGGATTTAGGGCGGGCTGGCCATCTTGACATAACGCCTTTTCCGATGTTAGATACAAACGTGGATACAAAGACAACCGAATATCGAAACTCCCGAGGCTCAGGGAAACGGGTGAAAATCCCGTACGGCCCCGCCACTGTAACCGTGACGAATTCGCACGTTTTCGGCCACTGAACGTTGTCCGTTCGGGAAGGCGCGAAGGAGAAGGAACGGAAGTCAGGAGACCGGTTCGGGAGATTTGGAGGTGATGTTTGCGTGGGCGGACGTCTTCACGGATAACGCTTGAAACGCGGCGGATAAGGTGAGGGGACGCAGGTTGTGCGCCCCCTTTTGCGAGTCGAGAGAAATCGAGAGTCAGGGAGGTTTGTATGATGATCAAAAACTGCGTTTTAGCGACGATGCTGGTCGCCGTCCTTTTCGTATCCTGTGCCGGAGCCGCCGAGATTCCGGAGAAAAAGGGCATTCTGCTGGTGGCGTTCGGAACGTCCATGACCGAGGCCACGGGGGCTATCGAGTCCCTCGTCTCGGCGACGAAGGACGCCTTTCCCGGCGTGGAGGTGCGGCTTGCGTACACGTCCAACATCATTCGGCGCAAGCTGAGGGAACAGGACATCGAGGTTCCCACACCCCCCCAGGAGTTGGCGCAAATGAACGACGAGCGCTTCACTCACGTCTACGTTCAGCCGATGCACGTCATCCCGGGAGAGGAGTATGACGACCTGAAGAGCGTCGTCGACGCCTTCGCCTCTATGAAGGGCAAGTACGGTTTTTCGCGTATCGCGTTGGGGCAGCCGTTTTTATCGAACACGTCGGACTGCGAACTCATGGCGGGGATCTTGACACGCCAACTGGAGAGCGCGGGGAAACTCGGGCCGAACAAGGCCGTCGTCCTGATGGGACACGGGACCCCGCACATGGCCAACGCGATGTACAGCGAGATGCAGGGAGCCCTTTCCAGAGGCGCAAAAGCCTCGGACCGCATTTTCCTGGGCACGGTCGAGAGCGCTCCCACCTTCGACGACGTCCTCGCCGCGCTGAAAAAGTCGGGGGGAAAACGCGTCGAAACCCTGGTGCTGGCGCCCTTCATGATCGTCGCGGGGGACCACGCCAACAACGACCTGGCCGGAGCGGACGACCCGGAATCGTGGCTTTCCCTCTTCAAAAAAGAGGGCTATCGGGTTGAGCCCTACCTGGTGGGCCTGGGGCAGTATCCCGAAATCGCCAAGCTCTTCGTGAAGCGCATTGGAGAGATGATGGAGTGACCGCCGCTCCGAGCGCAGGGGGAATCGATGCAGCGCGCCTCGGTTCTTTCGGACTATAAGGCCGCCCGCCGAGGGCGTAGGCTCCGATTCGCGGCGACGTTGTTCTGCGTTCTGGTCTCCGTCGCCCTCTGGCGGCTGGCCCAGGGCGACTGGCCCATTCCCCCGTCGAGGGTTTTCGCCCTCCTGTCGCCCTTCTTGAGCGAAGCGGAGCGCATGACGCCTGAGGCGATCGTGGTTCGCTCCGTGCGGTTGCCCCGGCTTCTGGCGGCCTTGGGCGCGGGGGGGCTTTTGAGCGCCGCCGGCGTGGTGCTGCAGGGGCTCTTGTTCAACCCCCTGGCCGAGCCCTACACCCTGGGCATCGCCGCGGGCGCGGCCTTCGGGGGAGCCCTGGGCTTCGCGGCTCATTTCCCGTGGGTCACCCCCGCCGCGTTCGCCGGAGCGCTGATCGCCCTATGGTCGGTGCAAGCCATCGCCTGGCGGTCGGGGGGAAGCCGCGCTCATCTGGTTCTGGCGGGGATCGTCGTCAACGCGTTTTTATCCGCCGGGGTGACTTTTTTGAAGGCGATTGCCGACGACCGGTTGGGCGCGATCGTGCTTTGGCTGATGGGCAGCTTTTCCGGGGCGTCTCTGGGGGCGTCCCTGGGAGTATGGGGCGCGGCGGCCCTCTCCGTTCTGCCCGCCTGGGCCTATGGACGGCAGTTGGACGCCGTGTCGCTGGGGGAGGACCGCGGCAGCCTGTTGGGTGTCGACGAGCGGCGTTTGCGCATGGGTTTGCTCTGCCTCGTTTCCCTGGGAACCGCCGCGACGGTGGGGTCCTTCGGCATCATCGGCTTTGTCGGGCTGGTGGTGCCGCACCTTTTGCGGCCCATTATCGGACCGCTGCACCGCCCTCTGCTGCTTTTCGCCTTTTGGACCGGCGGGTGCCTGACGGCCCTCGCCGACGGGGCGGCCCAAAGCTTGGGCGAGCTTCCCGTCGGCGTCGTCACTGCTTTGATCGGCGGGCCGTTTTTCTGCTGGCTTTTGTTGCGCCAGGGACGCGGGAGTTAATGCAGAATTTAATGGGCGATCCCATCCGTTTCTCCCAACTTGAGGTGAGCTACGGCGGAGCCCCCGTTCTGAGTGGGTTTCATGGCGCTGTCCGGTCGGGAACCCTGACCGCCCTCATCGGCCCCAACGGGAGCGGCAAGAGCACGTTGTTGCGGACGTTCGCCGGCCTCCTGCCCTATAAAGGGAGCCTGACCCTGGGGTTCGGCTCGGAAGTTCGGGAGGTTTCCCGGACGACGCGCCGGGAGCTGGGGCGGCTTGTGGGCGTGGTGCCTCAACAGGTGCGGATGGCCGCGCCGTTCACGGTTTACGACGCCGTGGCGCTGGGCCGTTTGCCCTGCCGGGGAGCGGCGCTTCTAGAAAGGGCTGCGCTCCCGGAAAGGACGGGCTCGGAGGAGGATCGCCTGATTCTGGACGCCATCGCCCGCGCGGACTTGGAGCATTTGTTGTTTCGGGACGTGACGCGCCTTTCGGCCGGCGAAGCGCAGCGGGTTTTGCTGGCGACGGTTCTGGCCCAGGACCCTCCCGTGTTGCTGCTGGACGAACCCAGTTCGGCGCTGGATCCCCATCAGACGGCAAGGGTGTTTTCCCTGCTGCGGCAACTGGCCGATTCGGGGAAAACGGTGGTCGCGGCGGTCCATGACGTCAACCTAGCCGTCGCCTACGCCGACGTCTTGTTGGCCCTGACCCGACCTGAGCCGAACGGCAACGCCCTTTCCGACGTTCCGCCGGAAAGGCCGATAGGAAATATGATAGAAAAATCGATAAAGGAGTTGGACGAAGAGGTTCTGGAGCGAATTTACGGCGTGCCCTTCGAGCCCTACGTTTCCCGGAAAGGAAAAAAAGCATGGCACGTTCGCGAAAGCTAATTCGGAATCTAATCTGGAAGCTGATTTTGCCGGTCTGCTTGGTCGCGTCGATTCTGTCGATTGCGCTCGTCGCGGACGCAGCTCAAGAAAGCGCCGCGGCGCCGAGGCGCATCGTGTCGCTCTACCCCGGCCATACGGACAACATCGTCGCGTTGGGGATGGGCGACCGGCTTGTGGCGGTTTCGCGCAGCGAGGACCCCTCCTTGTGGGAGCGAGGGCAAATCCGCGAGCTGCCGCGCTTGCCGCCGAAGGTGGGGGCTGAGGCCGTGCTGGCGCTCAAGCCCGACGCGGTGTTTCTGCGTTCCCTGACGCAACAGATGAACCCGCACCTGACCGAGGTGCTGGAGCGCGCTGGCGTGGCGGTCCACGTCATCGACCCGCCCTCCTGGGAGGGATTCGAGGAATACCTGACGCGCCTCGCCGAAATTCTGGGGACGAGCCCGGAGGCGGCCCGTCAAAAACTCGCGGCCTCCCGGAGCGCCATCGAGGCCGCCGCGAAGGCGCGCGGCAAGAGCGACAAAAGCAGCAAAAGCAACAAAAAAAGCGCCCCGCGGGTCTTTCTCGAGGCCACCTCGAAGGAGTTGCACACCTGTGCCCCCGGCTCCTGGGCGGCGCGGCTGATCGAGCTGGCCGGAGGCGTCAACGCCGCCTCGGACGCCTCTCCCCTTCGAAAAGGCAGCGCGCTCGCCCCTTGGGGCGTCGAGCGCGTTCTCGAGGCGGCCGGCTCGGGCCTGGACGTCTATTTGGTGCAGCAAGGAGCCATGAACGCGGCCACTCTGGACGAGGTGAGGGGACGGCCTTGGTTCGCCGCCCTGAAAAACCGCCCGCGCCTTGCCGTCGCCCCCGAGAGCTGCTTGAGCCGCCCGTCGCTGTTGGGTTTGGAAAAGGGCGGTAAAATATTGGTGGAAATTTTCTATGGATCGGGGGAGCCAGAGGATTTGGGCGACCGGAGAGATCCCCCGAAAGGACACCGGCCCCGCCGCCGGGCTAAGGAGTGATTCCTATACGATTCATCGCAGTCGGGGTCGGGCCCGGAGACCCCGACCTGATCACCGTCAAGGCATTGAAGGTCATCGAAAAAGCGGACCTGGTTCTGACGCCCGTGCCGGGAGTCGGGCGCGCCAGCGTCGCCGACGCGATCATCCGCGCTCACCTGGAGATCGAGACGATCCCCGTGGTTTTCCCCATGATCCGAGACGAAAAAGCCCGCGACGACCGGTTGCGGGAACAGTTGGAGAACCTCCGACCCCGATGGGAAGGGGCCGAAAGCGTCGCGTTGCCCGTCATCGGGGACTCCGCGCTCTACGCGACGGCCGCGTACCTGTACGACGTATGGAAGGCGCTTTTACCCTCCATACAATTGGAGCTGGTGCCGGGTGTCTCGGCTCATTCGCTGGCCGGGGCTCGGGCCGGGCGTTTTCTCGCGCTGGGCGCGACGATATTTTCCGTCGTGCCCGGAACGGCGCGCCCGGACGCGATTGTCGAGGCTCTGAGGCATTGCGATTCCGCCGCGCTGTACAAGCCCTCCGCCCTAAAGGATCTGCGCGCCGCCGTGGAGTCGGCGGGCCCCTGGTCGGAGGTGCTGCGCGTGGACCGGGGGGGACTGCCGGACGAACGCGTCGTCCGGGGCGACGCGGCGTTGTCCGCCCCGGACGAATATCTGTCGACCCTGTTGCTTCGGAGGTAGCCGAAGCAACGTCAACAACTTAAAGAAGAAAACTAACGGGGTCAGGGGACAAGTCCCCTGCGGGGTGTGGGGCGGAGCCCCGCTGATAACCGTCAGGCGATGGTGATTTCCTTGTTGAGATAAACGTCCTGGATGGCGTTGATGATTTGGACCCCGTCTTTCATCGGACGCTGAAAGGCTTTGCGTCCCAGAATCAACCCCATGCCGCCGGCCCGTTTATTGACGACCGCCGTCCTCACGGCCTCGGCCAGGTCGGTTTCGCCCCCCGAAGCCCCCCCCGAGTTGATGAGGCCCGCGCGCCCGGCGTAGCAGGAGAGGACCTGATAACGCGTCAGGTCGATGGGATGGTCGGACGTCAGCTTGGCGTAGACCTCCGGCGACGTCTTGCCGAAGTTGAGCGCCGTGTAGCCGCCGTTGTTCTCCGGCAGCTTTTGTTTGATAATGTCGGCCTCGATCGTGACGCCCAGGTGATTGGCCTGCCCCGTCAGGTCCGCCGCGACGTGATAGTCCTTCTCTTTGGTTTTGAAAGCGGCGTTGCGCAGGTAGCACCACAGGATCGTCGCCATACCCAATTGGTGGGCGTGCTTGAACGCCCGCGAGATCTCCTGAATCTGGCGCGTGGACTCGTCGCTGCCGAAGTAGATCGTAGCGCCCACGGCGACGGCTCCCATATCCCACGCCTGGTCCACAGAGGCGAAAAGCACCTGGTCGTGCTTTTCTGGATAGGACAAAAGCTCGTTGTGGTTGATCTTGAGAATGAAGGGGATCTTGTGCGCGTATTTGCGCGCGACCATGCCCAACACTCCGAGAGTGCTGGCGACGCCGTTGCATCCGGCTTCGAGCGCCAGTTTCACGATGTTCTCCGGGTCGAAGTAGACGGGGTTCGGCCCAAACGAAGCGCCCGCCGAATGCTCTATTCCCTGATCGACGGGAAGGATGGAAATGTAGCCAGTGCCGGCCAGCCGTCCGTGCCCATAAAGAGCGGCAAGCGAACGCAGCACGGGAATGGGGCGGTCCGAGAGCGCCCAGACTCGGTCGATGAAATCGGGCCCCGGCAGCGCCAGGGAATCCGCACTCACGGTTTTGCACTTATGCTCCAACAAATTTTTAGCGTCCTTGCCCAAAAATTTCTCGATCTTCTCCGTGTCCTTGGACATGCCTTGCATTCCTCCTCGAATGACGACGAATAGCGGCAAGAAGTTCTTGCCGTAAAAAAAGTTCTCACTATAAAAACATTCTACACCCTTTTGCCGGGTTCATCGCGCAAAATCGCCCGTTGCCCGCCGGGGGCGAACATGTGGCACAGCATCATCAAAACCAATGCCAAGAACTTGAGCCCAAAGGATAGACATCGTATGCAGTCTTCCGCCTCTCGACCGCGCGCAGACGGGAGAGTGCGTTTGCCTGCATCTGGAATACGCGGAAGGAAAGACGGATATCTTCACGGAAGCGGCGATGGATGGAATATACAAATATTCAGCATACTTTCGCCTTATTCCGGCGTCCTCGGCTTCATTCTCATCGGGACGCCAGGTAGGAAAGGGGATCCACGGGCTTTCCGTTTTTGCGGACCTCGAAGTGGACGTGATGGGTTGTCGTGCGTCCGGTATTGCCCACCAAACCCACGATGTCGCCTCGCTTGATCTTTTGGCCCTTTTTGACGCTGATGCTCTGACAGTGGGCGTACATCGTGGCGACCCCGTTGCCGTGATCGACCAGGGCGGCGTTGCCGTACCCGCGATATTTTTTGCTTCCGGTCGTGCCGATATCCAGGACGACCCCATCCTGAGCGGCGGCTATGGGGGTCCCTTGGGGCATGGGAATGTCGATTCCGGCGTGAAAACGACGTTTTCCCCGCCTGCCGAACCCGGAGGAAACCTTGCCGCTTACCGGCCACAGCATTCCGGCGGAGGTTGTGGGGGTTATGCTCCTGGGCGGTACGGGAGGCTTTCGCTCCGGCGGGTTCAGGATGAGGGGGGGCAAAGACGCGAGGGTCTCGGGGGTCAGTTTGGGCGTCGACGGTTGGCGGGCCGGCGGCGTCGTGACGATCACCTGGTCTCCCGATACGACGATGGTCATATTTTTGACGGAGGAACTCGGCGTAACGGCGGGCATTTCCAGCGTTTTCGGCATGGCCGTCGTTTTCGTCTCCGTTTTCGGCGTCTCCGCCGGGGTGGGGGGGAGGGCAGCAACTGGCTCTTTGACGGGTTCTTTGCGGACGGGGGCGGAAGCGCCTCCGACCGTCTGCCCTTTGGCGAGACTCGGCACGCCGTGCAGTTTGACCGTCACCAAAGGCTCGGCGGCCGCTTCCCGCAACGCCGCGGGCACACCGTGCAGCTTGACGGTCACAAGCGGTTCCGAGCCGTTTTTCCTGTTTTGAACTTCCATCCAGGTGGGCAGCACCTGTTTTTTCGAGTTGGGGACGAGCAGGGTTTCTCCTCTGGAGGGCAAGCCCGTCTCGTAGCCGTTGGCCCAAAAGACGTCGCCGGATACGATCCCGCGTTCCGCGCAGAGCGCTTCGAGTTTCCGCGCGTCGCCGTCCCAGCTCATCGTCTGCCAATTCTCCTCCGCCAACGACGGGCGCGCGGACGCCCACAACATCGCCAGGGCGAAAATCGATAGGGAGACACGAATTTTTTGCAACATCAATGATACCTCTCCTTTCACTGCCGGATACTTTAGCATATTTTTCGCGGCAGCGAACACTTCTGGAGGACTCCCATCAGGGTTCACGGGCGCTGGAGTTCCTCCCAGAAGGGGTAGTAGATGCGCAGGTGCGTCAGGGCGCGGAGGGCGTCGTCCACCTTGCCCGCGACCGGGGGAAGGGTCTTCCAGACGCCTCCGTCGAAGCGCCCCAGGACGAGGGGTTTTCTGCCGTAAGTGCTCCAGACGTCCGGCAGCTTATCGTCGAGTTGGGATCCCGGCAGCAGGCCCTTGAACAAAGGCGGCGTTCCCTCGAGAGGGCCCTTGCCCGGAAGGGGCGCCACAATCATCCATTGCGTCAACTTCCACGCGCTCGCCATCTCGGAGGAGGTCAGCGCGTGGGTCAGGGGCATGATCTGAATTCCCCCGACCTGGCCGCGCGGGGCGGTCGCCACGTCGATCACGCCAGTATGCGAGGCGCGGATGCGTCCCACGCCCTGAAACTCCGTTCCGCCGAAGCGCCCGACGCCGCCGACGGGGCGCACGACGCGAGCGACGACCTTGGGGCCGTCCTTCGTCCAGGCGAGAACGCGTCCGCCGGGGCGGTTTTCGATGTCCACCATCCATGCGTCCGTTCTGTCCGGCAGCGCCGACTCGATCAAAAGCGACTCGCCCTCCTCGATAGAAAGAGCTTCATGGGACAAGGGCGCTAGAGGTCTTTTCGCTCCGTCCTTTCCCTCGATGAAGACCTTCGACCCCGTCAACGGGGCGAACCCCCCGAAGATTCCCGTGCCCGCCGGGGAGTCTATCGCGAAAAAAGCGCCTTGAGGCGCGGCGGGGGCTACGGTGACCGTGGGGACGACACTGAAGATCCGCCCTCTGTCCTTCTCCACATCCACCAAAATGTGTATGGCGTTGACCGCCGTGGCGCACACCGTCTGGGGAACCCCCCACTTGCTGGCGGTGTAGGCCGGCCAGTTCGTCTTGACGGGCAGCGCGCGAACGGCCCCCAGTGGAACGAGGCGTCCATCTGGAAGCGTCGCCGTGGCCATGGCGTTTTTTTCGAAGGGGACGCGCAGAAGCAAAACGTCTTGCGCCCACGCGGCAGGCGTGGAGCACAGACACGCCGCGAAACACGACAGCGCGAACAGCCGTAATTTCCAATTTTTCATGATCCTCTTTTTCACGATCTGATTTTTCATGATCTGCCTCCTGTCTCCTGTCAACGGGGCGCCCACCAGACGGCCCAAACGTTGCACACCGCGTGATAGACAATGGCGGGCAGGATGGAGCCGTTGCGATGCCGCAGAGCGCCCATGACCAAACCCGGAAAAAACGTCGCCACCCTCAGCCAACCGGGCGCGACAAAGAGGTGGGAAAGCGCGAAAAGAAAGGATGCCGACGGTATCGCGATCCAAGCCCCCCATTTGCGGACGAGGAGCGTCTGGAGCCATCCCCTGTAAAAAGTCTCCTCGATGAAGGCAGCGGCCAGCCCTCCGCCCAGCATATTCAGGGCCGTCCACGTTTCGGGGCGGAAGGGGCCGCCCGTGCCCCACTCCTGGGGCCAGTAAAAAGACGCGAAGGTCAAAGGGACGAGGGTCGCTAAAGTCGCCCAAATGGTTTCGTTCCAGGCGCTTCGGTTCATAAACCAACGAAGCCCGTAGGCTTCCTCCGACTCGCCCCGCCGCGCGCACCAAGCGTAAGGGAAATAAAGCATGAAGGCGGCGACGAGAAAACCGATGGTTGTCCTCAAAAGCTCGGGGAAAATTGTCTTCATGGAATCATCGCTTTCATAAAATGAATCATCGCTTTCATAAAATTCAAATCGCGCTCAAAAATAAATCCCAAAGGGATTGAATTTCGTCGGCCGCTCCCCGCAGGAAAAGGACGATGTCGAGGCGATGCGTGTAGACCAGCCGGGAACTCTTCCAGAGCAGGTAAATGACGGGAGTCGCCACGATGAGCGCGCCCGTTTTGTAAAGTATTTTTGCCGGGATGACCCCATAGCGTTCGAACAGGACGTCCACCAGCCAGCCCGCCGTCATCAGGGCGAACCCGAAAATCCAGAGGGACAATCCCATAAAAGTGCTCGTATTGATAAAGCGCACGCTTCGTTTCCTCCTATTAAATATTACACCTTAAACCCTCTCAATATCCCGCACGGATATCCGCCGCGGCAACCCGGCTCTATCGCTTTTTTGGGGAGCGCCGCGGCGGCGTGGAATTCGGTCTCCCTGACAAGGCATTATACACAGAGGAGCATCCCTCTGGAATTTGCCGGGATTACGCATTTTGAGCTTTTGCCCTTTGTCCCGTGTTTTATGCTAGAATTTAGGAATTGAAATATAAATTTACTAGGAGGAATGGATTTACCGTGAAAAAAAGTCTTCTGGGTGTTGTCGTTTTAGGATTGGTCACGTTGGCCGCGTTGGTCGTTTTCGCCGCTCCCGCGGAACAGGCGGCGCAGCCGGAAAAAGATCCCGAAAAGGTTTTGGCTAAGGTCGAAACCCAGGAAATCAAGGAGAAAGACGTCGATCAGGTTATTCTGATGGCAGGCCCTCAGGGCGCCGTGTACGATAACGAACAGGGCAGAAAAGCGATTCTGGACGAACTGGTGGCCGCGCGTCTTTTTGCGATCTCCGGGGCGAAGCAGGGGCTCGACCAGACGCCCGAGTTCAAAAGCGTCGTGGAGAACTTCGCGAATCAGGCCCTGGCCCGCGTCGCCATCGAGAAGGCCCTGGGGACCATCGCCGCCTCGGAGGAGGAGAGCAAGAAGTTTTACGACGAAAACCCCGCTCAGTTCACGACCCCCGAGGAGCTTCGAGCTCGTCATATCCTGCTCAGCGACGACGTCACCAGCGCGGATAAGGTCAAGACGATTCAGGACGATCTGAAAAAGGGAGTGTCCTTCGACGTGCTGGCGGTCACGTATTCCACCGACCCGTCCGCGGCCCAGGGCGGCGGAGACCTGGGATTTTTCGGCAAGGGGCAGATGGTCCCCGAGTTCGAGGAAGCGGCCTTCGCTCTGAAAGAGCCAGGCGACGTCTCCGACCCCGTGCGCACGTCGTACGGTTGGCATATCATCAAGCTCGAGGAAAAAAAGCCCTCGACGGTGGTGTCTTACGACGAGGTGAAGCCTCAGATTATCCAATATTTGTCCAATGAGAAAAGGGCGCAAAAATATCGGGACGAGCTGGAGGTTTTGAAGAAGGAGTACAAGGTCGAGCTCTTCGAGGCGTCGGCCGACGTCAAGTAAAAAAACTCGCGGCCCCGTCGCTGAAAATTTCGAGGCCGAGGCCGATGTTGCGTGCCGGGGAGGGAAGCTCGTTTCCCTCCCTGTTTTTTTCGATAAAAGGAGGTGCGCGGGATCGTGAAAATGATCGTCGTGAAAAATCATGAAGAGGCCGGCGTCCTGGTCGCCAATATTATCGCCGACGTCGTCCGCGACCGGAAAAACGCCTGCTTAGGCCTTGCCACCGGGGGCTCGATGGAGTGCGTCTACGCGTCTCTCGCGGAGCTTTTCGCGCGGGGCGAAATTTGTTTCGAAGCCGTCGCCACGGTCAACTTGGACGAGTACGTCGGCTTGCCGCCCTCCCATCCGCAAAGCTACAGAAGGTACATGGACCGGCATTTTTTCGACCGCGTAGATATCGACAAATCCCATACCTACATTCCTCTGGGCATGGAACCGCCGGAACGGATGCTCTCGGATTTTCAAAATTTTCTAGACGCGCGCCCCAGGGATTTTCAGCTTTTGGGAGTCGGCGCGAACGGGCACATCGGGTTCAACGAACCGGGCCCGGTTTTCGAGTCGAGGGCCCATATCGTCACTTTGAACGAACGGACCCGGAGGGACAACGCCCGCTTTTTCGCCTCGATCGACGAGGTTCCCCGGCGGGCGGTTACGATGGGCATCGGGGACATCATGAAAGCGTCTCGGATCGTGACGCTCGTTCACGGGGAAAATAAATTGCAAGCCGTTCGGGAGCTTTTCACCCACGACCGCGTCAGTCCCGAAGCGCCCTGCACGGTGCTGAAACTCCATCGTGACGCCGCCGTCGTTCTCCCCGAATACCTCGCCCGCCTAGCGGGAGTTTGAGTACGCGGGTCGGAGGCGGATACTCGCGTTTCACGTCACCAGGTTCCCGCGGGCGAACCCTTCTCCTTGCCGACGCCCCTGGCGCTCGTGCCGAAACTCCGTTATGCGGCGGCGCTCGTGGTCTATCGCCAGCCCCAGCGACTCCGCGTTTTCAAAGGGAGCCGCGTAGCCCATCTCCAAAATTTGCGAGAGCGCCGCTTCGGCGAGTTTCCCCGCGTCCTCTCCCTTTTTTGCCACCTTCAGTTCCATCACCCACACGCGCCCCCCGCATTCCACCACCATGTCCGCCCTTCCCCTGTGCCCGTGGAGTTCCGCCTCGACTCGCAATTCCGCGCCGTAAAGGTAGGAAAGCAGCGTCGAGCGGTACAGCCATTCGCCGAAATTCGTTCCGGGATAGCGTATGTCGAAGTTCTCTTTGTTCGACGCCGTGTAATCGTCATAGGGAATCTTTGCCAGCAGACGATTGAATTCCCTCACGATTCCAGAAGCGTCGCCCTTTTCCAGCGCGTTCCTGAGAGCGGAAACCGACGCGTCGGCGGCGCCGCGGTCCCCCAGTATATTCGCCGTCAGCAGCGACGACATGGAGACCAGCACCTCGCGGTTCGGATAGTCGAGGGAGTATTCGAGAACACGCCCCGGACGCAGGCTGAGATAGCCCGACTGGTAGAGGAAGCTCGCGGCGGTCGCGTCCTCGATCTCTCCGGGGGCCGACGCGAAGTTCAGCGACGCCTCGATGCCTCGAAATTGCTCGACGGTCAGGCATCTGTCTTTCATATACTTCGCTAAAAAAGACGGCGTCCCCGTCTCGAACCAATAGTTTTTAAACATTGCGTCGTCGAAAAAATTCAACGTGGAAAAAGGGTTATAGAGACGTGTCTTTCCGTCGAAAGAAAATCCGTCGTAATAGTCTCGCATTTGGACGACGACTTCTTCCTGGCTTTTCCGCATCGTAACGGCTGTCTTTTCGATGTAATCTTTGAAGTAACGCGACATCTCATCTTCGGTATAGCCCAGCATCGTCGCGTATTCGCCCTTCATGGATATGTCCTTCAGGTTGTTCATAGCGGAAAAGACGCCCATTTTCGAAAACTTGCTGATGCCGGTCATGAATACAAAGCGCAGAGATTCGTCCTCGGACTTGATCTGCGTGTAGAAATCACGCAGAATATCACGAACTTTCTCGCTCTCGTCCGGTCTGTCCAACAGGTCCAGTATCGGCTTGTCGTACTCGTCCACCAAGACCACCGCGGCCCCCTTTTTCTTCGCTATGGAGACCAGCAGCTCTCCAAAAACGTCGTGGGGCAATCCCTCCGATAATTCCACGCCATGCCTTTCGGCGTTTCTTTTAAGCTGCCTCGTTATGGAGGGGAAAATGCCGTCTATTCCCTGTTTTACGGCCAACCTGCTCATGTCCAGCTTCACGACGGGATGGATCGCGTAGTCCGGGCGCTGGAAAAACTCTTCGGCGTACAGTCCATGAAACAGTTCCCGTTTTCCCGAAAAAAGCGCGTCGAATGTGGAGACCGTCAGCGATTTGCCGAACCTTCGCGGGCGCGAGAGAAAATAGGTTTTACCGGCGTCAATGAGGTCGATAAGGTACTTTGTCTTATCGACATAAAGATAATTCTCGTTCCTGATCTCCTCGAATGTCTGAATCCCTATCGG
This sequence comes from Synergistaceae bacterium, assembly GCA_031274425.1. GTDB lineage: Bacteria > Synergistota > Synergistia > Synergistales > Aminobacteriaceae > JAISLU01. The sequence goes on along the minus strand of JAISQE010000070.1, from coordinate 30,569 downwards.
CAGCTTCGGGAGTTTATTCATTTTATTCATGGACCGGCAACCGACAAATCCAAAACGGGGCGTCACGATCGTCTCCGTACGCGTTCATCGAGCGACGGCTTTCAATTTTTTTACAGTCCGTAAACGTGAACCGGCATTTCCTCGTAGACGTGTTCTTCCTCGAAGAGGCGGTCGTACCAGGTTTTGCTGTCGTCCTCGTCCAAGATAAGCAGATAGACCTCGTAGGGCTGGCGCGGTTTCGCGTAGGCCGCCACTTGGGCGACCCCGTGACGCACCACGGCTTCGTGGGATTTTGTTTTGTCGAAAAGACGGATTTCGACGACGAAACGTTCCTCGCGCCGCTCTCCGCTTTCCAGACTGTAACCCCATCCCACGCTGATGTCGACGCATCCGGTGGACAGGGCGTAGTCGCACTCCATACGCCCGCGTTCGCCGAGGACGTAATGCAAAAAGGTGTGCAGCAGGATTTGAGCCAAAACGCCCTGCAGGTCGTACCGGCGTCCCCAGGCCAAAAAGTAGTCGCAGTAGAGCCTTTGATAGAATTGGAGCATCCCGCGGAAATCGAGCCGCCTGTCGGGCTTGAGAAATTTGGTGCGGTCGACGATATGAGGCAGTTCCTCTTTCAGATTTCTGCCCATGACTTTGGGAATGATTTCTCTATATATCGCGTTGGGGATCCCCCACCCGCTGGGAGATTTTTTGATCAACTCCAGGTCTTCCAAATAGTCCAGGTCCTCTTGGAGGGGTTTCTTTTCCCATCTTCCTCCGATCAATATGGGGAAAAGCGTGTCCCGAACGCTGCGGGACGAGAGCTTCACCGCCAACTGATCCATGTAAATGTCCTGGCGGGCGATGAAGTGGTCCTTGGCCGCGTCGATCATTCCGAAGGTTATGGGTTTCGAGACGTCGTTGCCGAAGCCCATCTCGTAGATGGCCTCGCAAAGAAGGACGTTCACCAGCCAAGGACGCCCTCCCGTCAAGGAGTAAATCCGGGGATAAACGTTCTCCTGAAAGATCTGCCCCGTATCCGCCGTGTATTGGTCGCACAGCTCCTTGATTTCGCCCTGAGTGAAATTGTAGAGGACGATCGAGCGGTCGCGGATATCCGAGCCCGCTCGGCCGATCAGATATTCGTCCTTGTCGATCTCTATGTCGCTGTCCCGCACGTCCCGCGCGCCGCTTAAAATGACGGATTGGGGAAATATGCGCGGGCTGCCGATTTGTCCTGTGCGAAGCTGCCTCAAAACGGAGGCCAGCGTCTTTCCCCTCAAGATGTCGACTCCGTCGAGCAACAGCACGATAGGCGGTTTGGGGGGCTGTTCTTTGTAGAGCCACCGTTCGAAAAGGGAGACGAGCGCGCCGTCCGCGCCCGCGTGCTCCAATATGGAGGCGTAGTTCTGATAGGGCCAGAAATCCTGAAACTCGAACTCCACCTCCTGGGCGATCCGGCTCAAGATCAGCCTGAGGCCGCGTTCGGTGTCGTTATCCGCCACCTGGGCTCCCTCGACGTTGCAGTAAAGGCAACGGTACTTGCCTTCCGCGTTGAGTTTCTTTTTGAGAGCCAGCAAAAAAGTGGTCTTTCCCGACTGCCGGGGCGAACATACGGCAAAATATTGTCCTCTTGCGATAAGAGTTTCGAGCATGTGATAGTCTATGCGTTTTAACGGATTCAACCCGAAATTTTCTTGTTCTCTATTGGGACCCGTAATATTGAAATACCTCATATTGCCTTAATACCCCTCTCGCGATGGCAACTTCCGCACCGGCAAAGCATCCGCCCGATGAAGTCAACTGTACAACCGCGTTTATTATAACCTTAAACATCGCCGTAAAACACATTATTCTTCGGGAGCGCCGGAAAAGATTTCGAAAAAATCTTTGGAAAAAATCTTTGGGGCTTGAAAAACAAGGGAAAATTTTGTAAGGTGTACTCGCCACCTGTGGGGAGGGTCTCTAAGATGCGGAAACAGTACGAGATGCGGCGGAAAAATAAGCAAGTGACGGACCCGAAGTGGATGGAAGAGGTTCTGAGGCGAGGGCGGGTGCTTCATCTCGGTTTGGCCGGAGAGGACGGATGGCCTTACGTCGTTCCGATGGGATACGGCTACGAGAGCGGATCGATCTACGTTCACGGCGCTCCCGAGGGTCATAAAAACGATATTCTGGCGATCAACCCGAGGGTGTGCTTTCAGGTGACGCTCGACGCGGAGCTTGTGACCAGCGAGTCGAGCGCGAATTTCACCATGAAATATCGCAGCGTGACGGGTTTCGGGCATCTCCTGACCTTGACGGACCTGAGCGAAAAAAACGCGGCGTTGCGGATTCTCATGGACCACTACGGAGGCCCTCACTCCGACCTGGAGGAAGGGCGCGGGAAAATATGGGTGGCGCGCTTGGACATCGAAAGCATGACGGGAAAAAACAGCGTTTACCCTCTGTGAAAAATTTGTATCCGTAATTTCATAAAAAATTCCCCGCGCCGGCTTGCGGATTAAAAAAGAAGTGGAGGTCCGCGCCTCTGTTCAAGCTGCCTTTCTTACGCTATACTCCCTATTAGTGTATTGTAGGTATTTATTGTCGTACACTCAACCCCTTAGGCGGTGATAGCGTTGGATAGGCATCGTATCGATGAGTTGGGTATCAGTTATGTCGAAAAGCTCTCGCTTTACGAAGAATATTCTTCCCGTATTCGCAACTTGGTCCAGGACCTGGTGGAGCGGGAAGATATTGAGATTTGCAGTATCGACGGCTGGGCGAAAGCCCCGGCCGAACTCGTGAAATCTTTGAACGCCCATTACGAAGGAAACGATTCCTCGGGGCTGGACTCGATCTCGGACCTGGTGACGGTGCGGGTGTTGTTGCGTTTTCCGGAGGACGTCTACAAAGTGGAGGACATCGTCTGCGCGGAGTTCGACGTGGATCTCGATCACTCCGTCCCCTCCAGCGGATTGGAAGACCCTTTCCGGTTCGGCTACCCTGCCGTGCTCTACACCCTGACCCTTTCGGAGAGCCGGTCTTCCCTTCGCGAGTGGCGCAAGTACAGGGGGCTCTCCTTCAGGCTGGAGCTTCGCACGGTGCTTCAAGAGGCCTGGGCGACGATCTCTCCCCGCGTCAACATGAACGTGGACTCCGTATCCGAAAAAAAGCTCAAACGGAAGCTGGTCCGCTTGGCGGCGCTTCTCGAAGAGGCCGACGAGGGATTCCTCTCTCTGTGGGAGGAGGTCAAGGACGTGGCCGTGCTGGTGCCGCCGACGCCGGAGCCCGAAATAATGGGGGACGGTTCGGTTTCCGCGGAACGCACCTACTCGGAAGACGAGCTTTACGAGTTTTTCAACGGCGGCGACGGAGGCGACAAGACCCTGGGCAAATGGAGTTCCATGGCGATCAAGGCGGGGTTCCCGATCTTCGTGCCGTCGCCCAACTACCTCAGGGAAAGCTTCCAATTTTTGTACAAAGCCTTCCGGGCGGCGGGCATCGATACGATCTCCGAGGTGGAAAAATTTCTGGTCGAGCTGGACGAGGAGGATCGGGCCCTTTTGCAGCTGCGGGCGATCCATGGAGCCTTCGAGAAAGAGAGCAGCGCGTGGCGGGTGGACGCTTTTTCCGCCTTGTTTCTTTTGGTGCTGAACTTGAAGTGGGACGTCTTGAAGGGGAAAGACCTCGTGCGGCTGGATATCAAACGCGGCTCCGACCGCATCAGCGGTGTGGAGAGCTGATATCGGGCTTTTTTCCGAATGCGAACTCGGGCGAAACCGAAAAGCGGAGCCGGAAATGACGCGTACGAAGTAGGGAGGGCTTCCGCCCTCCCTTTTTTCGCGCGCTTCGTTATAGTAAAATGACAGGGCCGCCTTTACGCGACGCGGCACAAGCGTGCGCCATTGACGTCGGTCTCGATGTGATCGTTTCAATATCAACCATCTCAGGAGGGATGTATCTATGAGAAGCGCAATACTTTGGATGGTCGTTTCTTACCTTATCGGCTCCGTCCCGACCGGATATATTGTGGTCCGACTGGTAAAAGGCGTGGACATCCGCACGATCGGCTCGGGCAGCATCGGGGCGACGAACGTGCGGCGCGCCATGGGACAAGGATGGGCTGTCTTCGTTTCGATCGCCGATATGCTGAAGGGGACTCTGGCCCTTCTCGTCACGGCGACGTCGGCGAGTACGGAATCTTGGCTTCTCTCTCTGGCGGGATTCGCCGTGGTCATGGGGCACAACTACCCCCTCTGGCTGAAGTTCAAGGGAGGCAAGGGCGTGGCGACCACATACGGCGTGGTGTTTTTTCTGTGGCCCTACGAGTCCTTCGCCGTCGCCCTTCTGAGCGGAGCGATCTGGTACGCCGTCATGACGACCACGCGTTACGTTTCCCTCGCTTCGATGACGTCTTTGTTGGCCCTGCCCGTGTTTTTCTGGATGCTCGACGCGCCTTTTCCCTTTATTTTGGTTTCCTTCGTTCTGGCCGTCTTCGCGCTTTACCGGCACGGCTCGAATATCGTGCGCCTCTCCCAAGGAAAAGAGAACAGAGTTTAGAGTTGTCATGAAGCTAAAAATTTATGAAGCTATAAAGTTATGAAGGCAAAGACAACGCTCTTCGAAGCTCTGATCAGCGAGGCGGCGCGTTTTTTGGACGAAGATCCCTGCAACCGCATGGGCGCCGCGTGGGGGGACGAACGCATCTGGGCGGCTCCGCTGTTGGGCGCGGCGGGAGGAGACGACCGCATCTTCGAGCTCTTCAAGGACAAGGTGGACGAACGGCACTGGCTGCCTGCCGAGGCCTTCGCCGCGGGGGGATACGAGGCGGCCGCGAGCGAGCTTTCCGTCGTCTCCTGGATTTTGCCCCACAACCCCGTCACAAAAAAAGAGAACTCCCTGCGGACGGAGCTGACGTCCGAGCGCTGGGCGCGCTCCCGCATTTTCGGGGAGGCCGCCAATATGGAACTTCGAGACCATATAACGGAGTTTCTGCGGGACGCCGGTTACGAGGCCGTGGCCCCCATGCGCCTCTCAGGCTGGACGGAGCTGGAGTCGGAGCGGTACGTCTACGTCTCCAACTGGTCGGAGCGTCACGTCGCCCACGCCTGCGGGCTGGGGACGTTCGGACTCTGCGACGGCCTGATCACCCCCGTGGGCAAGGCGGTCCGCATCGGCTCCGTGGTGTTGCGCGGGCGGATCGAACCCACCCCGCGACCCTACACGCGTCATGACGAGTATTGTCCTTTCAAGATAAAAAAAGCCTGCGGCGCCTGCATCAAACGCTGCCCCGCCGGGGCGCTCTCCGAGCGGGGACACGACAAGCGGCTGTGCGGCGCTTACCTGAACCAAAAAACCCGACCCTACGTGGAGGAGCGCTACGGCTTCAAGGGCTACGGATGCGGACTCTGCCAGACGGCCGTCCCTTGTTCCTCGGGCATCCCGGCGTTTTGAACCCCCAAATTATCCTTCTAAATTATCTGTTCACATATTCACAATGAAAAGATTTGATTGAGTTATTCTTTTATTGCCTAACATTGATAAAATGCTTTCATGACTGGATTTATATACGTTTTATAGCTTAAGTACAAAACACTGCTGTATTTTTGTCCTACATGATAGGATTTCTCATGCAGCACCTCCCTGTGTTGCGATGCCGGCCATCCACCGGCGATAAGGTCGCTGTTCACAGCGGCCTTATCTAAATTGGGGGTCAATGTGAAAACCCGATTCATTCCCTTCTTCTTCACTCTTTCTTCGCGGAGTTTTGCTGCTGCGCGCGGTCGTAGTCGTACTGCAGAGCGTCGTACCCCTCCTCGCCGGTGCTGATCCTTATGACGTTTTCCACGTCGTAGACGAAGATCTTTCCGTCGCCGACGGAGCCGGTGTACAGGATGGATTTCGCCGCCTCCACCACCGCCCCGACCGGGACTTTGCTCACTACCGTCTCCACCCGCACCTTCGGCAGCAAGGTCATCTCCACCTTCGCGCCTCTGTAGAACTCGGTTTTCCCCTTTTGAGCGCCGCATCCGCTCACCGACGTCACCGTCAACCCGGATATGCCGATGGCGTTCAGCGCTTCCTTCAAGGGCTCCAGTTTCGTCGGGTTCGCGTATATCTCCACCTTGCTCATCTTCGGCCGTCCCGTCCCGCCCTCCGTATCGGGCGAGGGAACAACGGGCGCGGCGGAGGCCGCCGGCTCGGCTTTCTCGGCCTTCAGGAACCTGAACGCCTCGGTCGTGAGCGGCATGAAGTCCGCGTAGCTGCTGCTCAACGCGTGTTCGCGGATGTCGAGCCCCGCTATCTCCTCCTCTGGGGATACCCGAAGCCCCATGACGGCTTTGATGACCGAGAAAACAACCCACATGCTGACGCAGGTCCACGCCGCGGTGGCCAGGACCCCCAGCAGCTGGATCAGCAGGCCGCTCGTTCCGCCGCCGTAAAGGAGGCCCCCATCGAGAGCGAAAACCCCCGTCAGGATCGTCCCCGCCGCACCGCAGAGCCCGTGAACCCCGATGGCCCCCACCGGGTCGTCCACCTTGAGCTTCTGGTCGACGAACTCTATGCCGTAGACGAGAATAAAAGCGGATATCAGGCCGATCCAAAAGGCCCCCGATGCGCTCACCGCGTCGCAGCCGGCCGTTATCGCCACGAGTCCGCCTAGCGAACCGTTCAGGGTCATGGAAATGTCGGGTTTCCCGTATTTGAGCCAGGTGATCAGCATTGTGGCGCAGGTGGCGACGGCCGCCGCCAGGTTGGTGTTGAAAATGATGCTTCCCATGGCGATCAGGTTCTCGTCGCCTGTGGCCGACACTGTGGAGCCGCCGTTGAAGCCGAACCAGGCGAACCATAAGATGAAGACGCCTAGAGCGCCCAAGGTCAAGCTGTGTCCCGGTATCGCCTGAGCCTTCCCCTCGGCGTCGTATTTCCCGATCCTCGGGCCCAGCAGGCAGGCTCCCACCAGAGCGGCCAAACCGCCCACCATGTGAACGGCGGTGGAGCCCGCGAAATCGTGAAACCCGAGCTGGGCCAGCCAGCCGTTGCCCCATATCCAATGGCCGGATATCGGGTAGATCAGCGCGCTGATGAGGACGCTATAAACGCAGTACGAGGCGAATTTGGTCCGCTCCGCCATGGCCCCGGACACGATCGTGGCCGACGTCGCGCAAAAAACCGTCTGAAACATCAAAAACGTGTAGGTGTGAAACGTGGAGTCGTAATTGCCCTGCACGAAAAAATCGGGCTTGCCGATCAACCCTCCGATGTCCGTTCCGAACATGATCCCGAAACCCAGCGCCCAGAACACCACCGAACCCAGACAAAAATCCAGCAGGTTCTTCATGATGATGTTCCCGGCGTTTTTGGCCCTGGTGAAACCCGTTTCCACCATCGCAAAGCCCGCCTGCATGAAAAATACCAATATCGCCGCCAGAAGTACCCAAATTGTGTCGACCGCTGAAAACATTTTTCTACCTCCCCACATCGAGATCGTAAAACCCACTGCCGCGACACGCACATCCGCTGCTCGTCACCGTCGACGCATGTTTTCACTCCCTTTTGAAATCCAGTTGAATTTGAGGACGCCGATGTCTTTAATGCGCGGAATTGTACCCCTGCTCGAATATTTGTCAAGTATTTTTGTAAAAAACATGCTTAAAATTAAATATATAATGCATAAATGTCATTAATCATCAAATTAAGCGATCAATAATTAGGACCTAAGCAAATATTACCTAAGGCGTCGCGTTTTGTTTCGAAGGGTCGAGAGATCGACGTGAAAAAAGTTGCAGTCGACCATACGTATTGATAAACTCTTTTCGAGGTGATTCGATGTGAGGAAGGATTTGGAGGATTGGCTTAGAGGAGAAGCACAACAAGAACCTTTGTTCGCCGCGTGGGATGCCGCTGTGCCCGACGTTGCACGCGAGGTGGAGTATCCTGTCATCCCCCTTTTGTTTCCTCTTCCTGGCGAAGAATCCTTTGTCGCCGAGGAACGCGCGGCGGAAGAGACCGTGTTGGAAGAAGATTTACTGGAAGAAGACTTGAAAGAAGATTTAGAAGAAGATTCGGAAGAAGACGCGCTCGAGGAAAGCCCGCCGGAGAAGAACTCAGAGGAGAACTCAAAAGAAAATTCAGAAGAAAACTCGGCGAAAGAGAACGAGGCGGAGGAAAGCGCGTTCAAGAAAATTTTGTTTGAAGACGTGAAAGCGAACCGGCCGGAGTACCCCGCCGAAAACGACGCGCCGGAAAAGGCCGTTTCGGAAGCCAGCATTTTCGAAGATCCCTTTGCGAAATTCTTCACGATGTCCTCCGGCGACTCCTGGTCCGAAGAAGATGAAAAAAACGATTCTCGCGAAAAGGATAAGGATAACGCACAGATCGGGAATGGCGAAAAAAATGACACGAACGATAAAAAACGCGGAAATTACGACAGTGGCAAAGAGAGGAGATTACCCCGTTGGGAGTTCCCGGAGTGGGAAGCGACCCGTTTCGCGGCGCGTTTGCGACGCATCGAGCAGATGAGACGCTCTTCTTCTTTATACAAACGCAGCGGTTTTCGCGGAAGCCGGGGGTGCTTTCTCACCGTGTGCGTCCTCGCGATCCTCGTGGTGGGCACGGCCTTTGCCGCCTATCGCCACCTGCAGCGCAATTCTTACGCCGCCCTGATGGGCGGGGCGAAAAACCTTTACGATCAGGAACAATACGAACCCGCTTTCGACGCGTACAAACAGGCCGCGGACCGTTATCCCAACAGAGTCGAACCCTTGTTGGGCATGGCTCGCGCCGCCGAGCGCGTGGGACGCGCGGAGGACGCGATCGCGGCTTACCGCTCCGGCCTGGAGCTATTCCCCGCCAACGCCGCTCCGTCCCGCTCCGGGGTCTTTTATGAAATCGGACGCCTTTATTTCACTCTAAAAGCGTGGGATAGAGCCCAAGAGAACTTCCAGGAGGCCGTGGCGATCGACGCCACGAACTATAGCGCCCATTTCGCGCTGGGCAACGCCTTGGAAGAACAGAACAAGCCGGGGGAGGCCCTCGAAGCCTACAAACGAGCCCTCGACCTGAGTCCGTCCTCCGACGCGGCGCGGGAGGCGGTAAGACGGGTATCCCTGCTCCTGCCCTCCCTGGAGCCGAACCAGGATTCGCTGTCGGCGCAGAAATACGAACACGCGATACAGGTGGGGAGCGTGGCTTTGGAGCTGAAACACTACGAAGAGGCCTCCCGGTATTTTGCCGAGGCCCTGGCGATCCGCAGCGACGACGCAAACGCCTGGGTGGGGTTCGCCGACGCCCGCGCCAATCTGGGCGACGCCTCCGGAGCGATCAAATCCCTGGAGAGGGCGCTGGAGAAGGACCCGGACCACGACGACGCCCAATCCAAGCTCGCCAAACTGAAGGAGGCGCAAAACAAAAAAAGCCCGCCTTCGCAGCCTCGGAGGACGCCGCGCAGATCGAGGAGCAAAACGAGCTCCAGGCCCAGGCCCGCCGACGGCGCCTCGCGGAACGCGGCGGAGGCCGGCGATAAAACCTCTTCAAGACGGGCTCTTTTCGATATGGGGATCGAGCGCTACCAGAGGGGGGAATACGCGCAAGCCTTCGAGGCGTTTTTGGCCTGCCTGCGCTCCGGGGGGCAAGAGGCTCTTCCCTCCTTTTCGCTGGCCGGCGATTCGGGGCCTTTGTGGAGGGGTTTTCGGGCGAATCTCAGCGTCCCCTCCGACGTGAGGCTCCTGGCCGAGGCGGCCCGCCTCAATCCCGCGGACCGCAATCTCTACCTGAACCTTTCCATGGCGGGGACAAAGATGGGCCTGGACAGAAAAGCCTGGCGAGCGACCTTGGGCGACATCCACTCCCACGCGCTCGCGCGGCGGTAGCGAAACGGATACGCGAAGTCGATTATAGTGAATTGAAGTAAAAGACCTAAAGTTAGAATAGCTAAAAACAGGTTTTTTAAAGGGTTTAACTCATTTTTACCAGTATGCTCTTTTGTTAAAGCGCTATATCTTCGAAATTTTCATAAATTATTGGGGGCGTTAAACGATGGATAGTCCTTTTGACGCGGCGCGCGTCAAGGCGAGGGAAGCGTTGGGGCAATCGGTGACGAAAGCCTTGAAGGCCAAGGGATACGAAGCGGTCTATGTGCCTTCGAAGGAAGCGGCGTTGGAGGAGGTTTTGAAGCTGATTCCGGGGGGGGTGTCCGTCGGCGTTCCAGGAACGGTGACGGTGCGGGAGATCGGCGCTATGGAAAAGCTGCAAGAGCGAGGGTGTACAATATATCATCATTGGAACCCCGCGTTGTCGCCCGAGGAGCGGGCGCAGGTTTTGATGGACGAATACTGCGCGGATTATTTTCTGACCAGCGCCAACGCCGTCACTTGGGACGGCAAGATCGTAAATATCGACGGCAACGGCAATCGCGTCAGCGCTATGGCCTGGGGACGCAACACGCTGATCTTCGTCATCGGGATCAACAAAGTGGCGCCGGATTTGGAGGCCGCCATAGCCCGCAGCCGGACCGCCACCCCTCCGAACGTGCTGCGTTTGAACGGGAACACGCCCTGCACTCAGACGGGTCATTGCGTGGATTGCGATTCTCCGGCGCGTATTTGCCGGGCGCTTTTGATTCTGGAAAGGCCGACCAACGGCCGAAAGACGCATGTTATCATAGTGGGTGAGGACTTGGGGTTCTAAAAACCCTCGAAATTGGTTTTGCAGCGCGTCTCGGCCGACGGGAAATCGCGGATGAAAAAAAGATGGGGAAAAGCGGATGGAAAAAGCGAGTAGAAATAAAAATGCAACAAATCGCGTTTTCCCCGCGCGGGCCGAAAAACCGAGGTATCCAGGACCCCAAACTTTGGGGAGGTAGAAGTTGTGTCGAATGTTGTGTCGAATAGGGACAAGATCGCGTTGATCATGGCCGGAGGGCAGATCATCCATAAACGCGTCTCCGAAGGGGAAGCGGCGCCCATCGAGAAAGAGGAGCTGGCCGCTTATTTGACGGGGGAAATGAGGGAAAAAATCTACGTTGTGGACTGGAGCTACCAGCCCGTATGTCATTATACGCTGCGTATGTGCGGCGACTTGATCCAACTGGCGGGAGCCCAGGTCGAAGAGGGCGCGAAGGGGGTCGTGATTACCTGCGGAACACAGGCTTTGACGGAGGTAGCGTATTTCGCCGATTTGATCTGGAGTTATCCGCAGCCGCTCGTGTTCACGGCCTCCATCAACCACGCGGAGACCCCCGGCTCGGAGACGGCCTTGCTTTTGTCTCAGGCGTCGCAAGCCGCGGAGTCGAGGGCTTGCTGGGGGCATGGGGTTCTTGTCTGTCTGCAGGATAAAATCTACGCCGCTTCGGAGATCTGTCACTTCTCCAACTACAGCCGCATGGGATACGACTCCCCGCTCTGCGGCCCCATCGCGGAGTTTTTCGAGCCCACGGGCATCCTGGTCTCTCTTCGTTGTCCCCGCCGGGGCAGAATCATGGACATCGGAACGCCTCCGGCCCGCAACGTCGAAATTCTCGACGCCTCCTTGGGGGGCGGCGACATTTTGTTGAACGCCCTCTTGGACGACCGGGTCTCCGAGTTGGATGGGTTGGTGGTTTCGGCCTTCGGGGGAGGAGATATTCCTCCCTCCTGGGTTCCGCTTTTGCGTAAAATCATGCGCGCCGAGGTCCCCGTTGTCCTCACTTCCCGCTGCCCGGTGGGGCGGGTGCAACCGGAGGACGATTTCGAAGGCTGCGCCAAACGCCTTTTGGAAATGGGACTGATCGACGCCGGAACCTTGACGCCGTTGCAGGCGCGTATCCGCTTGGCCGTGGGCGTGGGTGCGGAATTGTCGGGGCAGGATTTGAGAACCTACATGCGGGACGAGTGAGCGATGCCGATCGTCGCTATCGTCGGAAGACCCAATGTGGGAAAATCGTCCCTTTTCAACAGAATGCTGGGCCGCCGCGAGGCCATCGTCGACGACATGCCCGGCGTGACCCGCGATCGCCTTTACGGCGAGGTCCAGTGGAACGAGCGCTCGTTTTACGCCGTGGACACGGGGGGCATTCTGGGAGAGCAAACGTCCTTTAGCGCGGGTATCGAGGTTCACGTGAAGCAGGCCCTGTCCGAGTGCGACCTGGCCGTTTTGGTCGTCGACGGAACAGCGGGGGTCACCGCCTCGGATGAGGATGTGGCGCTCCTTCTGCGGCGCAGCGGATGTCCCGTTGTGGTGGCCGTCAACAAAATCGACGACCCGCGGCACGAACTCCGCGTGTCCGACGCTTACTCGCTGGGCTTTGAGGATGTCGTCGGCGTCAGCGCTTTGCACAAACGCAATTTGGATGACCTCCTGGACTCTATTGTCGCCAAACTGCCGGAAACGGAGGAGGTTTACGACGAGGACGAAATTCGGATTTCCATCGTCGGCCGGCCCAACGTGGGCAAGTCCAGCCTGCTGAACAAACTGGCCAAGGAAGAGCGGTCTCTGGTCAGCCCCATAGCGGGGACGACTCGGGACCCCGTGGACACGTCGGTGATCATGGAGGGGCGCAGGTTCCGCCTTATCGACACGGCGGGCTTGCGTAAAAAGAGCCGGATGGACTCCGACCTCGAATATTATTCTTTCGTGCGCACCCTGGCGGCCGTGGACCGTTCGGACGTGGCTCTTTTGCTCATGGAAGCCGAGGAGCCCTGCACCGATTCCGACAAAAAAATCGCCGCCCACGTCGTGGAAAAAGGGCGGGGATTGATTTTGGCGGCGAACAAGTGGGACTTGCTGCCCAAAAAGGACAAACTCGGCGACAAGATGATCGGGAACATTCGCGACGAAATGCCTTTTTTACCCTGGGCGCCGGTCCTCTTCATGTCGGCTTTGAACGGACGGGGCGTCCAGAAGATCGCGACCTCCGCCATCGGGGTCTTCGAAAACCGGCGGCATCGTATCCCCACCAACGTCTTGAACCGTTTGATGCGCGACATTCTGGCCTTCGACCGGCTGCCCTCTAACAAACGGGGGAAAGCTCTCAAGATCTACTATTGCCTGCAGTCGGGCATCGAACCGCCGACGTTCGTATTTTTCGTGAACGACCCTGAGATCGTGGACAGCTCGTTCGAAAATCATATCCAAAAAGAGTTGCGCGTTCTGGGCGAATTTTCGGGAAGCCCCATCCGAACGTATTGGCGCGGCAAACCCGCCTCGCCGAACGAAACTCCCTGAGCGCTTTTCTTCTTTAAGTCCTTTTTTCATCCGGCCCCTCCGTGTGATACAATGACCCGATATCGCGCGGATGGGGCATAAATATGGCCTATTTGAGGCATATTTTATGGCATCTCTATGCCATAGATATGGATGGAGGAGAGTGGGTCGGATGAAAAACATAGCCCTTATCGGGTATGGAGTTGTGGGACACGGAGTGGCGGATCTTTTGTCGCGCAACGCGGATATCATCGCAAAACGCGCGGGGGAGCCCATACGATTGAAGCGCATCCTGACGGCGCGGCCGCGGACGGACGATCCGCGACAAGAATTGCTCACGCTGAACGAGGACGACGTCTTCGGCGACTGCGGCGTGTCCGTCGTCGTGGAGTGCGTCAACGACCTGGAGGCCGCTTACCGTTATTGCAGGCGGTCTCTTTTGGCGGGGAAACACTACGTGACGTCCAACAAAAACCTGATCGCGACCTACGGCATGGAGCTGACGGAGCTTGCCGACCACAACGGCGTCGCCCTGATGTTCGAAGCCAGCGTCGCCGCGGGTATTCCCGTGCTGCGCCCGCTCTATAAATGCCTCAGCTCCAATCACGTGACCGAGGTGATGGGGATCGTCAACGGGACGACCAACTACATTTTGACGCAGATGAAGCGCGAAGGGCGTTCCTTCGCCGACGCCCTAAAAAGAGCCCAGGAACTGGGATACGCGGAAACCGACCCCTCGGCGGACGTCCTTGGGTTCGACGCCTGCCGCAAGCTGGCGATTTTGCTCTCCATCGCCTTCGGCCGTTACGTCCGTTACGGAGACATTCCCACGGAGGGCGTCACGACCGTCACGGCCTCCGACATCGCCCTGGCCGAGCGCCTCGGCTATTCCATAAAGCTCATCGCCATGGGAAAACTGACCCCTTCCGACCGGGTTTACGCGCGCGTCTCCCCTCTGCTGATTCCCCACGATCACCTGTTGGCGTCGGTGGAGGACGTGTTCAACGCCGTGTCCATCTCCGCCGATATGGCGGGCGACGTGCTTTTTTACGGACGCGGCGCGGGCGCGGCCCCATCCGCCAGCTCCATCGTCGGCGACGTCATCGACATCGTCACCAACGGACGCTACAACGACCCGATATGGCGCGAGGACTACCGCCCGCTGCTCCCCGTCGACGAAAACGTGGGAGCGCTTTTCGTGAGGACATCGCCCTCGGAGCGGGAAAAACTTCTGAAGCTCTTCCCGGAGGGAACCGCCGCGGACGAGGGCGGCGAACTCGGCTTCATCACCCCGCCCGGACCGGAGGCGGAGCTTCGCGAAGCCCTGCGGACGTCCGGAGTGCAAAGCGACGCGACCTGGCGCGTTTTTTTCTGAATTGAAGTAAAAGGCCTAAAGTTAGAATAGCTAAAAAAAGTGAGAGTGTTGTTTTTCTAATGATTTCATCACAAGAAATCCTTGCGGCAGGATGATCTTTTCACATAACATCATTACCTAATCAACACTCTCGAAGTAAAAAGCCTAAAGTTAGAATAGCTTAAAGGGTTTAACTCATTTTTACCAATCTGTTCTTTTGTTAAAGCGCTATACAACAGTTTTATCTGCCTGAAATGATAACCTGATCGTATTTTGAGGCGAAATTTTTATACTCGTCGGCAAGCGCCCGGTTGATCAAATTTTGCGTATCGTCGTCTTCCGACGCGTTTTTCGAGCTGACGTCTTGCGCGATTTGGGCGGCGTTCGAGGGGTTTTCGCTCATTTGGTTCCGCGCTTCCTCTCGGGCTTTCTGCGCCTTCACCACTCGGGCGTAGAGAGCCGGGTCTATCTCTTTGAGCGTCGACAGTTCGGACGCGCTCAACACGCCGCCGCTGTTGGCTTTGTCGATAAGAGCCTGATTGCCGCTCGTATCGCTCGCCGCCGCCGAGGAAGTCGTTCCCGCTTTGGCGTTGGCGAAAACCCCCGACACGGACGTCGCCCGATTGGAGCCGGACGCATCCGCGCTCGCGCGGGAATTGGCGTCGTCGGCGGGCTGCGCCGTTTTTATTTTTGCGGCGTCCGCGCTCGTCCCGCTGTCGATGGCGGCCTGCTGTTGCCGCAACTTCTTTTGTTGTTCGAGGTACTCTTCTCTCAAAATGCCGCCGTTGTTCGAAACAGAACTCACGCTCATAACTTACATCCCCTATCCCATAGTCTTCAAAGCCCATACAAGCGACTCTCGTTAGATTGTAGGGGATTTCATGGAGTTGTAACGTAAACTTAGTCGTCGTTTTGCAAGGAAGTGTTAAGAAACAGCGAAACAATACGCCCAGGCTTTCTTCGACCCGACGCCATCGAATGTGCTGAAAATCGGGTAAAATGTGATCGTGTCGCAGTTAAAAATTGGGAGTTCTTATCATGAAGGAGGATGGAACGATGAAGACGTTTTGTGGTTTGCTGGCATGCGTTTTGGTCATCGGGCTCTTTGCGGCGGGAGCGTCGGAGGGGGCGAGGAAGGAGTTCACGACCTTGTACCCCAACGGCGAGGTCACCGAGCTGACGAGCTTGAACTATCTCAAAGAGAACTTGACGAGCAACATCATGCTCGCCTACTGCACCGAGGACGGGTTGGTCGAGTTCGACCGCTTCGGCCTTCTGGTTCCGAGCCTCGCGACGAGCTGGGAGGTCTCAGACGACCAAGTTACTTACACGTTCCACCTCCGCAAGGGCGTGAAGTGGTACACGTGGGACGGCAAAGAGGTCGCGGAGGTCGTCGCGCAGGATTTCGTGGATTCCATGAAATGGGTTCTGACAAAGGAAAACTCGTCATTCAACAGTAAAACGGTCTACAGCTCCATCAAGAACGCCCTTGAGTTTTACGACGGACAAATTTCCGACTTCGGGCAGGTGGGAGTGCGGGCCATCGACGACTACACCCTCCAGTACGTATTGATCGCCCCCGTGCCCTACTTTATCAAACAACTTTCCTTTCCGTGCTTCTATCCCGTCAATGGCAAGTTTCTCGAAGAAAAGGGCGTTCAATTCGGGATAACGAAGGAAAACGTCCTCTACTGCGGGGCCTATTTCCTGACGGAGTACGAGCCCCAGCAGCAGCGCGTGCTGACTGCCAACCCCAATTACTGGAACAAGAGCGTCGTCAGCGTCGAAAAACTGAACTACATTTACAACGCCGAGGCCACGGCGTTGGGGCCGGAACTCTTTCTACGGGGAGAGATCGACGATTTTCCGCTGCCGGGAACCATTTTGGACGAGTGGATGAACGACCCCGCAAAGAAGGCCATGATGTATCCCCGAAACCCTACCAATATGAGCTACTTTTTGGCGCTCAATTTCAATCCGAACTACGAAGAGGCATACGCGCCCGAGGACTGGAAGGTCGCGGTCGACAATCTGAACTTCCGAAAATCCCTGTTCCATGCCTTCGACCGCGAGGGCGCGGCCATGACGCTCGATCCCTTCAACCCCAAGGGACGCCTCCTCAACACTCTTACCCGCAGGGGCCTGATCCAGGCCGGTGGAGTGGACTACACGCAATTGCCTCCTTTGAAGCCCTACAGCGACGCCGAGTCCTTTGACCCCGCGAAGGCCAAAGAGTACAAGGCCAAGGCGATGGAGGAGCTCAAGGACAAGATCGCTTTCCCGCTCCAGCTCGTCATGCCCTACAGGGCTGGCGCGACCGACGAGATCAACCGAATGCAGATCATCGAGCAGCAGATGGAGACGCTCTTGGGGACCGACTACATCGATATCGTTTTGGTCACTCACCCCTCGACCGGGTACAATCAAGAAGTGCGGGGCAAGGGCAAATACGCGATTATGGAGGCGGGCTGGGGGCCTGACTTCGCCGATCCGCTGGGCAGTATGGACCCCGTTCTCTCCACCGCGCTGGCCGACCGTTACTCGTCGGTCTTTTTGGCATCCGACCTGAAAGACGCTGATGGGGGCAATCGGTTTGAAAAGCAAATCGCCGAGGCCGCCGCGGAGGTCAAGAACTTGAAAAAACGCTACGAGATGTTCGCTCAAGCGGAAAAAATCCTGTTGGACAATGCCCTTCTGATCCCCTTCTATGTTTCGGGGGGAGGATATCGGGCTTCTTACGTCCACCCGTTCTCCGGTCTCACGGGGCAGATGGGGCGTTTCGGCCTGACCAAGCCGAAGGGGATCGTCCTCCTCGACGAACCCGTTGGCATGGAAAAATTCCCCGAAGCCCAGGCCCAATACGAAAAAGAACGCCAGGAAGCGATCGGGAAAAACACGCTGCAACAATAGACGACAAAACCCGATCTTTCGACCTTTGATTTTTTGATATAGTGAATTGAAGTAAAAGGCCTAAAGTTAGAATAGCTAAAAACAGTTTTTTAAAGGGCTTAACTCATTTTTACCAGTACGTTCTTTTGTTAAAGCACTATAACATGACTATCAAGTTTACTCAGGCTGGTTAGGCTCTCCCCCGGAACGGAGGGCCGCTGGCTCTTTTCCGCCCGGCGTTTTTTCGCTGAAAATTCATCGTTGCCCTGGAGCCCGAGGATAAGGGGCTTCGGGGTTATTCTTTTTGGAAAGGGGATGTTTCGTCATCGTCAAATACGCGTTCTCACGCTTCTTGCGGTCGCTGGTGACTTTGCTGATCGTGACGGCGGCGGTTTTTTTCATGCTGCGCTTGATGCCGGAGGAGGGGTACTTCGCCGAAAGCTACGACAAAATGACGCGAGGGCAGATCGAAGCCGAGCTGACCCGGATGGGGTTGCGCGACCCTCTGCATGTTCAGCTCTCCAATTACCTGAAAAATACGCTGCGCGGCGATCTGGGGACGTCCAACATCGTTCGCCGCTACGTCCCCATCGTTCAGGTCATCGGGCCCAAGATCCCCTATTCCGTCGGCTTCGGACTCACGACGATCGCCATTTCTCTCGCGCTGGGCATCCCTCTGGGAATGCTGATGGCCCGGCGCAAGGGAAGACTGCCCGACAGTCTGGGTTCCGCCTACGTCGTCTTTGTCCGCGCGGTTCCGGCCGCCGTTTGTTTCATTTTTCTCCAGCTCTATGGCTCCTCTTTTCTCAAAGTTCCCATGCTCTTCAGCCTTTCCCGGCCGCTGAGTTGGATTTTGCCGACTGTGTGCATGGCGCTGGGTCCCACCGCCAACTACGCGATGTGGATGCGCCGCTACATGGTCGACGAACTGAATAAAGATTACATCAAGCTGGCGCGGGCAAAGGGGATGAAAAACTCCGCCGTGATGTCGCGTCACGTCCTGCGCAACGCCTTCGTCCCCATGGCGCAGCTTCTGCCCGCCAGCATCCTTTTGACGATTACGGGCTCGATCTACGTAGAGTCCCTTTTTTCCATTCCAGGTATGGGCGGTCTGCTGGTAACGGCGATCCAAAGGCAGGACAACACGCTGGTTCAAGCCTTGGTGCTCATCTTTTCCTGCGTCGGCATCGTGGGGCTGTTCTTGGGCGACATCCTCATGGCGATCGTCGATCCCCGGATCAAGCTCGAAAAGAAAGGGGGCTCCCGCTGATGAGCGGTTTCGGAGCGGCGACCGAGGGCCGGGACGAACTGTTCCGGTTCGCGCAATACGACGACGCGGCGGCCGAGGGGGTCGCTTATTCCAATTATTCCTATTGGCGGTCCACGTGGCGGATCTTCACGCGAAATCGAGGCGCGATGTTCTGCCTGTTGCTGCTTTGCGTTCTCCTGACGTTCACTTTCATCCAGCCGTTTCTGCCGGGGCAGAGAAGCCCCTCGGCGATCAGCAACAACGAGATGGGGCGACCCTTGAGAAACCTGAGGCCGAACGCCGACTACTGGTTCGGCACCAACGCCATCGGGCAGGACCTCTGGGCGCGCATATGGAGCGGCACCCGCACCTCCATGTTCATCGGCTTGAGCGTCGGGCTGTGGGACGCCTTCTTCGGGGTCCTAGTCGGGTCTCTGTGGGGATACGTCCGCCGGCTGGATCGATGGATCACCGAACTCTACAACGTGGTCGCCAACATCCCCAACACCATCATCATGATGTTGGCCGCTTATATGCTACGCCCGGCCGTGGGCACGATCATCTTCGCGATGTGTCTCACCGGATGGCTTCCGACGTCCCGTTACGTGCGGAACCAGGTCGTCGTCATCCGCGACAGGGAGTTCAATCTGGCGTCGCGGTGCCTTGGCACGCCCGTGAGGCGCGTCATCACAAAAAACTTGCTGCCTCAGCTCGTCTCGGTGATCATGATGCGCATGGGGATGGCGATTCCGCTGGCGATCGGGCAGGAGGTTTTTCTGACCTACATCGGCTTGGGCCTGCCCGTCAGCATCCCCTCCTTGGGCAACCTCGTCAACGAGGGCCGTATCGTCATGATGAGCCCTTCCCTGCGCTATCAGTTGATTTTCCCGGCGTTGATCCTTTCCCTGATCACCGTTGCTCTCTACGTCATCGGCAACGCTTTCGCCGACGCGGCAGACCCGCGAAACCACCTTTAGGAGGCGATCGGGCATGGATTACAGACAGACCGAAATCGTTCTCTCCGCGCGGGACGTCGTGATCAAATTCACCCTCAGGGGAAAGACCCTGACGGCGATACGCGGCGTTTCGCTCGACCTCTACAAGGGGGAAAGCCTGGCGATCGTAGGGGAGTCGGGGTCCGGAAAATCCGTTTTCACCAAGTCCTTCATGGGGATGCTGGACGCCAATGGCTGGGTGGATAGCGGGGAGATTCTTTATGAGGGGAAAAACATCGCCCGATACAAGACTGAAAAAGAATGGCTCGAGATTCGCGGAAAGGAGATCGCCATGGTCTTTCAAGACCCGATGACCAGCTTGAATCCCCTGAAAACCGTGGGGCTTCAGATTCGCGAGACGGTGGAGCTGCACCGAAAGACCGCGAACGCCGCCCTCACGGTTTCCGCTTTAAAGGCCTCCGAGACGAAGGCCATCGCTCTCGAAATCCTTCGAGATGTTGGAATCACGGAGCCGGAGCGGCGCTACAATCAGTATCCTCACGAGCTTTCTGGGGGCATGCGCCAAAGAGTCGTCATTGCTGTCGCCGTGGCGTGCCGGCCGAACGTTTTGATCTGCGACGAGCCGACGACGGCCCTGGACGTCACCATTCAGGCCCAGATTCTGGCGCTTTTGCGCCGCTTGCAGGAAAAATACCGACTGACTATCGTCTACATCACCCACGACCTGGGGGTGGTCGCCAACGTCGCCGACCGTATCGCGGTGATGTACGCGGGCGACGTCGTAGAGTGCGGGGCCTGCGACGAGATTTTCTACGACCCGCAACACCCCTATACCTGGGCGCTACTCTCCTCCTTGCCGCAGTTGGGCGTAAAGGGAGAACCTCTTTTCGCTATTCGGGGGGCTCCTCCCAGTCTCTACAAGGAAATTCGGGGGGACGCTTTCGCGCCCCGCAACCCATACGCGCTCTTGATCGATTTCGAAGAGCGCCCGCCCTGGTTCGAGGTCAGCCCAACCCACAAGGCCCGGACGTGGCTTTTGGACCCCAGAGCCCCCCGCGTGACCCCGCCCCCGCTGATCGCGAGAATCCGGGAGCGGCGAGAAAGACGGGAGGCGGCGGACGATGCCCGCTGACCGGGAAAAGTTGCTGGAGATCGAAAACATCACCGTTCGCTTCGGAAGCGGGAGGAAAAAGGTCACGGCCGTTCGGAACGTGAGTTTTGACATCTATAAAGGAGAAACCTTCGGTTTGGTGGGAGAGTCCGGGTCGGGAAAGACTACCATCGGCCGCGCCGTCATGCGCATCAACGAGCTGGAGGAGGGGGAGATCCGCTACAAAGGCGCGCGCATCAGTGGAAAAATCCCCAAGGAGATGGACCGAGAGGTCGTCAAAAACATCCAGATGATCTTTCAAGATCCGACGGCGTCTTTGAACGATCGCGCCAAGGTGGACTACATCGTGTCCGAGGGGCTTCATAATCTGAAAATTTACGGTTCGGAAGAAAAGAGACGCAAAATCGTGGAACGCGCCCTGCTGGACGTCGGTCTGCTTCCGGAGTTCGCCGACCGCTTCCCCCACGAGTTCTCGGGCGGACAACGCCAGCGTATCGGCATCGCCCGCGTCATCGTGATGGAGCCGGAACTGATAGTCGCCGACGAACCCATCTCGGCATTGGACGTCTCCGTTCGCGCCCAGGTGCTGAATCTGATGCGAACCCTGCAACGGGAAAAGGGGCTGACCTATCTCTTCATCGCGCACGATCTCTCCGTGGTGCGATTCTTCACGGATCGTCTCGCCGTCATCTACAAGGGGGCCATCGTAGAGCTCGCCCCCACGGAAAAGCTGTTCGCGAACCCGCTGCATCCTTACACGAGAGCCCTACTTTCGGCGATACCTCAACCCGACCCGGAATACGAGCGGCACAAGAAGGTGGAGACGTACGACCCGTCGCTCCACCATGCGGCCGACGCGCCGGAGTGGACGGAAATCGAACCGGAACACTTCGTCAGGATTGATATTTTCGGCCCAAAGAGTGAAAATGCCTAAACATGACTGAAATAAAATGTCCGAGAGGATTTGATGCGATATGGCTTCAGACACAAAAGGGTTAAGGCTCGAGGCGATAATCGACGGCAGGCTGAGCGTTGAAGCGTCCGCGCGGTGTTTTTGGTGGGAGGGCAAATGGTATTCCAAAATCGATTTTTCCCGCCTTACGGATAAAATCGAGACCGCCCTGCGCGAATTCGGCTTCAAAAAGGGGCAGAGGATCATTGTTATGATGGCGAACTGCCCGGCGTTCCCCGCGTTGTCGCTGGCCGCGTGGAGAATAGGCGGCGCCGTCGTCCCGCTGAACGTAAAATCAGGGACGGCGTCGCTCGTAAGAACGCTCGAACTTATAGAGCCATACGCCGTCATACTGTCTGAAACAGGATACGGCGATATCGCCCCCGTTCTTCTGGAACACGGTTTTGGCTGCCTCGCCTGCGGGCCAATGGGGGATTTCAGCGACCTTGATTCCTCGCGGGCGATGTTCAGGGAATCTTCGATACTTACACCCGACATAGCGGTACTGTTCGTCACTTCGGGAACGACAGGACTGCCGAAAGCCGTCCCCTTGAGCCATGGCAATATTTACGACAACTGCGTGGGCATGTGGGACATAGTGATCCCGCTCGAAAAGGGGGACGTATTTCTCAACGTGATGCCCAATTTCCACACGATCGGATACACGATAGGCAATATACTTCCTCTGGTTATGGACACGGCTCAGGCGATCGTGCCGGCTTTCATGCCTCCGAAGAATTGCGTGCGGGCAATCAGCGAGGCCAAAGTGAACATCATGTTCGTCGTCCCCGCCGTGGCCGCGTACCTTCTGACGGCGGTCGAACGTGGGGAGGCTCCCAAAGACCTTTTCAGCCACTTCAAGATAATCATTACCGGCGGCGACAAACTGAGCGATCACCTCCACGATATGGCTCTGCGGATAGCGGGGATAGATTTGGTCGAAGGATACGGGCTCACCGAGACTTCGCCCGCCATAGCAATCAACCGCGACTACGCGACTCACCGCCGAGGCACTGTCGGGCCGTTTCTTAAAAGTTACGAGTGGCGGCTCAAGACGGAGAAGGGGGAGGACGCGCCGGGAAACGAAGGCGTCCTGTGGGTCCGGGGGCCTTCCGTGGCCGAGCGGTATTTTCGCGCCCCCGAGGCAACGGCCGAGAGATTCATAGACGGATGGTTCAACACGGGCGATTACGTGAAAGTGGAGGATGGATACGTCACAATACTCGACAGGGTGACGGACATCATCATAGTCGGCGGATTTAACGTATATCCGCAGGAAGTGGAGTTGATTTTAAACGGGCATCCGGCGGTGCGCACGGCGATAGTGGTCGGCATAACCGCCAAACTCAGCGGGCAGATTCCAAAAGCCTTCGTCACGAAGGAACCAGGGGTGCGGGTGACCGAACGTGAACTCATCAACTACTGCAAAAAACACATGGCCCACTACAAGGTTCCGCGCAAAGTCGAATTCATCGACGAGTTCCCGATATCGCCAACGGGTAAAATTTTAAGGCGCACACTGAGGGAACGAGAACGAGAAAATCTCGGGAGCAAATGAATTTCGTGGAAATGTTAAAATTAAAAGACAAGAATGCCGGTTTCAGGGAAGCGCTTCTCATAAAATATTTGGAGATGATAGCGATGTTGGCGATTAAGGGCGGGACTGTTGTCACGATAGCCCAAGGCATTATCGAGAACGGAACGGTATTGGTCGATGGGTCCAAGATAGCCGGGGTCGGAGCGAACGTCGAGACGCCAAGCGACTGTCAGGTCATCGACGCGTCCGGGAAGTGGGTGACGCCGGGGCTGATCGATGCCCATACTCATATTTCGACGTTCAACGAACCTCAAACTATGCCGGTAGTGCCGGGGATGATCGACGGCAACGAGGTGAGCGACCCGATTACGGCGCACATTCGCGGCATAGACGCTCTGAATCCGCACGACGTGGCTATCGAAAATACTAGAAAAGCGGGTTTTTCGACGTGTTATACAGGGCCGGGTTCGGCCAACGTGATAGGCGGCACCGGAATCAGCTTCAAAACGAAAAAGGGCAGCACGGTTTTCGACATCGCGATTCCGGGTTCCGAACACATGAAAATGGCTCTGGGAGAAAACCCCAAGAGGGTATACGGTTCCGACAAAAAAGTGCCCGTGACCCGTATGGGCATCGCCGGCATATTGAGGGAGACGCTTTATAACGCGAAAGTGTACTCGGATCAGCTCCTCGAAGCCAAAACCAACCCGGAAAAAGCTCCCAAACCCGATTTCAAGCTCAATGCCCTTGTCCCGGCAATACGCGGCGAGATGAAATGCCGCATTCATTCTCACAGAGCCGACGATATCGTCACGGCGGTCAGGATCGCAAAGGAGTTTCACCTCAAATTTTCAATAGAGCACTGCACGGAAGGATATAAAATCCTCGATTTTCTCAAGGAGAACGAAGTCGACTGCGTCGTCGGCCCCTTGACGATGGGATTGTCCAAAATGGAGATATGGGGCTGCAAGCTCGAAACTCCAGGCATCATGGAAAAGGCCGACGTCAATTTTTGCCTCACCGCGGACACCGCGTCCGGCACGAAATACCTTCCTACTCACATTGGCCTCTGCATGGCAAGAGGGCTGTCGGAAAAGGCGGCATTCGAGGCCGTAACGATCAGACCGGCGAAACTTCTTGGACTCGATGGCCGCGTCGGTTCGCTCGAAACTGGAAAAGACGCCGACTTGGCGATATTCAACGGACATCCGTTCAGCAACATGACGCTTTGCGAGACGACGATCATCGACGGCGAGGTATATAATCATCGGTAATCTATGCTTTCGCCATCTCGATTATAAGGACGTGGGCCCGCTCGGTGGGGGCGATGGTGATATCCTCCTCGACGATCTCCAGCGCGTCGCGCGCGGCAAGATTCACCACGCCGACGCCAGAAGATCCCTCGATCAGAACCAGATACGCCTGTCGCCCCGCCCCGACCTTAAAATCGAGGCTTCCGCCCGCGTCGATTATGGCGGCGTAAATATTTACATCGGCATGAACGTGGATGGGCGCGTCATTTTTATCTCCAGATGCGACAAACAGCCATTTGTTCAATCTGTCTTCAATCTCGAAGCGACGGCTGCCGTAATTTGGCTCATACCCATTTCTGTCCGGCAATATCCATATCTGCAAAAAACGCAACAGCTTTTCGCCGTTATTGAATTCGCTGTGGCGGACGCCGGTTCCGGCGCTCATGTACTGTACCTGCCCCCTGGTCAGGGTTTCCTCGTTCTTCATGCTGTCGGCGTGAGTCAACTCGCCGGTCACGACGTAGGAGATGATCTCCATATTTTTGTGAGGATGGGTGCCGAAGCCGCTGCCCGGTTGAACGACGTCGTCGTTTAAGACCCGTAGCACGCCGAATTGGACGTTGGCCGGGTTGTAGTATTGATCGAAAGAAAAGTGAAAATGGCTATCCAGCCAACCGTGGGAGGCGCGTCCCATTTTTTTGCTGTCGATATATCGCAACATGAGTATTCCTCCTAAGTAAAGTATTTTTGCCTCGCTTGATTGTAACATCTCGGCTTGAGAGTTTCCTCTTGCCTCGCTTTCATTCTCTCGAAAGGATTCTTTAAGCCATATGGAGTGGTAAGTCTTGCCCGATTGATTTGTCCAAGAGGATTTTATTATATACATAGCTACTATAATAAATTAAATTCTATATATCTAGTATTAATTTTATATAGCATAACTACAATTTTTGAGTTGATTCCATAAATCATTGATTAAAAAGACTTTGTAAATAATTTCACTCTTCAGATGGTGAACTTCCGTTTCAATCGAGGTGACTCTGTGGTTTCTATGGGGTCCGTTGAAAACACCTCCGGCTCGATTGTCTTCGGGGCCTGGGGGGGCTATAATGGAGGCATCCTATCGTAGAGGGCGTGAGAGCGCATGGACGCAGGGCCCAGTATCGGTTTACCTTCGTCGTATTCAAGTTTACGTCCGGGATTTTTGTCGCGTCCCGAACCCAGCCGCCGGCGGCACATGCGCATGAAAACGAACCCGACGCCCTGACTCGAGTTTTGGAGAAGGGATTTTCGCGCGCTTTGCCTCCGTGCCGAAATGGAGGTATTCCCGATGGAAACAAGTATTGCGGAAACAAGCGTCGTCGAGTTGATCGAATCCAAAAAGCACAAGGAACTCAAGGAGCGCGTGGCGAACCTCAACTCCATCGACCTAGCCGAGGAGTTCGAAAGCTTGAACCGGGAGCAGCAGGTCGTTCTGTTTCGCTCTCTGCCCAAAGACGCGGCGGCGGACGTTTTCGCCCACCTGCCCGCGGAGACCAAGGAAAACCTCATCGAATTTCTGACCGACCCCGAGCTAGCCCATATCGTCAACGATCTTTTTCTGGACGACGCGGTGGACTTCATCGAGGAGATGCCGGCGAACGTGGTGAAGCGCGTTTTGAAAAACGCCAGCGAGGACACGCGGAAGCAGATCAACCAGCTTCTCCAATATCACGAGGACTCGGCGGGGAGCATCATGACCACGGAGTACGTCGACCTCAAGGAGGAGATGACGGTGAAAGAGGCTTTCGCGCGCATCCGCCGGGTGGGCATGGACAAGGAGACCATCTACACCTGCTACGTCGTGGACAACAAGCGGGTTTTGGACGGGGTGGTCACGGTGAGGACGCTTTTGCTCGCCGACGCCTCGGACAGGGTCGGCGACGTCATGGAGACGAACGTTCTGTACGCCGCGACCGGCGACGACCGCGAGCGCGTGGTTGAGCTCTTCCGAAAGTACGACCTGATCGCCATGCCCGTGGTGGACACGGAAAAACATCTGGTGGGCATCATCACGGTGGACGACGTCATGGAGGTCATGAAGGAGGAGAACACGGAGGATTTTTACAAAATGGCGGCCATGATGCCCTCGGACGATTCTTACCTGGCGTCCGGAGTGTTCGAGCTCGCCAAGAAACGCATCTTCTGGCTGCTGGTTTTGATGGTCTCCGCCACGTTCACCGGGGGCATCATCACCCGCTACGAACGCCTTCTCGCGGTCTTCCCGACCCTGATCGCGGCCATCCCCATGCTGATGGACACGGGCGGAAACGCCGGAGCCCAGTCCTCCACCCTGATCATACGCGGCATGGCGGTGGGGGAGCTGGGCATCTCCGACTGGCTTCCGATATTCTGGAAGGAGCTTCGGGTCAGCAGTCTGGTGGGCGCTATCCTGGGGGTTCTCAACGTCGGATACAAGTGGATTTTGAGCGGAGACCCACGCCTGGCGCTGACGATAGGGTGCAGCCTCTTCGCCACGATCGTCCTGGCGAAGATCATCGGCTGTATGCTCCCCCTTCTGGCCAGGGCGCTGAGGTTCGATCCGGCCTTGATGGCGGCCCCCATCGTCACCACCATCGTCGACGCAGGCGGCTTGGTCGTCTACTTCCGGGTCGCGGAGGCCCTGATGCGCCTGTGAGCCGACGAGAGAACGGACTCGCCGAACGATAATTTCCAGATCGGAATTCGCGGCGAAGCTTGAAAAAGCGTCGCGGATTCTGTAAAGTAACCGATGTATAGTGAATTGAAGTAAAAAGCCTAAAATTAGAATAGCTAAAAACAGTTTTTTTAAGGATTTAACTCATTTTTATCAGTACGTTCTTTTGTTGAAGCACTATAATCAAAGTAATCAAAAAGCAATGAAGCAATAAGGCAATCGAACGACGCAATAGAGCGAGCGGATGTTTTTCGATCTTTATCTTTGTTTTCGATTTTTGGCGAGGGGGACGTTGAGCGATGGAACGGACTACGGTGAGTTACGACAAACTTTACGGCTACATGGCGAACATGCTGGAGAAGGGCATGAAATACCCGCGCGCTTCCGCGGAGATCACGTCGAAGGTCTTGGTGGAGGCGGATGCGCGCGGGCACGCGTCCCACGGCGTGGCCCGCATCAAAATGTACTACGAGGAGGTCGAGGGAGGGAAAAACCACCCGGAGGCCGCGGCGGAGGTCGTTCACGAGACTCCCGTCTCCCTGGTGGTGCAGGGCAACAGCGCGCCGGGCTTCCCCACCTCCAAGTTCGCGGTGGAAAAGACCATCGAGAAGGCGGAGGCGAACGGGACCTGCATGACCGCCGTACGCAGCTCCTGCCACTTCGGCATGGCCGGCTACTGGGCGGAGCAGATGGCCGACCGGGGCCTCATCGGCTGGGCCTTCACGAACACGCTGCGTGCGGGCATTCCGACGTTCGGACGCGAGCGGCTTTTGGGCACCAACCCCATCTGCGTGGCGATCCCCATCGGGCGCAAGCCGCACTTCATGTTGGACATGGCGACGACCACCGTGGCGCTGGGCAAAATCGAGGTGGCCGCGCGCCGCAGCGGCACTATGCCCATAGGTTGGGCCGTGGATGAGAACGGCAAGGACACCACCGACGCGGTGGAGGTGGCGGAGATCAACCGCTCCGGCAGAAGCCGCTACGGCGGACAGCTTTATCTGGGCGGGGCCACGGAGGCTCTGGGCGGGCACAAGGGCTACGGGCTGGGGATGCTGGTCGAGCTTCTGACGGCCGGTCTTTCTCTGGGGGCTCCCACCTACGACACCTATGTGGAGAGGTGCGACATCTGCCATTATTTCCAGGCGACGCGACTGGACCTCTTCGGAGAAGCCAAGCAAATTCAGGCCCATGTCGCGAGCATCATCGACCGCATCAAAAACAGCCCGACGGCCCAAGGACAGGAGCGCATCTACATACATGGCGAGAAAGAGTTCGAGCGCCGGGAAAAGGCCCTGAAAGAGGGAATCTGGCTCGACCCCGCCACGTGGCTGCGACTCGACGACTACGCCGACCGATTCGGCCTCGAACATCTGGTCCCGTAAGCGCGGCAAACAAATAAGCAAACAAGCAGACAAAAGCGCGACGTCTTCGCCGGTCTTCGGCGAGGGCGTCGTGAAGAGGACGTTTTATAGAGGGCATTTTTATATGATGGGAAAGAGAATACGCCGCCGCCCGCGGAACATCGCGGGATCGGGCGGTTCCAGATCGGGCGGCGGACTCGCCGCCTCGGTGTTTTGCGTTTGTTTTTTGATCGCCTTCATTTTTTCCGCCGTACTCATTCTCATCCATGCGGACCATGATCACGACCATGACGGTGAAGGGGGATGCTGTTCCGTATGCGCGCAGATCGCGGTCGCGCGGAATATGCTGAGGCAGTTCGGCGCGGCCGCCCAATGGGCGGTGTTGGCGCTGGGCGGCCTATGCGCCGTCGCGCGCCCTCCCGCGCGCGTCCCCTGGATAGGCGTCACCCTTACCGCGTTGAAAGTTCGAATGAATAGTTGAGAGCGCCTCCGAGAGAAAATTGAGAGCAAATCGCGGCTTTTTCAGTGTGTTGTGTTCGGAAACGTAAACGGAGGTGTCTTTTAGTTATGAAAAAAAGCATGAAAAAAATAATCGTTTTGGCGCTCTCGGGCTTGCTGGTGTTCATGGTGTCGCTCGTCTGCGGAAAGCCCGCGGGCGCGGCGGATTCCGGCGGCAAGATCAGCGTCGTCACCACGATTTTCCCGCCGTATGACTTCGCGCGCCAGGTGGTCGGAGACAAGGCCGACATCACCATGCTCCTTCGCCCAAGCTCGGAAAGCCACTCTTTCGAGCCGACCCCGCAGGATATCATCAAAATCCAAAACTGCGACGTCTTCATCTACGGCGGCGGGGAGTCGGACGAATGGGTCAAGGGCGTGCTGGAGGCGATCGGCGCGCCCAAAATGAAGATAGTGACCCTCATGGACTGCGTGGAGGTGGTTGAAGAGGAAATCGTTGAGGGTATGCAGGAAGAGGAAGAAGAGGAAGGCGGCGAGCACGAGGCGGAGTACGACGAGCACGTCTGGACCTCGCCGAGAAACGCGAAGCTGATCGTACAGAAAATATCCGACACGTTTTGCGAGGTCGACGCCGCCAATGCCGATGTTTACAAGAGCAACGCCGCGGCTTGCCTCGAAAAACTGGATAAGCTGGACGCGGCGTTCAAGGACGCGGCGGCCGGCGCCGTCAGGAAGACCCTCGTCTTCGGCGACCGCTTCCCGTTCCGCTATTTTGCCGATGCCTACGGGCTCAGTTATTTCGCCGCCTTTCCCGGCTGCTCCACTGAAACCGAGGCCAGCGCGGCGACCGTGGCCTTTCTGATCAACAAGGTCCGGGACGAAAAAATCCCGGTGGTCTTTCATATCGAGCTGTCCAACGAAAACATAGCGGATACGATTTGCGAGGCCACCGGAGCGAAAAAGCTGCTGTTTCACGCGTGTCACAATATTTCCAGGGACGATTTTCAGAGAGGAGCCACGTACCTCGAACTCATGACGGCCAACGTGGAGGCCCTGAAACAAGCCCTGAATTAAGCCGTGAACTAAGCCTTGAACTGGATTTAGACTCCAATCGCGGGGGCGGCCGAAAAAGGCCGCCCCTGTTTTTGCGATGATGTGGCGAAGGTTGAACGCGCGTTTGTTTGCGTTTTCTCTTTTTCTCTAGCCGCGCCTGCGGGCCGCCGCCGGCGTCATCATCGACGGGGGGAGTCGCTTACCTTGCTCTTTGGGTCAATGCTAAAATTGACCAATCCACAGCGACTAGAAAATACTGGAAAATCGTCAACTTTGGATCCCTTCGACGCGACATCTATCTTGACATCACTCGTCGGCCCTATCAGGCGACAAGCCGAAACACCGACGCAATAAATCAAAAGAAGCTGGAAAAGTCTCTTTTCTTCTTTGGAAAAATCAGGCGTATTATCCGCTTCACTCATAGCGTAAATCCCCAGGAAAATTATAAGTATGTCAATAGACTATTCCAATGCCCAAAGCATTGAGGATGTCTCGTTGTGACTTCGATAGCTCTGGCTGAACATCCTTGTACTTTCCCTTGA
>JAISQE010000051.1 GCA_031274425.1 Synergistaceae bacterium | reverse complement strand
TATGTGCATAGTGTTGCTATACGGTACAAAACGACAAAATGCAAGGATTAAGGGTTCCACATTTATAATTGATAAACGCTGATAAACAAAAGGGACAACACTATGCACATAGGGATTTACTCAGAAAGTAGCCGAACTCGGCGGACAAGTTACGAAATTCGGGTTCGGCTTGAACGTTTACGAACGTTTGAGGGTTTTCCAATATCCCGGAGCGACGCGGATCGTTCCGGGGTTGACGTAGGTGACCAGCGCGACGGCGGCGCCGGGCACGGAGCGAACGTAACGGCGTTCCGTGTAGTCGACCTGAACGGAAAGAGAATCCTTGCCCCGGCTGTGCGCCGCGGCCAGGGACGCGGCAAACGCGAGCACCCCGTTTCGTTCCAACTCCTCCCGCCCTTTCGCCCCCTTGACGACGACGTGAGCGCCCGGAAGCTCATGAGCGTGCAGCCACAGGTCGTCGCCCGCCGCCTGTTTGAAGGTGACGAAGCGGTTGCCGCGCGCGGACAGCCCCACCCAAACGGTACAGCCTTCTATCTCGAAACGTAGATGGGGGGGAAGGTCTTTATCCTTTGCCCCTTTTCGCGTTTTTTTAGCGCCTTTTTTCGAGCTTCTTTCCGAGCTTCTTTCCGCCGAAGGCGCAATCCAGTCCGTCACGTCCCGCACCGCCTCCTCGAGCTTCGCGGGATCTTCGATGGAGTCCAGAAGGTCTCTTTGCTCCCGCAGCTCCTCGATGGCTCCCCTCAGCGACGCGGCTTCCTCTTGAATTTTTTGTGTTTTTTGCGAGTCGACGCGGGCCTTTTTGTATTTTTTGAAGTAGCGCTCGGCGTTGTGGGAGGGCGACAGTTTCGGGTCGAGCGCGATTTCCAAGACCTCTTCGCTCCCCCACTCGCTCAACGCGACTTTGTCCGCGCGCGGCGGTATCGCGGCGACGCTGGCGAGCAGCAGTTCCCCCTTGCGTCGGAAAAGTTCCGCCCCGGCGTTGTTTGTGAGTTGTTTCAGCAATCCGTCCAGATGACGTTCTTTCGACTTCACCGCCCGGCCTATGCGGGTGTCCAGGTCGCGCAAGAGGCGGGAGCGCAGCCCGGCAAGAAGCGGAAACAACACTCCCTCCCGCGCGGCCGACAAGGCGTCGTCCCCAACGGGTTTCGCCTCCGGGAACAGGTCGGGAAAACGCGTGAAGTACCCCTTCGAGGTGCGCTGGCACGTCAGAGCCTCTGTTTGTTCTTCTCGTTCTTCGCAAGGGTAAAGACGCCGCAGCGCCCTGAGCCACCAGCCGGGGTCGCGCTCTTCCCAATGGGCTTCGATCATGCGGGCCAGAGGACGTCCCACGCCCCTGATCCGCGCCAGTTCTTCGAACGTCAAAGACTGGAGCTCCGAGGGCAGGGGGCCCTCGAACGTGGGGGGCGGAACGTACAAATGTCCCGGCAGGAGCGTCCGATAGCGATTGCGGTCGGGCGAGGCGTGACGCGCCAGTTCTTCGATCCTGCGTTCTTGATCCAGCAACACCAGGTTGCCCGTAGGCTCGGTAGCCTCCAGAATCAGGAAATACCTCACCCCGAAGCCCGCCGCGACAAAGCGCACGACCTCCAGTTCCAGAACCCTGTCGAAGTTCATCTGTCGAGCGGATAAGATCTGCCCTTTCACGAAACGGCTTTTCAGCGCCTCGACCAGGGGCGTCCTCGCGGGAGCGCCTTTTTTCAGCGCCTCGACGGACGACGCGTCCACCGGACAACACCCGGCGCCGCCCGATCCCCACGAGAGCAAAAACCACTCGCCGTCCTTTTTTTCGTCAGATTTTCCCCCGGCGTTCTCCGGGCTCGGCACGCGCGACGCAGATACGCGCAACGCCACCCAGGACTCTCCCCCCTCGACCTTGGAGACGCGCCAGGGCAAATTTTTGTTCAACGCGGCCTGCAGGCCGTGGATGTACTCGGGACCGAAAGACATAACCCTCACCTCTCGCTGGAAGTATAACAGGAGATGCGAAAAGGAGTTATTCCAATCCCAATCCCAATTCCGATTCCGACGTCAACTCTTCGCGCCCTTGCGGCGCACCCCGGTTTATACAGAGATCGGAGCGTTGTGTTGCATTGCGTTGCGTTGATATTGATATTGATAATTCGGCGGGCGAATCGCGAAATATAAGTTTATTATTTGACTTAAAATCCCCTGTAGTTTATTATAGCCTCCGAATCGTTCAAATAAGGGAGGAGTCGTTTGTTATGCCTGTGAACTTAAAAGGGAGAAGTTTCTTGACGCTCTTGGATTTCAGCCCGGAGGAGATCGTTTATTTGTTGGATTTGTCCGCCGACCTGAAGGCGAAAAAACGTTCCGGCGTCAGGGGAACGGCGCTGAGCGGCAAGAACGTGGCTCTTTTGTTTGAAAAAGCCTCGACGCGCACACGGTGCGCTTTTACCGTCGCCTGCATCGACGAGGGAGGACACCCGGAATTTTTGGGGAAAAACGACATCCACTTGGGCGGCAAAGAAGACGTCAAGGATACGGCCCGCGTTCTGGGGCGGATGTTCGACGGCATCGAATTTCGGGGCTTCAAGCAAAGCATGGTCGAAGAGTTGGCGCAATGGGCGGGCGTTCCCGTCTGGAACGGTCTTACGGACGTCGACCACCCCACGCAGGTTCTGGCGGATTTCTTGACTTTGCGGGAGAATTTCGGCGGGCAACTCAAGGGGCTTTCTCTGACGTACGTTGGGGACGGGCGCAATAACATGGCAAACGCTTTGATGATCGGCTGCGCTAAATTGGGCGTCCATTTCACGATCGGGTCGCCGAAAGAACTCTTCCCCGACCCCGCGTTGGTCGATAAATGCCGGACGTCTGCCCAGGCCAGTGGTTCCGCCATCAAAATCGTCGAGGACCCGAGGGAGTCCGTCGACGGAGCCGACGCGATCTATACCGATGTTTGGGTTTCCATGGGCGAGGAAGACCAAAAAGACGCCCGCGTCAAACTTCTGAAACCCTACCAGGTGAATGCCGATCTCATGAAAGCCGCGGGCAAGGCCTCCACGATCTTTTTGCATTGCCTGCCGGCGATCAAAGGCTACGAGGTCACGGAGGACGTTTTCGAGTCCCCGGCTTCCAAAGTTTTCGACGAGGCGGAAAACCGTATGCATACGATCAAAGCCGTCATGGTCGCCACGATAGGAAATCAATAAAAGAGGATATAATAAACGGGGTCAGGGGACGAGCCCCCTGCGGGGCGTGGGGCGGAGCCCCGCAGTTTTGCTCAAGTTGTTGACATTGCGTTTGGATTATAATTTAAGAAAAAATACAAGAGGGAATCGACGACATGAATGAAACTCGCGTCTTCAAGTGTGCGGAATGTTCACACACCTTTACGCAGGAAGCCGACCAAATCTCCCTGCGCTGCCCGGAGTGCCGGAGCAAAACCTTGATGCTTCTCGAAGGGCCCTCTTTGAAGGGTGCCAAAAACTGCGGAGGCAACTGCGGCGCTTGCTCCTGCGGCTGCCATTGACCCTGTATTTGCCGGCCCCAACGCGGGGCGTATTCAAAATTCCGCCCAATTTGCGCTTACAGGTTGAGGCTCGCCAATGATGGTTGACAAAAAACATTTGTCAGACTAGGATGTAGATAACTTTAAATATATAGATAACTTCAAATAGGAGATTTGTCGATGATAACAGCTCGTATTGAGGATTACCTTGAGGAGATTTTTCTCCTCGAAAGTACCGGCCGAGATATCACCGTCACGGATCTTGCTGATCGTTTGGGGATTACCAAGGGCACCGTAACGGTCACCGTGCAGAAGATGGTCGACGCCGGCATGTTGAACCACGAGCGTTATGGTTCTCTCCATCTCACTCTGGAAGGACGCCTCAAGGGGCTTCTGGTTTATCGCCGACATGAGGGATTGCGGGCTTTTTTTCACGAGTTGCTGGGCGTGGATCGGGATCGTTCGTCCGAAATGGCGTGTAGCATGGAGCACTATATGGACACGGTGACGGACGACAGGCTTTATTCCATGCTCGAATTTTTCAGACGCGCCCGGGCCGATAAGGAGCCTTGGGTGGATGAGCTTTTCAACGCGATGGAAACGCAGGTCTTGTTGCCCAGTCCTCTATCCGTGCTGGAAAACGGACAAAAAGGCGTCGTCACCCGCCTGTCCGCGGAAGATAAATTACGGAAGCGCCTTCAAGACATGGGATTCACCTCAGGCGCTCCCGTAACCTGTGTGGACGCCTCCGCGACGGGATCTTTGCGTATTTTGTTGGACGGCAAAGAACTTTCGCTTCCCCGCAACGAAGCGGCGGCGATCTGGTTGCGGATGGTGTAGCCCTCGGGCGCACGCCGCCTCAGGCCGGATACACCGGTTTCATCGTCAGACCGGCGGTCTCGTCCAGGCCCAGCATCAAGTTGGCGCATTGGACGGCCGTCCCGGCGGCTCCCTTCATCAGGTTGTCGATAGCGGAGACCACCAGCAGACGCTCGCCGTCTTCGTGCAGCGAGAAACCCACCAGTGCCCGGTTGCTGCCCAGCACCAAACGGGGATCGGGCAGACGCAAGTGTCCGGGACGCGCGGGGGACAAAGCCCAAAAGGGTTGCCGCTCCATTGCGGCACGGTACGCTTTCCAGAGTTCCGGTTCTTTCGCCTTTCGCGACAAACGCACCTGAGCCAGCATCTGAACGCCCCGCACCAAGGGGGCGGCGGTCATCGTCATGGTGAAAGCGGAGGCGGGGAGTCCGCACTCCTGAATCACCTCGGCCAAGTGGCGATGGCGAAAGGGCTCGTACACGCGCATGGTTCGATCCCGGTAGGGATGGTGTCCCCCTTGGGACGGGGCGGCCCCCGCTTCCGAGGACCCGACGCGCAGCTCCATTCTGGCGTCGAGGATGAGCCCCGCCCTCGCCAGAGGCGCGAGTCCCAGCGTGGCGCAGGTTGCGTTGCACCCCACGCCGCTGGCGAGAGACGCGCCCCTCAGCTCCTCGCGGTGCAACTCCGGCAGACCGTAAACCGCCTCTTCCATCAGCTCGGGGGCGGGGTGCTCCTGTCCGTACCATTCCTTGTACGCCGCCATGTCCTTCAAACGCACGTCCGCGGACAGATCCGCCACCTTCACGCCCTGTTTGCGGTATTCTTTGATCGTGGCCCACGACGCCTTGTGCGGCAACGCCAGAAAGACGATGTCCGCCTCCATCGAGAGCGCTTCCTCGGGGGCGACGAAGGTCATCTCCGGAAAATCGGGCCTCAGGTGCGGATGCACCGTCCAAACCGGTTGAGTCGCTTTGCTGCGGGATACGGCCGCCGTCAGCTCGATATTCGGATGCCCGGCCAGGATACGCAAGACCTCTCCTCCCGCCATTCCATTTGCTCCCCAGGTTATGGCTTTCAACATGACGCTTTCGTTCCTTTCCGGTTTTATCCAGCTTTCCAGCCCTATGGCTTTAGCCCTATAGCTTCAGCCCTATAGCGTGCTCGACCATCAGTTTTCCCACGTCCGTTCCCGTCGCGGCGACGGAACCATGGAACTCCGGCTGGCCGTTGACCTCGTTGACAACCCATTTCTCTTTCAATTTCCCTTTCATTTTTTCTTTCATTTTAAAAACGTCGACGGCCAGAAAATCTCCTCCGATCGCCTTCGCGGTGCGGTTCAAAAGATTCTCCAGAACGTCGTCCATCGGATAGGGCTCGGGAGTCGCGCCCCGTGCCGTGTTTGTGATCCAGTGCTCGCTGGAGCGCTTCATCAGGGTCGCGGTTTTCCCGCCGATCATTACGGCGCGCAGGTCGAACCCTCCCTTTTCGACGTATTGCTGGACAAAATAAACGGAGTGGGCCGGCCCCATGTGGAACTTGTGTTCGGCGATCGCCTCGCAGGCCTCGCGGTCGGAGACCTTCGCCAACAAACGGCCCCAGCTTCCCACCGCGGGTTTGAACACCACCGGGTACCCCAGGGACTCCGCGGCTTTCACCGCGGCCTCCGGCGAGGCCGCCACGCGCCACGCGGGCTGAGGGATCCCTTCCTTATCGAGCAGCGCGGCCGTGGCGATCTTGTCCCCGCACAGCGACATCGCCCCGGAGGGGTTGACGGCGCGAACGCCCTTCCCCTCCAGAAGCTGCGTCAAAGCGATGTTCTGCGTCTGGGAGACGCAACGGCAAAGAGCCACGTCCCCTTTCGTCACATCCTCGAAGTCGTCGGGCCAGACGAGATCGCCGACGTCCCGAAAGTCCACGCTCACCCCCAGGGCCTGAGCGGCCTTGAGAAGGGATTTTTCCTCCATGCGCAGGCGCGAGTAAAAAATATGAAGCATTTTCGCGCCCGCCTATTCGCCCCAGTCCTCCTGAACTTCGGGAGCTTCCTCGAGGGTCAGGGGCGAAAGCGACGTCACTTCGAGCTCCACCCCGCAGTCGGCGCAGGTCAAGAGCTCTCCGACGATCACGTCCGTCACTTTCACATCGGCGTCGCACACGGGGCATTTGGTATTCTCCATTGCTCAACAGTCCTCTCTCATTCACGTTCTCATTCACGCGCCTTCGCAAAACGCGTCTGTATAGGGCGCTTGGGAATAATAAACGATAGTTGTTTTTATGTCAATGAATGAATTAAAGTTTTTTATCGATAAGGAAGACCATAGGGGAGAACCCCTCCGGCGTTCCCGTCGCGGATAAAGATAAGCTATAATTGACGATAGAAACAGTTTCAGCAGCCCTCTCTACCGGCTGCTCAAGCGAATGTTCTAAAAAGATTATGTATAGAGCTTAGGCGGAGGTGTGTGAGATGAAGGTCAAGATTATTGACGTTCAAGACGCTGTGGGGACGGTTCTCTCGCACGATTTGACGCTGATCGATCCGGAGAGTCGCTATAAAGGGGCGCGTTTCAAAAAAGGGCACGCGGTCGCGGAGGAGGATATCGCGCTCTTGAAACGGATGGGACGGGAACATCTGTCGATTCTGGAGCTGGAGGACGACGAAGTCCACGAGGACGACGCCGCGCTCCGGTTGGCGGCGTCGATGAAGAAGTCGATGAAGAAGAGAGAGGGATTCTCTTCGCTCTTTTCGATCGAGGGCCCGTCGGAGGGCAAATGCGGCCTGGTCGCCGAGGCGGATGGCCTTTTGTCGTTCGACGAGGAGAGCGTTCACGAGATCAATAAGGCAAATGATTGGGTCTTTGCGACGCTTCCCGACAAAATTCCCGTTTCGAAGGGCGAGACGGTCGCCGCGTGGCGCGTGGGGCCGCTGGTCGTGAAAGAGGACGTCGTTCGACGCGCCGAGGAATTGGTTCGCCCCTTCGACCTGCTTGCGTTCGCCCCGCTCAGGACGGCGCTGGTGACGACGGGACGCGAGCTTTGGGAAGGCCGGGTGAAGGACGCCTTTTTGGGAAGGCTTGAGAAAAAACTGACCCTTTACGGCGCGCCCCTGATCGGGCATGAAATCGTGCCCGACGACAGGGATTCGATCGCGAATTGCGTCGAGGCGTGGGTCGCCAAGGGCGCGGAGGTCGTCTTTTGCACGGGCGGAATGAGCGTCGACGCCGACGACCTCACCCCCGCCGCTATTCGACACGTCGCCTCGGAGATCGTGTTTCGAGGGACGCCGGCGCTTCCCGGTTCCAACCTGATGCTCGCCAAAAAGGGAAACGTAACCCTGCTGGGGGTTCCGGCTTGCGCGGTACACGCCGACGTCACCGTACTCGATACCGTCATGCACCGGGTGTACGCGGGTCTCTCCATCACGAACGACGAAGTCCGCCGATGGGGCGTCGGCGGACTTTGCCGCAACTGCAAACCCTGCAATTACCCCACCTGCTCGTTCGGTTGCCGTTGAGCGACGCCGAGCCGCTCCCCGCCTTCGAGGAAACGATAGGAGAGGACATGGACAGAAGAGGAATCTGCGTGGCGGGCAATATGGTCGTGGATATACTGTATCCCGTGAGAGGGTTGCCCGCGCTTGGCGAATTGACGACAATCGAGGAAAATATTTCTCGTTCTTCGGGCGGCGCGCTCTGCAACGTGATCATGGATCTCGCCGCATTGGATTCCACTCTCCCTTTGACGGCTTTAGGGAGACTCGGCACGGACACGGACGGCGACTTCATACTGGAAAAGCTCCGCGCGTTCGGCAACATCGATTTATCAAATCTTAAACGCGAAGGGCGCACGTCGTTTACTATGGTCATCGCGGATGAAATTACCAAACAACGCACGTTTTATCATTATCGCGGCGCGAACGCGCGTTTCTCCGAGTCCGACATCGATTGGGATCGGATCGACGCCAAGTTGCTGCATCTCGGGTATATTTTGTTGCTGGACGCGCTGGACGCGGAAGACGCGAAATATGGAACAAAACTCGCCCGTTTGCTCCATAACGCGCGGCAAAAAGGGATCGAGACTTCCGTCGACGTGGCGAGCGAGACCGGCGACCGATTTGAAAAACTGGTGCCCCCGGCGCTGAAATATACGAATTACTGCGTCATTAACGAATTGGAGGCCGAGCAGAGCACGGGCGTTCGACTGCGCGACGACGATGGGGGACTGATGGCGCGCAATATGCCCGCCGCGCTGAAACGCCTGATGGAACTGGGCGTATCTACGTGGGCGGTGATACATTGCCCCGAAGGGGGGTATGGCATGGATAACGAAGGGCGTCATGAGGCGATCGACAGCCCCAAGCTGCCCCCAGGTTATATTGAGGGCACGGTGGGCGCCGGCGACGCGTTCTGCGCCGGGGTCTTGTACGCCGCTCATAACAGACGAAGCCTGAAAAAAGGAATTGAACTGGGCATCGCGGCGGCTACCTGTTCCCTCTCTCGGGGCAATGCCACCGAAGGTATGCGCGACGCAGCCAGCGCTATGGATTTATATCGAAACCTGAGGCTGAAAAATGGAATTATGCAAGATGGGAATTGACATCTCCGTGTTCGCTCAGTATGATTGCTTATAGTTAGTGTCTGTATTCACTAAAATCTTTGAGGAGGGGTTCTAATGAAAAAAGCGTTGCTGGTTTTGTGTGTCCTGTCCTTGACGCTAGGGGTGGTCCTGGGTTCGCCGGAGCGGCTTTTGGCGGCCGAGGGCGACCGGAAATTGACTTTCGGTTATACCTGTATGCAGTTGAGCAACCCGTTCTTTACGATCCTGGAACAGACCATTCGGAAGCAGGTTGAAGCCAACGGCGACGAGCTTATCACCACCGACCCGGCCATGGACCCTATAAAACAAATCAACCAAATTGAAGACCTCATCAGCCAGAAGATCGACGCTATTTTCCTCAACCCCGTGGACTGGGAAGCGATCAGGCCCGCCTTGGTGGCGCTGAAAAACGCCAACATTCCCGTCATCAACTTCGACGCCGAAGTCAAGGATATGGATCTGGTGACCGCTTACGCCGGTTCGGACAACAAGAACGCCGGTTACGTGTGCGGCATTGACCTCGCCCAGCGTTTCCCCAATGGAGGCCCCATCGCCATTCTCGATTCTCCCACCATGAATTCCGTGCGCGACCGCATCGATGGGTTCTATGAGGCCATCGACGGAAAAGGCTTTACGGTCGTGTATCAGAAGGACTCTCTGGGCGACCTGCCCACCGCGCTGCGCAACACGGAAGACCTGTTGCAGAGTCATCCCGAAGTGCTGGCCATCATGGGAGGCAACGACCCCACGGCCCTCGGGGCATTAGCGGCTTGCAAGACCGCTAACCGGACCGACATTCTCATCTACGGCGTAGACGGTTCTCCCGAGGCGAAGGCCGCGATCGCCGCCGGCGGACAATTTACCGGGTCCGGTGCCCAGAGCCCCATCGCGATCGCCGAAGAATCCGTAAAGCTGGGATACAAAATACTGAAGGGCGAACCCTATGACAAGCGCGTCCCCGTGAAGACCTTCATGATCAACAAGGAAAACGTGGACCAGTACGGCACCACGGGTTGGCAGTAGGGTAAAAATTTTTCCGCGATAAGCAAATGAGGGCAGTCCTTTGGGACTGCCCCCTTATAAAGGAGTTCCTCAGGTGAGCGAATCCATCCTTTTGGAAATGAATCATATAAGAAAGGAATTCCCCGGCGTCATAGCCCTCAAGGATGTGTCTCTCCAGCTCCGCGCGGGGGAAGTGCACGCGTTGCTCGGCGAAAACGGCGCCGGCAAGTCGACGTTGATCAAAGTCCTTGCGGGAATTTACAACGCCGACAGCGGAGAAATACGCATCAACGGAAATCCCGTCGTCATTCAGTCCGTCCCGGACGCTCAAAGAAACGGCATCAGCGTCATCCATCAGGAATTGGTCCTGGTTCCCCACATGACGGTGGCGGAAAACATCTTCCTGGGCCGAGAGCCCGTTGCGGCGGGCAGAGTTGTGAACTACAAAAAGATGAACCGCGACTCCAGGGAAATACTCGATTCCTTCGAGTTGGACATCGCCCCGGAGGATGAAATATCCAGGCTCACCATCGCCCAACAGCAGATGGTGGAAATAATCAAGGCTCTTTCGTTCAACGCCAAGATCCTTGTCATGGACGAACCCACCTCGTCCCTTTCGGAAAAAGACGTGGGGTTCCTGTTTGAGACCATAAAGAAGCTAAAGAAGAGCAATGTCGGCATCATCTATATTTCCCACCGAATGAGCGAACTGAAGCAGATAACCGACCGCATCACGGTGATACGGGACGGGGAATACATCGGAACCAAGGACACCGCAGCCGCCGCGAACGACGAGTTGATCGCCATGATGGTGGGGCGTAAGTTGACCCATTATTATACCCGCACCTTCGGAGAACCCCAGGAGCCGGTTCTCGAAGTAAAAAATTTGAACGACGGCAAACTGCTCCACGATGTTTCCTTCCAGCTTCGCCGAGGGGAAATTCTCGGATTCGCGGGCCTTGTGGGGGCCGGGCGCAGCGAGGTGATGAAGTGCATTTTCGGCATCGACCCCTTTGCGTCGGGGAGCGTTCTCGTCGAGGGCAAGCCGGTGAAGATTCACAACCCGGAGGAAGCTATGAGGCTGGGGATCGCTCTGGTTCCAGAGAGCAGAAAATTGGAAGCGATCTTTCCGATGCAGAGCGTCATGTTCAACATCACAATCAAAATACTCAAGGAATTTATCAAAGGCATTTTTGTCGACAAAGAAAAAGAAAAGTCCATCACTCGGGAATACGTGGACGATATGGCGATAAAAACCCCTACCTTTGCTCAGTTGGCGGGCAATCTTTCTGGCGGCAATCAGCAAAAGGTCGTTATAGCTCGGTGGCTCGCCACGAAGCCCAAAATACTCATCCTCGACGAACCCACTAAAGGGGTCGACGTTGGGGCCAAGGCGGAAATTTACGCCATCATGAACGACTTGGTGAAGCAGGACGTTTCCATTATCATGATATCTTCCGAGCTGCCCGAAGTCATCAATATGAGCGACCGGGTGGTGGTCATGAGAGGCGGCAATGTCGTCGAATGCCTCTCCCGCGAGGGCCTGACGCAGGAAAAGATCATGCAGTACGCAACCCAGCTTGCCAGTTGATTTACAGAGCGGAGAGATGAAATCATGAAGGAAGAAACGCGGGGAAACAAAACGTCGCTCAAAAGTCCCTCGTTGCGGCAAAATCTTGTCATCCGTTTCATCAGGGAAAACCTGGGGATCCTCATAGGGTTGCTGATTTTATGTCTGATATTGGTGATATATGATTTTTTCCGGGGAAGGACCGTATTTCTTTCCACCAACAATATCATGAACGTTTTGCGGCAGGTGGCGACAAATTTGTATATCGCCTGCGGCATGACCATGATCATCATTTTGGGGGGAATCGATCTTTCCGTGGGGTCCATAATGTCTCTTTCGGGATGCGTTACCGCGATGCTGCTGATGTACAACAATTATTCTCTGGCTATGGCGGTCGCCATGGGGCTTTTGGTGGGCGTCGCCTTCGGCGCTTTCAACGGCTTGGTGGTGGCGAAGACCACGATCCCGCCGTTTATCGTAACCCTGGCCACCATGAACATCGCGCGGGGGGCTTCTTACGTCTATACAGGCGGTCAGCCTATCCGGGTAATGAGCGACAGCTTCAACTTCATCGGCTCCGGTTATGTCTTCAAAATCATTCCCGTGCCGGTGGTCTATTTGGTGTTCATCGTCGGCGTTTCGGCCTTCATCATGAACCGGACAAAACTGGGGCGTCACATTTACGCCGTCGGAGGCAACCCCACGGCCGCCCGCTTTTCGGGGATAAAAAACAGCCGGGTGCTTTTTTTCGCCTTTTTGTTTTCCGGGCTCATGTCCGCCATTTCGGGCGTGGTTCTGGCCTCGCGCATGTTTTCGGGCCAGCCCACCGCCGGCCAGGGCGCTGAAATGGACGCCATCGCCGCGGTGGTCCTGGGGGGAACCAGCATGTCGGGCGGAGTCGGCAAAATCGGCGGAACGGTCATCGGCGCGCTCATCATCGGCGTGCTCAATAACGGTCT
This sequence comes from Synergistaceae bacterium, assembly GCA_031274425.1. Taxonomy (GTDB): domain Bacteria; phylum Synergistota; class Synergistia; order Synergistales; family Aminobacteriaceae; genus JAISLU01. The sequence continues at coordinate 1,607 of JAISQE010000051.1, read as the reverse complement.
CAACTTGCTCAACATCAACTCTTTCTGGCAGTATATCGTCAAAGGCGTGGTAATCTTGATCGCCGTGTACGTGGATTTCGTGAAGAAAAACCGGAATACGATCAAGTCAACCGGGTAAGCGCCCATTAGTCGAACGGCGTTTCAGCAGATTCGAGGCAATATCTCTCCCGTGGGCATGTCGACGAAACGAAGGCCCCCGATCTGCGTTTTCATGCCCACCAGGGCGGGATGCGCGGAGACGGCGCGGCCGATGATCGCCGCGTCTCGGCACGTGGGGTTTTGGCGAAGCGAGGCCAGGCACTCCTCCCCGCGTTCGGGGGCGACGGCGATGAGGGCGCAGCCCTCCGAGGCCAGGTACAGGGAGTCGAGCCCCAGAATGTCGCACACGGAATCCACCGAGGGGTGGGAGGGGATGTTCGTTTCCACGATCTCGACGCCAAGGGAGGACGCCTCCGCCCACTCGCAGAGAACCGTGCCCAGCCCGCCGCGGGTGCAGTCTCTCATGCACCGCAGCTCGGGGAAAGGCAAAAGCGGGCTCAACGCGGGCCACAAAAGGGCGCAGTCGCTCAGCAATCCAGGCGCGCCCAAACCGACGCGAGCCGCGGCCAACGCCGCTCCGTGCCGGCCCGGCGAGGTCGAAAGGATCAACAGATCGCCCTCCCTCAGGTTCGAGGTCTGGAGCGTGTGGGGGGATTCCTTTTTCCCTATCGCGCAAGTGGTGACGAACAGTTTGTCGGCCGCGCCGTGGGGAACCACCTTGGTGTCTCCCGCCACCAGTTCGATGCCGCCTTCGCGGGCCGTCTCCGCCGCGCTTTCCATGTAACGATCGAGATCGTCGAGGTCCAACCCCTCCTCGATAATCAGGGCAAGGGTCAGGAACAGAGGCCGCACCCCTCTCACGGCCAGGTCGTTGGCGGAGCCGCACACGGCTAGTTTGCCGATGTTCCCTCCGGGGAAATCGTGGGGAAAGACGGTGAATCCATCCGTGGAAACCGCCATGTCGCCGCCGATGAAAGCGCAGTCTTCCATTTGAAACGTATGCTGAAACGCGGGGGCCTGTTCGCCTTGCGGGGCGGGCGTTTCGAAGTGGGCCAGGATGCGCCGCGTCAATTGTTGCGTCAGGCGACCGCCGCTTCCATGTCCGGCCGTCGCCTTTATCGCCTTTATCGATGGTAGCGACGCCATGCTTCGCACGCTCCCATATTTATTTCTCCGATTTTCATCGCCTTCCGCTCCTAATTCGCGTTCAGTTTCACGACCCAGGCATCGCTACTAGATTCTCCGACAACGACATAACCGCCGTCTTTTGTCTCAGAAATATCGTAAGCTATGTCTACACTAGAACCACCCAACGATTTTTGCCAGTCCAATGCCCCATCCGCGTTCAGCTTCACCACCCAAAAATCCTCGATCCCGTGATTTTCGGAGACATCTCCATCATTACTACTTGAGTCCCCGGCAACGACGTAACCGCCATCAGCTGTCTGCTCCACAGCCCGCCCCCAATCGTTCTGAGAGCCCCCAAGCATCTTTTGCCACGCGATCTCGCCATCCGCGTTCAGCTTCACCACCCAGAAATCTCTGGGATACATCATGAGCCCCTTGAA
>JAISQE010000035.1 GCA_031274425.1 Synergistaceae bacterium | reverse complement strand
GATTTGGTGGGTTTGCGCGGTCGCGTACGTGCTTTACATCGTCAGCCACGACGTTGCCTATACTTTCGTCAGACACGTCCTGGAGCGCCGCGAGGCGGAACGCGGGGATTCCGGCGCGTTGCGCCTCGCGCGCTTGTTTCTCAGGAGTCTGTTCGACAGTGAATCCGGCAACACTCTTGCTCTGACGATAATCGTTGTCTGCACAATCCTTTTCGACATACTGAACTCGGCCTTTTTTCACGAGGACATTCTGTTGACGCGCTATAGCTTTTTCTTTTTCATGCTCTGCATGGCCTTCGTGTTGGCCCGCATTTACGCGAAACGTTTCGAAATGGCGTCGCAAATAAACGATGTGCTCGAAGCGACCGTGAAACAACGCACGCGGCAGTTGGAGGAACAGGTGCTGATCGCGGAGGCGGCCTCGCGGGCAAAGGGCGACTTTCTCGCCAGCATGAGCCACGAGATCAGGACGCCGTTGAACGCCGTCATCGGCATGACAAAAATTGGCGCGCAGGCCGTGGAATCAGCGCGCAAGAACTACGCGTTCGCAAAAATCAAGGAAGCGTCGGAACACCTTCTCGGCATCATCAACGACATCCTCGACATATCGAAGATCGAGGCCGGCAAGCTTGAACTTTCCAGGATCACCTTCAATGTCAGGGACGTTATTTCCCGCGTGGGCAACCTCATGCGCTTCAAAACCGACGAGAAAAACCAGGAGTTCTCCGTAGCCGCCGCCGACGATTTGCCCATCGCGCTGTTCGGTGACGATCTGCGCCTCGCGCAGGTGATCACAAATCTCATCGGCAACGCGGTCAAGTTCACGCCGGAGGCGGGACAGATCACTCTAGCCGCCTCCTTCGACGGCGAGGCGGACGGGCTTTGTACCCTGCGTTTTCTCGTGCGGGACACAGGGATTGGCATCACGAAGGAGCAGCAGGCCAAACTGTTCGGGCTCTTCCAGCAGGCGGAAAACACCACAACGCGCAAACACGGCGGCACCGGCCTTGGCCTCGCGCTTTCCAAACAGATTGTCGAACTGATGGGAGGCGAGATATGGGTGGACTCCGAGCCCGGACAGGGCTCGACGTTTGGCTTTACGATCAAGGCGCCCCGTGCCGAGGCTCCGCCCGAGAACACGGTGTCTGAGAGCGCGGCGGAAGAAATGAGGGAAGGGGAATTTCAGGGCAGCGTTATTCTTCTTGCCGAAGACGTGGAGATAAACCGAGAGATCGTCTTTTCACTGCTCGAACCGACTGGCGTCGCCATCGACAGCGCCGAGAACGGCAGCCAGGCCGTTGAAATGTTCGAGCGAACCCCGGAACGCTATGACCTTGTCTTGATGGACATTCAGATGCCGATGATGGACGGTTACGAGGCGGCCCGCCGCATCCGCGCGATGGATGTCCCTCACGCCAAAACGACGCCGATCATCGCAATGACGGCAAACGTTTTCCAAGACGACATCGAACGCGCTTTGGCCTGTGGCATGAACTCGCACCTCGGAAAACCGATCGATTTCGACAAACTGCTAGCCACGTTGCGTCGCTATCTCGGCGGGGGGTATTCCATACAATGAGGGGTATTTCATATAATATGGAAAATATGTGTTCCGTCTACTTCAGGTCGATGAGCCTGTAATAGACGGTTCGCAATAGTATTTTTTCAATACATGGATAATTTCTTCCACTCTATGGTCAGCGATGGAATAAGTCACGTTTTGCCCCATCTTTGTGTCCTCCAATATTCTATGCACGCGCAGTTGCGCCAAATGCTGAGAAAGGGCAGGCTGCGTGATGTTCGGCAAACGCTCCGACAAGGCGCTCACCGTCATTGGCCGCTCCATCAGAGCACAGAAAATCATCAAACGGTTTTCGTTGGCGAGCGTTTTAAGCAACGTCGCTATTTGCTTCGCTTTTTCCTTCATGCTCGATCCCATCCCCGTGTTTCATTTTACAGATACCTTGCGTCATCGTGCCCATCGGGCAGTACACGCACCATGAGCGCGGCTTGAACAGCGCCATCGTCACAGTCCCCAGCACAGTGGACGTGAGCATCACGCTATAAAAGCCGAAGGCGAATTGCTCTGCCCACGGTTCGCCCGCGCCGCCCGCACCGGCCCAATGCCAAGGCAGCGTGAAGACCCAGAGAAGCGTCACCTCCTCGCGAAGCGGAGCGCCCGCGAAAACACGGTATGCGCCATACAGCATGACCCCAAACATCACCATGAAAAACGTCAGAAAACCGTACCTGAACCACGCGGAGCGCAGCCATCGCGGCGGCGCCTTTTTCCGCGACAGACCGAACCTCCCCCCGAGCAAAGCGAACAGCTGTCCACGTCCGCAGTATTGGTTGCAATAGGACTTGCTGCCGCGCGTCACGGAAATCAGCAAGGGTGTGAAAAAGCAAATAAGCCCAAGCCAGGCGAAAAGTATGTTGAAGAAACCAAGGGCGAGATAAACAGATGATGCTATCCAAAGATAGTCATACCATCGCGTTTTTCGCATTACGCAACCTCCCTCGCGGCGACCGAGATAACGCCTGCCGGACATGCCTCTTCGCACTTCCCGCAAGCCACGCACTTTTTGGTGTTCACCCTCGCGACGATCCCCTTGTATATCGCGACCGCGCCCGTCGGACACGACCTTGCGCAGGCCCCGCAAGCCACGCACCCGGGTGATGTTACCGCAATCCTTTTCGGCATTTTTACATAATATCTCCTATTAGTATATTAGTAATTGGTAATATACTAATAAACGCCGAACTTGTCAAGAAATTTTGAACGAATCCTTACGGCTTTTCAAATTTAAAGAGAAGAAGTATAACCCGAGTTTGGGTAGTGCCTTATCCCAGACTGTTTCACATACATTTTCCTCGCGGTTTGGGGTTATGTTTTTTCCTTGACTTCACCGTTAGGGGGGATATAATGACTTCTCGGTGCGAAGGTATTTTGTGAGGGTAAGTGGATCGTAAAGTCGTAACTATAATAAAGTCATAATTATATAGAAGACTCTTATCGAGAGAGGTGGAGGGACTGGCCCGATGAAGCCCGGCAACCTGTAAAATCAGGTGCCAATACCAGCAACTCTGAGGGGTTGGATGATGAGAGGAAGAGAATCGAGGTCACTCTAAAAGCACTCTTCCTGGCGGAGGAGTGCTTTTTGTTACATTACACTAGGAGGTTGATGGCAATGGCAACATCGGAAAAGTTTATTTTCTCCTCGGAGTCCGTTACGGAGGGGCATCCCGATAAGATAGCGGACCAAATATCCGACGGCATTCTGGACGCGATTCTGAAAGACGACCCCAACGGGCGCGTCGCCTGCGAAACGCTCTGCACCACGGGCATGGTGATCGTCGCGGGAGAAATCACGACCAAAACGTACGTGGATATTCCCAAACTGACGCGCGAGATCGTGAAGGAAATCGGCTACACTCGCGCGAAGTACGGTTTCGACGGCGAAACCTGCGCCGTGATCACCGCTATCGACGAGCAATCCGGCGACATCGCGTTGGGAGTCGACAAGGCCCTTGAGATTCGCGACAAGGCGATCACCGAGGAGGATATCGCCAAGACCGGCGCGGGAGACCAAGGCATGATGTTCGGCTACGCCTGCAACGAAACGGAGGAGTATATGCCCATGCCCATCGCCTTGGCCCATAACCTCGCGCGGCAGTTGACCAAGGTGCGGAGGGACGGCTTGATCAGCTACCTTCGCCCGGACGGCAAGACGCAGGTTTCCCTGCAATACGAAAACGGGAAGGCCGTGCGCGCCGACACCATCGTCGTCTCTTCCCAGCATCACCCGGAGGCCACGCTCAAGGAAATTCGATCCGACATCATCGAACACGTCATCACCCCCATCATCCCCGCGCACCTCATCGACGGCGACACGCATATTTTCGTGAACCCAACCGGACGCTTCGTCAAGGGAGGCCCCATGGCCGACACCGGTTTGACGGGGCGCAAAATTATCGTGGATACCTACGGCGGGTGGGTTCCTCACGGAGGCGGGGCCTTTTCCGGCAAAGACCCCACGAAGGTGGACCGCAGCGGGGCCTACATGGCGCGTTACGCCACCAAAAACATCGTCGCGGCGGGGATAGCGGACCAGTGCCAAATTCAGGTGGCCTACGCCATCGGCGTCGCCGAGCCGGTGTCTTTGAACGTGAATACCTTCGGCACGGGCAAAATTTCCGACGAAAAAATCGTCGCGCTCCTGCGCAAACATTTCGATTTCCGTCCGGCGGCGATCATCCGCGATCTGGACTTGCGAAAGCCTCAGTATCGCGCCTTGGCCGCCTATGGGCACATGGGGCGCATCGACATCTCGCCCCTGCCCGGTTGGGAGAAGACCGACCGCGCCGCGACGCTGAAAAAAGACGCGGGACTGTAAAGACAGCGGTAAGCGCTCGAGCCTCATCGTAAACGCCAAGCCCAAGGGGCGGACCCCGAGGAGCCGGACGAGCCCCGCCCCCTTGAGCTTGGATTTGAATTTACGCTCCCGCTAAAAACCCCGTCGACATTTGTAAAATCCGGGGTAAACTATACGCTGCATTTAGGGTCTGTCGTACAGACCCTATCATTTTCATCGGGAGGTATGATGCAGTGCACGTATTTGATTATTCTTTTGACATGGAGAACTACATGACGAAAGAACGTTTTGCGAAACTCAAAGAATTTGCGTCGACCAAAGAGACGCCGTTTTTGGTGACCTCTTTGAGCACCATAGCCAGGAAATACAACGAATTGGAAAGATCCATGCCCTACGTGCGCATTTATTACGCGGTCAAGGCAAATCCCTCGGAAGAGGTTTTGAAGCTGTTGATGAAGCTCGGAAGCTGTTTCGACATAGCCTCCGTCTATGAGCTGGACCTGATGCTCAAATTGGGAATTTCGCCGGATCGGTTGAGTTTCGGAAATACGATCAAAAAAGCGTGCGACGTCAAATACGCTTATGAAAAAGGGGTGCGCCTTTTCGCCACGGACGCGGAAAGCGACCTTCGCAAGATAGCGCAAAACGCCCCCCAGAGCGACGTTTTTTTTCGAATTCTGACGAACGGGGTCGGGGCGGACTGGCCTTTGTCCCGTAAGTTCGGCGCGCAGCCCAACGTGATCTTTCGGAACATTTTGTTGGCGAAAGAACTGGGGCTCAGGCCCCGAGGCGTTTCTTTCCATGTGGGTTCGCAGCAGCACGACGTCACTCAGTGGCACGTGGCCCTTTCGATCTGCAAAGAGCTTTTCGACGCCGCGAAGGACAAGGGGATCCAGCTCGATCTCGTGAACATGGGGGGAGGTTTCCCAGCGCACTACCTACACCCGGTGGAGGAGACCTACGTTTACGCCGCCGAGATCACGGACTACATTCGCGAGTTTTTCGGCGAGGAGTTTCCGCGGATCTTCATCGAGCCGGGCCGGTACATGGTTGGGGACGCGGGGATTCTGGTGACCGAGATCGTCATGATCTCCCACAAAGAACGCGAAAGCGGCATTCCGTGGCTTTTCCTCGACGTCGGCAAGTTCAGCGGGCTCATCGAAACTCTGGACGAGTCCATCAAGTATCCCATCTACTCGGATAGGACCGGAGAGGCGAACGACTACATCCTGGCCGGTCCCACCTGCGACAGCATGGATATCCTGTACGAGAAGATGCCCTATCGACTTCCCTCCAGCCTGAAGGAGGGCGACAGGCTCTACTTCCTCACGACGGGGGCTTACACGCAGACCTACAGCGCGGTTTTCTTCAACGGTTTTCCGCCGTTGAGGGCCTACGTGGTGGACTGAGGTCGGGGACGCCCCGTGAAAAACATCGATTTCCACATTCATTTGTACCCGCCGGAAATCATTCGCGACGCCGAAAAAATTTCGAAACGCGAGCCTTATTTCGACGCGCTGGTCCACAACAGCGTGCACAAGTGGGCGACGTTGGACGACCTGTTGCCGCGCATGGAGAGGGACGACGTCGAACGCGCGGTGATCGGGGGTTTTGCCTTTCAAGACCTGGGGCTCTGCCGACTCTGCAACGATTACGTTATCGAGTGCGTCGGCAAACACCCGGACAAGCTGGACGGCCTATGCCTCGTTCCTCCTTTGGCCCGCGGGTTCGACGAAGAAATTCTTCGTTGCGCCGAAGCGGGGCTGATTGGGGTAGGGGAGTTATTTCCCGAGGGGCAGGGAATCGACCTGTCGGATATCTCTCAGACCTGGCGGTTGGCCGGCGTCGTTCACGAGGCTCGGTTGTGCGTGCTGTGGCACACGGCCGAGCCCCTGGGACACGAGTACGCGGGAAAAGGAAACGTCGGCCCCAGGGAGGCGGCGGCTTTCTGCGTCCATCATCCGGAGGTCCGGGTGATTTTCGCGCATCTGGGAGGGGGGCTGTGGCTTTACGAGCAAATGCCGGAGATGAAACTTTACCTGTCGAACGCCATGTACGACCTGGCGGCTTTGCCGTGGCTGTACGAGCCCGGAATATTGAAGGCGATAGAGTCCGCCGGCGTGGCGGGCAAGTTTCTCATGGGCACAGATTTTCCTCTTCTCGACTCCAGCCGCTACAAAAAGGCGATGTCCGCGTCCGGCGTCGGCGAGGACGCCGCCCGGCGCATCAACAGAGACAACGCGGCCTCTTTGTTGAGCGAGTTGAAGTCAAGAAATCTGAAGTCGAGGCGATAAAGAGCTTTTACTGTTGCGGCTGTTTGACTGTTATGGACACGCGTATCAAGTACCTGTTGGGGTCCGCGATGGAGATTTCGTTGAGGGGATAGGTTTCGTAGGCGGGGCCGCAAATTTCGAGATCGTGCTCTTTGGCGTACGCCATCAGTCTTGTGTACAAGGCATGGGTCCGCCCGTAATTGCCTCGATCGTATCCCGTCAGGTAGAACCCCTCTGGCTTGCTGTCGCGGGAATCCGGCTTTTTGAAGTAAAATCTGTCCGGCCCCACCCAATCCCGCCGCTTTATGCGTTCTTCCGAGTAAACCCCCCACACGGGGTAGTTCAAGTCCATATTTCTATCCAGCTCGTTGCAATATTTGTAAAAATCGCGCGTGGCTTCCGCTATCGATTTTCCGTTCGAATAGTCGATTTGAGGGCCGAGAAATATGGATTCCGCCTCGGCCCAGCGGACCTCGATTTTTTGTTCGTCGACGCCGACGGCGTCTTCGATGATGGATTTCAACGTCGACAACAATTTTTTCGACGCCGACATTTTTGCCATATTGCGGTCGATGTGTTGACTCTGTTCCGAAAAAAGGGCCATGATGCTCTCCGGCGTACGGTGCTGGAGAACGCCCACAATTTCCTTGAGGGGCACGCCCAGTTCCCTGAGCGTCATAATCAAATTGGTGGACGCGATTTGGTGATAAGAATAATAACGATAGTTGTTGTCCCCTCTCTCCACGGAAGAAACCAACCCCAGATGATCGTAATGGAGCAAAGCAGTTCTTGTAACGCGAGCGAATTTCGCCAACTCGCCGATCGAAAGCAATCCCTCGTTTTTCATGTGCTGTCCTCTTACATGCATCTCAAAATAAAAACTTATTAGTATTGTCTCATTATATCACAAACAATATACAGTTCTCCCACGCCTGAGCGCCTCGGGGGGTCCAGTGAGGAAGCCCAATGGATATTTTAAAAAGTTCACCGGCAGTGTTGGTGTTGCCATATCCGGTTTTTTTCATTATTATTAATCCAGAAGTTTTTAATTCATAGGGTAAGGATTTGATAGCATGATCTATGAAGGCGTCGTGTACAGACCCCCGTCGGAGGCGGATAGCCTGCTTGTGCAGGTCACCATCGGCTGCTCCTGGAATAGATGCACCTTTTGCAACATGTACAAGGACAAACAATACCGGATTCGTTCTATGGAGGAGATCATGGCGGATCTGCGGGAGGCCGTGCCTTACCGCGACAGGATCCGGCGTATTTTTTTGTGCGACGGGGACGCCCTCGCGTTGCCGGCGCCGTTTTTGACGAAAATCCTGGAGGAAATCAAACGGCTGTTTCCCTCTATCGATGGCGTGCGCGTTTACGCATCCTCGCGGGATGTGCTGCAAAAAGAGCCGCGGGAGCTGGAGTCTTTTGCCAAGCTGGGGCTCGACATGGCCTACATCGGACTGGAGTCCGGCAGCGACAAGGTCCTCGCCGCCGTCAACAAGGGGATCACCAAACAGGAGATGATCGACGCGGCCGCCCGACTGCGAAACGCGGGGATCAAGCAGTCCGTCAGCGTCATTTCCGGCCTGGGCGGCGAGAAAATGTCGAAGGAACATATTCTGGAGACGGCGGACGCGTTGAACAAGATGCAGCCGGAGTACCTGGGAATGTTGGTTCTGCACGAGGGCGAGGACACGGGTCTGTACTACGTGACCGAAGAACAAGGCCTTCGGGTGCCCTCCTCCCGGCAGGTGCTCGAGGAGATGCGCCTGTTGATCGATCGCCTGGAGCTGAACGATTGTTTTTTCACCAGCGCCCACGTTTCCAATTATTTTTACGTTAAAGGCCGCCTTTCCCGAGAAAAACAGAAAATACTCGCACAGATCGACGGCGCGTACTGACGTGCCGACGTTGACGTTCGACAAGGACGTTGCGACAAGGAGGATTTACCTATGGGGTTCAGCATTGACGAAACGATAGCCGCGTATGTGGATGAAAACAACGAGGCGATGAGGAAAGAATGGCTGGAGGTCATGTCCATCCCCGGAAAGTCCCGGCAGGAACAACAGCGTACCGCCTGGTTCGAGGCCAAGTTCCGAGAGGTGGGGCTCGACGGCGTCACGGTGGACGACATCGGCAACGTCTGGGGAAGCATGGAGGGGAATCCCGGCAAGGAAACCGTCGTCGTCACCGGGCACATGGACAGCGTGTTCGCCAACGACACCCCGTTGAACCCCAAGATCGAAGACGGTTGGGTTTACTGCCCCGGCGCCGGCGACGACGTTCCCGCGCCCCTCGCCCTCACCTGGCTGAAAAGGGGCCTGGACTCGCTGGGCGTCACGCCCGCCTGTAACGTGCTCTTTCTGGCCACCGTACAGGAGGAGATCGGGCTGAGAGGCATGAAACACTACCTGACCAACGCCGTCAAAACGGGCAGAAAACCGGACATGCTCATCGCGGTGGACGGGCAGCTCGGGGATGTGGTCACGGGAGGGCTCGGCATCGATTGGTACAAGGTCTACGCCAACACGCAGGCGGGACACACGCTGAAAAGCACGGGCAAGCCCTCCGCCGTGAAAAGCCTGGCGCTGGCCATCACCGAGGCGTACAAGTTTCAGGCGGAGCAGGAGCCGCCCGTCTTCCTCAACCTGGGGGTCATCGGCGGCGGCACCACCGAAAACGCGGTCTGCGAGGAGGCCTGGGTGACGCTCGACATGCGTTCCCCGGACGTGGACGCCCTGAAAACATTGGAGGACAACGTCTTCGCCGCGATGGAGAAGGCCATTGTCGACTCCGGCGCCGCCTTCCGCAAAGAGCAGCTCTCGAACATCGTCGCCGGACAGCAGCCTGACGCGGCTAATTTGAAAGTCGTCCACACGGCCCTGGGGGTTCTGAAAGACTTGGGCTACGGGGACGTTCCGCTCAAAAACACCGGCGCTACGGACGGCAACATCTCTATATCGATGGGCATTCCCACGGTCTCGGTGGGAATCGTCCAAAGCGAGAACGCGCACTCCACCAAAGAACGGTCCAAGCTCGACAGTTTCGCCATCGGAATGAAGCAGTTGCTGATGATGTTGGAACGGCTGAAATAAACTTTTCCCGCGATTCGAGATGCTTACGGATTCTTTTTGCCCTGACCGGGCCCGGGAGCTTCTGACCCGTTTGGTCGAAATCCCGAGCGTGACCCGCGACGAAGACAAAGCCTGCGATTACCTGGCGGGGGCTCTGGGCGCCTTCGGGTGGGAGGCGTGCCGCGACGAGGTGGGCAACGTTATCGCGACGCGCGGGGACGGAGAACGAAATATCGTCCTGATGGGGCATATCGACACGGTTCCCGGCGGACCTCCCTGCCGCGTCGAGGGCGACGTCCTCTGGGGCCGCGGCAGCGTGGACGCAAAGGGGCCGCTCTGCGCCTTCGCCGTCGCGGGCGGTGCGGCGACGATCCCGGAGGGTTGGAAACTGACCTTGATCGCGGCCGTGGGAGAGGAGGGGGACTCGCGAGGAGCCCGTCACGTCATCCCCCTCTACAGCCCGGTCGCCTGCGTGATTGGGGAACCGTCGGGAACCAGGGGGATCACCATAGGATATCGCGGATACCTGCGGCTCCAAGTGCACGCCCGCGACAGCGGGGCGCACCGCAGCGGCGATCCCGGCCCGATTACGGCGTGCCTGATGGCGTCGTCGGAGGTTCTGCGCGAGGTGGGACGGCGTGACGACCCGTCGAAACCCGTGATAGAACGCCCTTCCGGCGCGGTCATCGCCATGGGGGGCAGCGAGGCGGGAGAGCGGTCGGGGCTGGTCGACCTGGACGTCCGGCTTCCCGTCGGCGTTGACCCCAACGATTGGGCAAGGGACTTTATCCATATCGGAGAGCGGTTCGGCGTGAACGTCGAGTTTCTCTCCTCTATGCCCGCGCATCTCGTGGACAAAAACGATCCCCTTGTCCGCGCTCTTCGCGTGGCGGCGCGGGAGGCGCGGACCAGCTCCGGGCAAACCGCCGCCCCGCGGCTTCTGGCGAAGGGCGGCACGGCGGACTTCAACCTCGCGGCGGCCTGGGGTTGCCCCTTGGCCGCCTACGGGCCCGGCGACTCGAAGCTCGACCACACCGCCGAGGAGCACATCGACCTGAACGAATACCTGCAGGCCGCCTCCATTTTAAAAAACGCGCTGGAGGGGTTTATGGAGTTCGCCCGAAACACCCCGAAACACTGACACTACATGGTCACAGTATCATGTTCGAGAGCGCTTCCCCGGCCGGGACCATAGGGAACACGTTCTCGGACTGGGGGATGGGGAAATGCACGAGCACGGGGCCCGGCGTCTCCACGGCCCTCTCTATCGCGCTTTTGATCTTCTGCGGAGACTCCACGGAGAACGCCGTCACGCCCATACCCTCGGCGATCTTCACGAAATCCGGGCGGCGCGCGAAAAGCGTGTTCGAATAGCGTTCGTTGTAAAATATCTGCTGCCATTGCCTCACCATTCCGAGACAAGCGTTGTCGAAAAGCAGCACCTTTATCGGCATATCGTACCGCGCGTAGGTGTCCAGCTCCTGGATGTTCATCATCGCGCTGCCGTCTCCCGCGACGCACACGACCGGCAGGTCGGGGCGCGCGAAATGCGCCCCCATAGCGGCCGGGATGCCGAACCCCATGGTGCCCAGTCCGCCGGAAGTCACAAAACGCCTAGGATGCAGCGTCTTATGAAATTGCGCCGCCCACATCTGATGCTGTCCCACCTCCGTCGTGACGATGACCTCGCCTTTCGTCACCTCGTCGAGAGCGTCCAATATCCGCCGGGGTCGCATCGCGTCCGAGGCGTCGCGAACCGCCGGTTCCCGCATCGTGAGAATTTTCTCCATCCACGCGCGCCGGGAGAGCGAATCATGCCCGCTCGCCGCCTCGGCGAGCGTATTCAGCACCTTTCCCGCGTCCCCGATGAGCCAGACGTCAGCACCCACGTTCTTGTGGATTTCGGCGTCGTCGATGTCGATATGGATCACCCGCGCGGACCGGGCAAATTCTTCGCTTTTCCCGATGCTGCGGTCGCTGAAACGCGCGCCGACGGCGACAATCAAGTCGGCTGCCGTGATGGCCCGGTTCGCGGCGGCGCCGCCGTGCATACCCATCATGCCGATGAAGTTCGGGTGATCGTTGCGGATCGCGCCCTTACCCAGAAGAGAGGCCGCTACAGGCATCTCCAGCCCCTCGGCAAAAACGCGAAGGGGTTCGAAGGCCCGCGACAGATTGATGCCGTTGCCCGCTATCAATACGGGCCGCTCCGCGCCGCGTATCAACTTTGCGGCCTCGTCGAGGCGCGTCAGATCCTCCCGTATGGCACAATACCCGGGATATTCCGACGGCGCGCCGTTCTTGCCCGAATCGACAGGGCGGCGGTACTCCCCGAAGGCCTTCTGCACGTTTGTCGGCAGGTCGAGAACCACGGGACCCGGACGCCCCGTCGACGCGATGAAAAACGCGTCCCTGATCAGCCTCGGGATGTCGTCGGCACGCCGCGCCTGCATGCTGTGCTTCACCACGGGCAAAGAGATCCCCAGCATGTGCGCTTCTTGAAACGCGTCCGTACCGATGGAGTCCGTCGCCACCTGACCCGTTATCGCCACCATCGGCGACGAATCTCTGTAGGCGGTGGCAATCCCGGTCACGAGGTTCGTCGCCCCAGGGCCGGAGGTCGCCACGCACACGCCGACGCCGTCGCCGACGCGCGAAAAACCGTCCGCGGCGTGAGCGGCCGCCTGCTCGTGGCGGACTAGGACGTGTTGGATCGAAGAGTCGTAGAGCGCGTCGTAAAGAGGTATCACCGTACCTCCCGGCAATCCGAAAATAGTCTCGACTCCCTCGTCCTCCAGCGATTTGACGACAATCTGAGCGCCGGTCAGTTCCACAGAGATCCCTCCCACCCCCTGGTCACTGGCGGTCAATATTCCGGCGCTTCTTTTTTAGCGAGCCAGGGCATCATGCTGCGCAAATCTTGCCCGACCCGCTCAATCAGCTGGCCGCGTTCGGCGGCGACCCACTTTTTCATCTTGGGGCGACCGGTCATATTTTCGAGTATCCAGTCCTTCGCGAACGACCCATCCTGAATTTCGTCCAACAGCTTCTTCATTTCGGCGCGGGCGTTTTTGTCGACAATGCGCTTGCCCGCGACGCTGTCCCCGTACTTCGCGGTGTCGCTGACGGAGTATCGCATCCACGTGAGCCCGCCTTCGAAGATAAGGTCGACGATCAGCTTCATCTCGTGCAGGCATTCGAAATACGCGACCTCCGGCTGATAACCCGCCTCGACCAGGGTCTCGAACCCGGCTTTGATAAGTTCCGTCACCCCGCCGCACAGGACGGCCTGCTCTCCGAAAAGATCGGACTCCGTCTCCTCGCGGAACGTCGTTTCCAAAATGCCCGCCCTTCCCGCGCCGATCGCCGCTCCATACGCAAGCGCGACGTCCATCGCCCCGCCGGACGCGTTTTGATAGACGGCGACCAGCGAGGGGACGCCTTTACCCTCCGTGTACATACGGCGGACGATATGTCCCGGTCCCTTTGGGGCGATCATGAAAACGTCGTTCTTTTTCGGCGGCGTCACCTGGCCATAGTGGATCGCGAATCCGTGCGCGAACGCGAGAGTCGCGTCCGCTTTCATGTTAGGCGCGACGAACTCCTTGTAAACTCCCGCCTGAAGATGGTCCGGCATCAAGAACATGACGATGTCCCCCCGAGAAGCGGCGTCCGCGACGGAATAGACCTGGAATCCGTCCTCGCGCGCGGTCTCTCTGGATTTGCTGCCCTCGTGCAAACCGATGATCACCGATATTCCGCTATCCTTCAAGTTTTGCGCGTGGGCGTGTCCCTGACTGCCATAACCCAAAACCGCCACTACCTTACCCTCGAGAACCTGCAACTTCACATCCTTGTCGTAATACACTTTCGCCACTGTAGACACTCCTTCTGAATTGAGATTGAGTTGATTTGGATATAGCATTGAACCTACGCGCGAACCATATGCGAATAGGTCGCTTGCGACTCTTGCTCCAGATAGCCGGGGACGTTTTCGGAGCGCCCGAGCGCCACGGAACCGGAACCCGCCATCTCAATGATTCCGTAAGCCTGGAGGGCCTCGACGCACGCTCGGATTTTCCCCTCGTTGCCGGTGATCTCCAACGTCAACGCGTCGCTGCCCATATCGACGACACGGCATCTGAACACGTCGGCGATCTGGAAAATATGCGGCCTGGTTTCCATCGTCGCCCTGACCTTGATCAGCGAGAAACACCGCTGAATGAACGAGCCCCTGTGGGTGAGATTTTCTACGGAAATCACCTCGACGAGTTTGGCGAGCTGTTTTTCGACCTGATCGTGCGCCCATTCGTCCGCGTCGATCATGATCGTGAAGCGCGATACCCCCACGGTGTCCGTTTGGCTGACGCTCAGGCTCTCGATGTTGTGGTTTCGCCTGTAGAACAGGCTCGATACTCTCATCAACACCCCTGGCGCGTTCTGCGTCAAAACGCTGAAAGTACATTTCATTGTTTGTCTCCTCCATAACTAAGTCGATATGCGTCCAAGTCGATACGCAAAAAAAGCCGGGACCCCTGTCAAGGGTCCCGGCTTGGAGTTTTTCGAATCAACGGCGCTTACGCGCCAGCTACCCCAACAGAGGACCCGCGAATAAGCAACCCAATAATAACGACAACGAGAAGAAGACCGAAATTGCAGACCACAAACAGATTACTCATTACCCCAAGCCCTCCTTTCCATTTTTCTTTTCATTTTCCATTCCGCACAAAACATACAAACGAATTCCACAAAAATCGCTTCAAAACGGAATCGCTTCCCAAAAGCGCAACCCTGCCGCGATATGGAGAGCATCTTAGCATGGTTTCCCCGCTTGTCAACCCCCCTGCGCAGCTCCCACAGGGCAAACGCATGAGAATCGTAAATCCTTGCTATTACTTAATGGTGATAGGCAAAAATAGGGTTGATAAGAATTCAGGATATTGTCGTAAAATACAGTTAAAATCTGTATTCAGAGCATAAAGCGACTCTATTTGATTAAATTATTGCAATTAGCGTGTATAAACCTATTACTGAGAATCATCAACTCTATTTTCGACTATCACCATAAATTTTCATCACTTCGTGGGTGAACTTCCGTTAAAAACGTGAAAAAAGCGTGACGTGCCGAAATCCGCACGGATAACAGGACGCGCCCGAACGCATCCGGGAAGGCGTGAAAGGCAAATATTGAAGCTCTTCATCTTCCCTTCACGCACGGGCACTATATTCGAATGGGTGATCGGGCGAAGAACACAAGGGAGGCGGCCGCATGATTCCCATTACAAAGAGTACAGCCATTACAAAAATTACGGACAGGGACGTTGTGGCTCGAAAAACAAACCACGCTTTCGGAGTGGAAGAAGGCCATCGCCGCCCCTATCGGTTGCGTCAGGCCAGGTATTACGAATTGGGATGCGATGTGGCGAGATGGGCCTGGGAGCACCATCAAAACCTCGCGAGGACATTGGATTTACTGGACGTGGGAACGAACGACGGCGTTTTGAGGCGATATGCGGAGATTCATCCGGGAAGCGAGTATATTCGGTACGAAGCCGCCGATATTTATCCTCATGGCGTGGAGTTCGTTTACAAGCACGCCGATTGGAAACATCATTGCGTCAATCTGAATTATGGAATGGAAGAGATTGCCGCGCGTTCTTTCGATGTTGTCGTATGCGAGCAGGTTTTGGAGCATCTGAAAAATTATCGTCTCGCCATGTCCGAACTCGCGAGGGTTCTCCGCCCGAACGGGCTTCTTGTCGTGGGAGTTCCAATATTTCCGGCGGGGCTGCATTTGATCCGAAGACATGTTGTTCCCGTAACGGACCGCCTTTTCAATGTCAAAAAGGTTCGAGGTCACATTCAGGCGTGGTCTAAACGCGATTTCATGAAAGAGCTGAAAACGGCATGTCCCGACATGGACGTCATCGTGTGCCGCGGTTTTCGGATCGTTTCCGGGGGCGTACTGAAACCTCTGGAGCACTGCCGCTGGTGGTGGCGATGGAATCGTTGGCTCGGCGCTCGCGTTCCGTCATTGTGCGTTGAAGTGCAAATTATCGCGCGAAAGCGACGTCAGGAGCCCGCCCCCGATTCAATTTGAAAAGCCGAGCCTCGGTTGCGGGCTTCATGTTGCGCTCGCTGAGGTTCTGAGGGAGAATGGCCTCGCGGCTCGTTTCCCGATAAAATGGCACGAGGGGGGAAATCATGAAAATACTGATCGTGGACGACGATTGCGCGCTTTTGCAACAACTTCAAAGCGCGCTTGAAGGTCAACGCTATCTTGTCGAAACCGCGAGCGACGGCGATGAGGCGATGAAGAAACTTCTTGAGAACTCGTTCGACCTCGTGATTCTCGACATCATGATGCCCGGACTCGACGGGCTCTCCGTGCTGCGCGAATCCCGCGAGGAAGGGCTCCGGACGCCAATGCTCGTGCTTTCAGCGAAGGGCGACACGGACGACCGCGTTCGCGGCTTGGATCTCGGGGCCGACGACTACCTGGCGAAGCCGTTTTCACTGAACGAGCTGTTTGCCCGCATTCGCGCTCTTTTGAGGCGAGCGGGCGGGAGCGGCGACTCCGTGCTGCGAGTCGGCGACATCTCCCTCGACACGGCCGCCCGCACGGTAAGCAGGTCCGGCGCGGCGGTCGAACTGACCCCGAAAGAGTTCGCCATTCTTGAATTTCTCATGTACAACAGGAACAGAGTCGTCTCGCGTCTCAATCTGGCGGAACATGTATGGCGGGACGACTTCGACCCCTTCAGCATGTCGAACTTCATGGACGTGCATATCAAAAATATCAGGCAGAAGATGAATGACAACTCGAAGGACGGTATATTGCGGACGGTTCGCGGCGTCGGCTATATCTTGAAGGACAACGTGCCGTGAAAATCAGGACGCGCATCACCCTTTTCGTCGTCCTCTCGGGCCTCGCCGCAAGCCTGCTTCTCTCGACGTGGCTGATTGGCGAACTCCTCGAACAGCCGTTTCGTTTTTTGGACAAATCCTTGCAAGAAGAATCTGAGCGAGCTGTACGTATGCTCTCTCATGAAGCGGACATCGAGATGCCGCGGACGACCTGGATGGAAATTCGCGACGCCGCCGACGGCAAAATTCTCTATCGCTCCCAGTCCGCCGAGGTTGTAGGCTTGAATTCCACGAACTCCGAGGCGAAAGATTTCGAAAAGCGGGATACGAGAATGACGGCTCTCGCCTCCATATTCAGATATCTCCGCGGAGTGCCGGGGGATCGGACGATCTATCGGACGAAAATTTTTGAAATCGCTCACGACGGCGGATTGTTTCTTGTGCGGATCGCGCGCCCTATGGACAAACTGGACAAACTGGAAGAGGGAATCCAGAGGGCCTTTTGGACAGTGGCCGCGAGCCTCATTTTCGTCGTGATGGCGCTGATCGCCATCGGGCGCGTGGTGGCTGGGAAAATCCTTCGTCCGGTCAAGAACATCATGGCGCTCGCGCGGAACATCAGCGACAAAAACCTGACGGAACGGATTCCTGTCGGGAGGGAACGCGACGAACACGCCGAACTCTCCGAAACGCTGAATCGGATGCTGGATAGGCTGCAGTTCTCTTTCGCGAGACAAAAAGAATTCCTGTTCGACACCTCGCACGAACTGAAAACCCCACTGACCACGATCCGAATGGCAGTCGAGGAGATGAACGCGGAGGACGGGTTTCTCTTGCCGAAGGAGGCGCGCGACAACCTTTCCCGTATGGAGAGTCAGGTCATTCGTATGGAGCGCCTGGTCAAAGACCTTCTCAGTCTCTCCGCCCTCGAGGCGTTGCCGAACGTGGAGCGAAATCCGGTCAGGGTGGACGTATTGCTGTCGTCGTTGATAGACGAGTACCGCTTTTGGGCGGACGCGGAGAACATCCGGGTGGAAACGGAAATCCAAGAGGGCCTTGTCCTGCTCGGCGACGAGGAAAAGCTGAGGCGCTCCCTTTCAAACGCTATGGACAACGCGATCAAGTATAACGAGGAGCAAGCCGGCGAGCGGTTGATAACGGTGCGCGCCTTCGAGTCGCCGGAGGCGCTGACCATCATCGTGAGCAACACCGGCGAAGCGCTTTCGATGGAGGAATCGCGGAGGGTCTTCGACCAGTTCTACCGCGTTGGGAAAACCCAATCTTCGCGGAGAGGAGGTTCGGGGCTGGGGCTTGCCATCATTAAAAAAACCGTGGAACTTCACCAGGGAGAAGCCCGCTTCGAAAGCGCAACGACCGAATCGCGAAATATGAACCGCCTGATTCTCTCGTTTTCCAGCGCGCCCACATAGGTTAGAATAGCCCAAAACAAGCTGTATTTCGGTTTTCGCCGCCGATTCGCGCTTTTTTTGAGCGTCGACGACGACAACAAATCGTATGTCAAACGCCGTAAGCGTATAAAAACGCGGCGGACAAATCGGGAGAGTGATTTTTGTGAAGAGGAAAATCTTTTTTTTACCGTTGCTTTGCGCGATCTGTATGATTTGCTGCTCTCCCCAAGCGGGGCGGGCAAACGAAGAGGAGGGTAAAATCGAAGAGGGGAATGAAAGCGAGAGTAAAAACACAAAAGAAAAAAGGCCGTTTTTCCTCTCTCCGAACGTAGGCTGGTTCTTCCCCAGCAACGGAAAAGTGAGGGACGCTTTTGGAAACTCGTGGGGAGGGTTGGGCGTGGGCATCAACCTGGAGGCGTTCGGGTTGAAAAAACAGGCTCGGGAGACGAAAGGGGCGAGCTTCTCGCCTTATTTCGGCTACTTCAACGCGGAAAGGGGAGACAACGAGGCGCATATCATCCCGATCGGCATCGAAGCCCGCTGGACGATCAAGGAATGGGGCGACGTCAAAACCTACCTGGGGCTCGGATTGGCAGGATACGGGGTCAAATTCGAGGACCGGGCGGCCGGCATCGATACCGGCTGGAAGGCGGCCGGCGGCGGGAGGATCATGTTTCAGGCCGATATCGCGCGATGGCTGACCCTCGAAGCCTCGTACAACGCGATCAGCTCCGTGGAAGGATACAACTTCGGAGGCTTCGCCGCCGGCGCCAAGTTCAAAATATATTTCTAGAACACGCCGCCAGCCCTCTCCCGCCTGGCAAGCGTCGTGAAAACAGTATGGCGATCATGAGACAGCATATCGATATTTGTATATCGATATGCTGTTTTGGTATCTTATCCTTGAGAATGCCTTGCCATAATATGCAATGGTGCATTTTATTCGGATAGAGGGGTGACATTACTTGAGTAAAGAAATTGTGTTGGCCGGCGCGTGTCGCACGGCGATAGGGAAGATGGGCGGCGCTCTCGCGGACGTATCCTCCGCCGAGCTAGGGGCCGTGGTCATCAGAGAGGCTTTGAAACGCGCGGGCGTGGCCCCGGACCAGGTCGACGAGGTTTACATGGGGTGCGTGCTCCAGGCCTCCCAGGGCCAGAACGTGGCCCGGCAGGCCTCCATAAAAGCGGGCCTTCCCGTCGAAACCCCCGCTCAGACCCTGAACATCGTCTGCGGCTCGGGACTGAAAAGCGTCAACCTCGCGGCGGCCATGATCTCCTTGGGAGAAGCGGACGTCGTCGTCGCGGGGGGGATGGAAAACATGTCCGCTGCTCCTTACTCCCTGGAAAAAGCGCGGTTCGGCTATCGCATGAACAACGGGTCCTTGATCGACCTCATGGTCAAAGACGCCCTGTGGGACGCTTTTAACGACTACCACATGGGAATCACGGCGGAGAACGTCGCCGAGAAATACGGCGTCACCCGCGAAATGCAGGACGTTTTCGCCGCGGAGAGCCAGCAGAAATGCGAGGCCGCTCAGAAGGCGGGAAAGTTCCAGGATGAAATCGTTCCCGTGCCGGTGAAAGTGAAAAAGGATACGGTGAACTTCGAAAAGGACGAGTATCCCCGTGGGGGAGTGACGGTGGACGCCATGGCCGCCCTGCGGCCCGCGTTCAAATCCGGGGGAACGGTGACGGCGGGCAACGCGTCGGGGATCAACGACGGAGCGGCGGCCGTGGTGGTGCTGAGCGCGGAGAAGGCGAAAGAGCTGGGGGTGAAGCCCATAGCGAAGTGGATCGCCGGCTCGACGGCGGGAGTGGACCCGTCGGTGATGGGAATCGCGCCGGCGTTTTCCACGCAGAAGCTATTGAAAAAAGCGGGGCTCGACATAGGGGCCATCGACTTGATCGAGGCGAACGAGGCGTTCGCGGCCCAGGCCGTGGCGGTGGGTCAGTTGTTGAAGTGGGACCCGTCGAAAGTGAACGTCAACGGCGGGGCCATAGCCCTGGGTCACCCTGTGGGGGCCTCCGGCTGCCGCATTCTCGTCACGCTTCTGCACGAGATGCGCAGGCGGGGCGCCGGAAAGGGCGTCGCGACGCTCTGCATCGGCGGAGGTATGGGCGTGTCCACCCTTGTGGAAAACTGCGGTTGAATTTATCGATTATAGACATATAGACTTTGGAGGAGGTACGGAAAATGAAAATTGGAGTCATCGGTTCCGGCACGATGGGAGCCGGTATTGCGCAGGTGTTTGCCTCTACGGAGGGTTATGAGGTCGTCCTGACCAGCGCCCGCGAAGGAGTGGTCAGCGGTAGCAAGAAGAAGATGGAGTCCTCGCTGTCCGGTCTCGTGAAAAAGGGCAAGATGGCGCAGGAACAGGCGGACGCCATTCTTGCGAGAGCCTCGGTGGGGTCCCTGAAGGACCTCGCCGGCTGCGACCTGGTGCTCGAGGCCATCCCGGAGGAGATGCCTCTCAAGAAAGAGCTGTTTTTGAAGCTCCAGGGCATCTGCAGACCGGACACGATCTTCGCGTCCAACACGTCGTCTCTGTCTTTGACGGAGATCTCCGGAGGACTGGACCGGGCGATCGTGGGGATGCACTTTTTCAACCCGGCCCCGATCATGAAGCTGGTTGAGGTCATCGCCGCCCTGCAAACGCCGGCCGAGGTCGTGGCGAAGGTGACGGACATCGCGGTGAAGATCGGCAAGACGCCGGTCCAGATCAAAGAGGGCGCGGGCTTCGTCGTCAATCGCATCCTGATTCCCATGATCAACGAGGCGATCGGCATTTACGCCGACGGTTTGGCCTCCGCCGAGGACATCGACACCGCCATGAAGCTGGGGGCGGGACACCCGATGGGCCCCCTGGCGTTGGGCGACCTGGTGGGGTTGGACGTCTGCCTCGCGATCATGGAGGTGCTCTACGGCGAGTTCGGGGATTCGAAGTACCGTCCTCATCCGCTTCTGAAAAAGATGGTGCGGGGCGGCCTGCTCGGCAAAAAAACCGGCAAGGGCTTCTACGATTACGGTAAATAAGCGAACAAGGAATAGATGGCTGTCGAAATACTTCCGGGCGTCTTCCAACTGGACGTCCCTTTTGTAAAGCATCCCCTGCGGGGAATTCACGACTATTTGTTCAAAGGGAGCCGAGAGGGGCAAAATCGAGGGCGAAATTTGCTGATCGACACGGCTCTCAACCACGACGCCTGCAACGCGTCTTTGCGCGGTCACTTGGAGGATCTGGACGTAAGGCTGGAGGAGACGGACATCTTCCTCACCCACATGCACGTGGACCACTGCGGGCTGATCTCGCGCCTGAAATGCAGTGAAAACAAGGTGTACGCCAGCGAAACGGATCGAGTTTACATCGACGCCTTCCAGTTGCCCTCTCACTGGAGGTGGCTGACGCAGACCAACACGTGGTGCGGCGTTCCAGAAGAACACGCCTTGAAGCCGGAGGAGCACGTGGCCCATTCCAACAGGCCCGCCTTCAGCGTTCCCATTGAGACGGTGCGGCCGGGCGACACCTTGAGCTACGGCGGGTACGCGCTTTCCGTCGTGGACTTGGCGGGGCATACTCCGGGGCAAGTCGGCCTATGGCATGAACCTACGGGAAGCCTGTTCGGCGGCGACCATGTTCTGAACCGGATATCGCCGAACATCACCACCTGGGACCTGGACCACGATTATCTGGAGATATTTTGCGACAGTTTGAAGCGCGTGCGATCCATGCCGCTGCGCGGTCTTTACCCGGCGCATGGAGCTCCTCTCGCTAACATAAACGGCCGTATCGACGAGTTGTTGGAGCATCACGCCGTTCGGCTCGCCGCCATGGAGTCGTTGGTCCAAGTCGCGGGTCGTCCGGTACCCGCTTTTTATGTGGCCAAGGACATCGAGTGGTCGAAAGGGGACAAATTCACGGATATTTCGATCCAACAAAAGTGGTTTGCTTGCTCCGAAACCTTGGCCCACCTCCGGCACCTGGTAAACAAAAAGAAGCTGGACAGTCAATGGAACGAGGAGACGTTGTATTTTTCGCCTCTTTAGCATCTCTAGCAACAGCAGCGCCAATACATTTTAGATATTGGAGGGTTTGCGGTGAACTTTGAACTGACCAAAGAACAGCAGATGGCCAGAGAGCTCTTCGAGAGCTTCGCGGAGAAGGAAGTGCGTCCTCTGGCTCAGGAACTCGACGAGGAAGAGCGTTACCCGGACGAAACTGTGGCAAAAATGCAGCACTACGGTTTCATGGGGATACCCATTTCGAAGGAATACGGAGGGCAGGGTTGCGACGTTCTGACCTACATCCTCTGCGTGGAGGAGCTTTCCAAGGTGTGCGGCACCACGGGGGTCATCGTGGCCGCCCACACCTCCCTGGCCTGCGACCCCATCGAAAAATACGGCACGGAGGAGCAGAAGAAGAAATACCTGGTTCCCCTGGCCTCCGGCAAAGCGGTGGGGGCGTTCGGCCTGACGGAGCCCGGGGCGGGCACCGACGCCTCCGGCCAGCAGACGAAAGCCGTGCTGGAGGGCGACCATTACGTCCTGAACGGCAGCAAGATCTTCATCACCAGCGGCGGCAAGGCCGAGATCTACATCATCTTCGCCATGACCGACAAATCCAAGGGCAACAGGGGAATCTCCGCGTTCATCGTGGAAAAGTCCTTCCCCGGCTTCAGCATCGGCAAAAAGGAGCTGAAGATGGGCATCCGGGGCTCCTCCACGACGGAGCTGGTGTTCCAGAACTGCGTCGTCCCCAAGGGCAACCTGCTGGGGGAGGAGGGCAAGGGCTTCGGCATCGCGATGGGCACGCTGGACGGCGGCCGGATCAGCATCGCGGCCCAAGCCCTGGGCATCGCCCAGGGGGCCTACAACGAAACGGTGAAGTACGTGAAGGAACGCAAGCAGTTCGGCTCGGCGCTGGCGAAGTTCCAGAACACCCAGTTCCGCATCGCCGACATGCACGCCAAAATCGAGGCGGCGCGCCTGCTGGTCTATCGCGCGGCGATGGCCAAGGAGAGCGGGAAGCGTTTCTCGGTGGACTCGGCCACGGCGAAGCTCTTCGCTTCGGAGACGGCGATGGAGGTCACGACCCAGTGCGTCCAGTTGCACGGCGGCTACGGCTACACCCGGGATTACCCAGTGGAGCGGATGATGAGGGACGCGAAGATCACGGAGATCTACGAGGGCACCAGCGAGGTGCAGCGAATGGTCATCTCCGCCGCCGCCCTGCATTAGTTTGGGAGAGGAGGCAGAGATCACCATGAAAATCATTGTCTGCATCAAACAGGTTCCCAACACCAACGAGGTTCGTCTGGACCAGACGACGGGAACGCTGATCCGGGAGGGAGTGCCCAGCATCATCAACCCCGACGACAAGGCGGGTTTGGAGGCGGCGCTGAAGCTGAAAGACCGGTTCGGGGCACACGTGACGGTGTTGTCGATGGGCCCGCCCCAGGCGGACGTGGCGCTGCGCGAGGCGCTGGCGATGGGAGTGGACCACGCGATCCTGGTGTCGGACCGGGCGTTCGGGGGAGCGGACACGTGGGCGACGTCGTCCACGCTGGCCGCGGCGATCAAGAACCTGGAGTACGACCTGATCATCACGGGCAGGCAGGCCATAGACGGAGACACGGCCCAGGTGGGCCCGCAGATCTCGGAGCACCTGGGAATCCCCAACATCAGCTACGCGGAGGGAATCGAGATCGAGGACGGAAACATCACGGTGAAGCGCCAGTACGAGGACCGCTATCACATGATCCGCGCGAAGCTGCCCTGTTTGGTCACGGCCCTGAGCGAGCTGGGAGAGCCGCGTTACATGACGCCGAGCGGCATATTCGAGGCCTGGAGGCGGGAGATCCCGGTGTGGAAGCGCAGCGACCTGACGATAGACGACAGCAACATCGGGCTGAACGGCTCCCCCACGAGAGTGAAGAAGTCCTTCACGAAGGCGGTAAAAGGGAAAGGCACGGTAGTGACGCTGGACCCGGAGGAATCCGCCGGCTGGCTGGTCGACAGACTGAGCGAGAAGTTCGTCATATAAGGGAGATGAGCTGAATGCCAAACGGGGAATACAAAGGCGTGTTCGTATTTGCGCAGCAGGTGGACAACAAATTGGCGGGAGTTTCGTACGAGCTTCTGGGCAAGGGTCAGGACCTGGCGAAGGATTTGGATTGCCAGGTGACGGCGGTCCTGCTGGGCAGCAAAGTGGAGGACCTGTGCGACAAGCTGGCGAAGTACGGGGCGGACCGCGTGATCCTGGTGGACGACCCGTCGCTGGAGACCTACATGACGGAGCCGTACGCCTACGCGCTGTCGGAGGCGGTGAAGAAGTACAAGCCGGAGATCGTGCTGTACGGAGCCACGGCGATCGGCCGGGACCTGGCGCCGCGGGTATCCGCGCGAATTCACACGGGCTTGACGGCGGACTGCACGGGCCTGGACATCGAGGAGGGCACGAAGAATCTTCTGATGACGCGCCCGGCCTTCGGCGGCAACATCATGGCGACGATCGTGTGCGCGGAGTTCCGTCCGCAGATGGCGACGGTGCGTCCGGGAGTGATGGCGAGGCGCGAGCGGAGCGACGCGAAGACCCAAGTGGAGAAGTTCGCGCCGCCGGACATCGCGGGTCACGTCAACGTGAAGATCTTGGACATCGTGAAGAAGGTCAGCGGGAAGATGGACATTCAGGACGCGAAGGTGCTGGTGTCCGGGGGTCGTGGAATGGGAGGCCCTGAGAACTTCCCGATTTTGGAGGCTCTGGCGACGGAACTGGGAGGGACGATATCCTCGTCCCGAGCGGCGGTGGATTCCGGCTGGGTGGAAAAGGACCGCCAGGTGGGCCAAACGGGCAAGACGGTGCGCCCCAATTTGTACATCGCGTGCGGCATATCCGGGGCGATCCAGCACCTGGCGGGAATGGAGGAATCGGAGATCATCGTGGCGATCAACAAGGACCCAGGAGCGCCCATCTTCGAGGTGGCGGACTACGGAGTGGTGGGAGACGCCCTGAAGATCGTGCCTCTTTTGACGGAGGCGGTGAAGAGCGCCATCGGCAAAAAAGCGACGGCCTGAGTAGGA
>JAISQE010000138.1 GCA_031274425.1 Synergistaceae bacterium | reverse complement strand
ACAAGGAAGTGCTTTCTTCGGTGGCGCGCCTTTTTCTCTACGGGAAATTCGAGCTCCCCGACGTCAGCGCCGCGGCGAACAACTTAGGAGAGGCATTGGGGCGCGGATGCGCCGAGGATTTGGTGAAGGTCTACAACGCGCTGCTTGCCAGCCTGCCCTACGATCTCTATGAGCGCGAAGAACAAAAATACGCCGGAGCGCGCAGACGCGAACGAGAGAGAGGCATTCCGGCCCCCTACGCGGAGAGTTTTTATCACATGATCCTCTTCACGTTGATCTGGGCTTCCCAGGCGAACACCACGGCGGAGAACCACAGCTACTGGGGCAGGAGCGACATCGAGGCGGAGAAGAACGGTTATCGCTACGTGGTGGAGCTGAAGGTCGCCGACGGCAAGGAGGCGGCGGAGAGCGCCGCCGAAGAGGCGATGAGGCAGATTCGGGAAAAGGGGTACGCGGACAAATACGCGGCCGCGCCCCAGGGAGTTACAACCTTGATCGGGATGGCGGTGGATCGCTCGGCCCGCCGCGTCGGAGGATGCCGAATCGAAAGACGCGGATCGGCGTGAAGCCCGCGTATCCTTCAAGCACCGCTTAGAGCGGGCTCCGCCCCCTGAGCTTGAATGTTTCAAGGGTAATCCGCGTTTTGTCGTATAATAGCCGCGTGACAAGACAATACCTACGGAAAAGAGGCGAACGCCTTTGAGTTCGAATGAAAGAATATACCTGTCTCCGCCCCACATGAGCGGAGACGAGATGAAAATGATCGAGGAGGCCTTCGCCACGAACTGGATCGCGCCCTTGGGCCCTCACGTGGAAGCGTTCGAACGCGAGACGGCCAACTTCGCCGGGGTCGAGGCCGCCCTTGCCCTCGCCTCCGGGACGGCGGCTCTGCATCTGGCGGGAGAACTTCTGGGCATCGGCCAGGACGATCTGGTCTTTTGTTCGTCCCTGACCTTCGCCGCGACCGTCGCTCCTTTGTACCATAAAGGAGCGACGTGCGTTTTCATCGACTCGGAGCCGGAGTCCTGGAACATGAGCCCCCAAGCCCTGGACGCGGCCTTGCGGGACTGCGCCAGCGAGGGCAAGACGCCCAAGGCGGTGATCATCGTGAACCTCTACGGCCAGAGCTGCGATATGGACCCGATCTTGAAGCTCTGCGACCGATACGACGTCCCCGTCATCGAGGACGCGGCGGAGTCGCTGGGCGCGCGTTACAAGGGCAAACAGACGGGCTCCTTCGGAAAATTCTCGGTTTTTTCTTACAACGGCAACAAGATCATCACCACGTCCGGCGGGGGCATGCTACTCTCCAACGACGCGGAGGCCATCGCCCGCGCCCGCTTTCTCTCGACTCAGGCCCGCGACCCCGCCCCGTGGTACCAGCACTCCACGTTAGGATGGAACTATCGCCTGAGCAACGTGCTCGCCGGGATAGGCCGGGGACAGATGCGGCATATCGACGAACGGGTGGCGGCGCGCCGCCGCGTCTTCGACCGCTATGTTCGGGAGTTGGGCGTCATCGACGGAGTGGAGTTCATGCCCGAACCCCAATGGAGCGCATCCAACCGCTGGCTGACCGTTTTGACCCTGAGAAAACCGATCTCGGCCTCGACGATCTCCGTCCTCGAACACCTGTCCAGCCTCAACATCGAGGGACGCCCCGTCTGGAAGCCCATGCACCTGCAGCCCGTGTTCGAGCGCGCCCGCTACTATCCCCACGCGGAAGGACAGGACGTGGGGGCGGACCTGTTCCAACACGGCCTGTGCCTGCCCTCGGGCTCCAGCATGACGGAAGAGCGGCAGACGCGCGTGATCGAGGCGTTCAAAGAAGCCGTGTAGAGGTTGGGCTTGAGAGGCTTGGCTTGGCTCGAATTGAATTGAATTGAATTGACATGAATACGCCCTCGACGGCATGAGGAAAAGCGGAAAGAAGGAAACGCATGATGAAAAATTTTTCGAAAAAATTCTATGGCG
Organism: Synergistaceae bacterium; assembly: GCA_031274425.1. GTDB lineage: Bacteria > Synergistota > Synergistia > Synergistales > Aminobacteriaceae > JAISLU01. The sequence continues at coordinate 6,125 of JAISQE010000138.1, read as the reverse complement.
CGCTGTTTCTATTTCTGTTGCTGTTGTCCTCCCCGTCGTGGGGAAAGCCGGTCGCCCCGGACGAGGCGGCGCTGGCGGTGAGGGGCTGGCTCGCGATCGACGGCAGACCGCTGGAGGAAAGTCCGGGGAGCGTGAGCGGGAAAGTGCGGATGTACGGCGACTCCTCGGAGGTGTTTTCGGGGGAGAAAGCCCTATATTACGCGGTGTTTCTCGAACCGAGGGGAATCGTATTCGTCCCGGCCGACGATTTGGTGGAGCCCATCTTGGCCTGGCAGCCGGGCGCGACCGATTATGACCCAGGGGAGAACGGCCCTTTTCAAGCGTTGGCGATCGCCGACCTGAAGGCGCGCGTCAAGGCGGCAAGGGAGACGACGGCGAAGTTTTACGGACTGGGGGCGGGGAGCGGCAGCGAGGAGCGGAGCAAGTGGAACCTCCTGAAAACGGCGAAGGCCGTGGACGGAGAAATGAGCGCCAAGAGCCTTTCTTCGGTGTCCGACCTGCGGGTCGAACCGCTTTTGAAAAGCGCATGGGCTCAAAGCGGGACGCCGCCTCTTTATAATTATTACACGCCAAAAAACTACGTGACGGGATGCGTCGCCACGGCCGTAGGGCAAGTTTTACGCTATTTCAAGTACCCGCAAGCGGGGATAGGAGCAAAAACCTTTTCTTTTACGGTAGACGGCAGGTCGCAGTCCGGGACGACGCGCGGCGGCGACGGAAGAGGCGGCCCCTACCGATGGGACGGTATGCCGCTCCAGCCCGACAGCGCCGCGATAACGACGGCGGAACGCCAGAACATCGGCGCGTTGCTCTCCGACATCGGCATGTCGATCAAGGCGGGGTACACGTCCGGCGAGACGGGCGCGATGATGGCTCTCGCCTACAAACGATTGACGGACACCTTTCGGTATTCCAACGCCGCGTACGGCGCGACCGTTTCCCGAACGCAATTTTTCCCCATTCCGGCGGATGTTTTGAGCCGGATGATCAACCCCAATCTCGACGCCGGCTTGCCGGTTCTCGTGGGCATCAGCGCCGGCAACGGCGGCGGGCACGCCATCGTGGCCGACGGGTACGGCTACAGCGCCTCCACGCTGTACCATCACCTCAATATGGGATGGGGCGGCTCCGACAACGTATGGTACGCCTTGCCCAAGGTCGACGCTTCCTTTAGTTACAACATTGTTGACGAGTGTATTTATAACTTATATCAAACGGGTAAGGGCGAGATCGTCAGCGGAAGGGTCCTCGACGCGTCGGGCGCTCCGGTGAGCGGCGCGGCGGTCGCTTTGACGGGAAGCGCGACGGCCTCGGCGACGACCAACGCCAAGGGCGTCTTCGCGTTCGCGAAACTTCCCTCGAACGGAACCTACACGCTCACCGCGAAAAAGGCCGGCTACACTTTCGGACGTCAGACGGTCAAAACGGGTCGCTCGGTGAGCCCGGAGGTCTTGAACGCCGGCAGCGTCACGCTTCCCGGCTCGAACGTCTGCGGCAACCTGTGGAATGTCGTCGTTCGCGAAGGAAGCGGCTCCGACCCGATTCCAGAACCCCAACCCGCTCCCAGTCCCGGAAAGATCCCCGTGACGGGAATCACGGTGTCGCCGAGGACCCTGACGCTGGGAATCGGCGAGAGCTATAGGCCCACGGTGACGCTTTCCCCTTCGAACGCCGCCGACAAAACGGTCACATGGACAACCAGCGACAAATACGTGGTCGGCCTGGTCAAGGACTCCGCGGGCCGGCTTTACCTGAGAGGCGTGAAGGCGGGAACCGCCAAGATCACCTTCAAGGCCGACGGCGGGACGAACGTTTCCACCTCCATGAACGTCACGGTACGCGGCTCCGCCAACGTCCCGGTGAGGGGAATCACGGTGTCGCCGAAAACCCTGACGCTGGGGGTCGGGGAGAGCTATAGGCCCACGGTGACGCTTTCCCCTTCGAACGCCGCCAATAAAGCGGTCACGTGGACAACCAGCAATAAATACGTGGTCGCCCTGGTTAGGGACTCCTCGGGCCGGCTTTACCTGAGGGGCGTGAAGGCGGGAACCGCCAAGATCACCTTCAAGGCCGAGGGCGGGACGAACGTCTCCACCTCCATGAACGTCACGGTACGATCCAAATCCAGTTATAGTTCGGGCGAGGCCGAGGAAAAACACGACGCCGTCGACTCCGCCCAAGAAAGCTCCGCCGAGAGCGAAAACAACGACGAAAACGAGAAAGAAGGCTGCGATTCCGGGTTGGGGTTGTCGGCGCTGCTTCCGCTGACGGTCTTCGCGGCGCGCAAACGCCGACCGGATCGGTTATAACTTCACCTTCGCTCACCCGCGTTTTCAGTGGGATTCTCTTTTCCGTGGCTCGTTAGTCTTCGTCTGAACCTCGTTCGTCTTCGGGGAGAAGTTTTTCGAGTTCGCGGATAATGGCGTTTGCGTCTTTTGTTTTTCGCGCAATCGACAAAACCATTTTAATGATCGCCTTGAACTGAAAATCCGTCATAACCTCTTCTCCTCTCGTAATGGCTGTTGTCATTTCGCGTCACTCCTTTTGTTTATTATGGGAGCGGATCGCCTGAGCTCAGGGCCTGTAATCGGAAAAATCCGGGAAAAGCGGAACCAGCTTTTGCTCCAGCACGTCCACGATGCCTTTGTCCGAGAGCTTGAACTTAGGCGAAACGATCAGCGAGGTGGTGGCGACCTTCAGCAGCGACACCTCTTTCCCCCCGAAGGCCTGATAATAAAGCGCCTCGAACCGGCTCAGCGCCTCCGACAACTCCGCCGCCGGCAACTCCGAGATCAAGCCTCCGATGGGCAGCTCCACAGTCGCGAGTCGCCCGCCAAAAGAAACCGCCAGTCCTCCCTGGCGCTCGATAAGCGCGTTCACCGCTTTTACGGCATCCTCCACGTCGCGGTAGACCACCGTCAAGTTGTGCGAATCGTGAGAAACCGTGGAGGCCACCGCGCCGCCTTGCAGGCCGAAGTTTTTGATCACCCCGATCCCTCTTCCCCCCGTGCCGTAGCGATTCAAAACCGCCAGGCACGCGAAGTCCCCCTCCTGGGGGAGCCGCAATGTCCCCTCGCGCGACACGGGAATTTCCTCCGCGACGAGTTCCGTGATCTTCCGCGTGAAGTCGATCGCGTTGACCTTCACGTTCGCGTTCGCTTTCACATTCACCGGCTCCGCCAGAGGCGCGCGGATTTCCAAGTCCCCGGTCTTCACCGCCGTCAGCTTCACGCTTTTCAGCAGAGCTTCCGGCGCGGGGATGCGCTTTTGTTTCGCGCCCTCCGCCAGCTCGCCCTTTTCCGCTACCAGCTTGCCGCTCACAAACACGGCCGTCGGAACCACCCGATCGAGGGTTTCCAGCACCATCACGTCGGCCAGGTTCCCCACGGCCACGCTCCCCAGGTTGGCGATGCCGTATTCCTCCGCCACCTTGCGCGTGCCCCACGAAAGAGCCCCTATAGGAACGAAACCGGCGTCGATGACCCGCTGCACCGCCACGTTCATGTGCCCCTTGTTCTCGATGTCGGCCGCGTGGCGGTCGTCCGTGCAGAGGGTCACCTTGAGGACGTCCGGGTTGGGGAAACGCCTCACCGCGTCGAGCAGGTCGGGGAAAAAGTCATGGGCCCACACCGGCATCGAACTGCCTCCTTTAAGGTCGACCCAGCCGCCCTTCCTGAGCGTTTCGACCACTTCCTCCTCCGTGCGCAGTTCATGATTGCCGCCCAGCCCTTGCACCAGATAAGCGGAAAGCTCTCGCCCAAAAAGTTTATAATAGTGGCTTTGCAGGTACAGGCCGCAATCCTTGGCCGTCCGCAAAATCTCCGTCATCAGCGGATCTCCTTGGATGACTCCGGGGTAGTTCATCACCTCTCCCAAGCCCAGCGCCAGCTCCCGATCCAATCCGGCCAGGTCCTCCACGTCCCTGCCGACGATTCGGGCCCCGGCCTCCTCCAAGCCCGGCACCGACGGAACGCAGGAGGGAATCAGCATGAACTGACGAATGGGGGAACGCTTGCCGTCCTCCAACATAAAACGAAAAGCGGTCTGACCAGCCACGTTGACCAGTTCATGGCAATCCGTGAAGATGCTCGTGGTCCCGTACACCGCCACCGCTTCGCCGAAATGCTTGGGCGTCAACATCGAACTCTCCACATGCACGTGAGAATCCATCAGGCCGGGAGCCAGAAACCCGCCCCCGGCGTCGTAGACGACCTTAGCGTCGGCCTCCGCGCCCCGAAAATTGGCCGGATCGCTTTCGACGTGGACGATAACCCCGTTGGCGACGAACACCTCTCCCGGATAACAGCTCAGGGTATTGACGTCCGCGACGGAACAGTTGACGATCGCCAGGTCCGCCGGGAGTTCGCCCGCGGCGGTACGGCGAAGGATGGCCTGATCTTGGTAACGCCAGCGATCGATAACCCGCATCATGTTTCCTCCCTTCTCTCAGTGCGCCGCGGATAAAATCTGGACGACAAAATAACTCACGCCGAGCACGAACAACAAAACGCCCGAGACCAGCTTCACCCAGTTCACCTCGGATGGGCCGCAGACGAATTTGATCGCCCTGAGCAACCCGTTGGCGATGATGCCGAAGCACATGGCTCCGGCCGTGTTGCGCAAAAGAGCGTAATAGGCGATCATCAGCAGCACGGACACCAGTTCCAACTGATCGTTTTCGGTTTGTTTGACGATGCGCCGGATGCCGAGCATCATGCCGATGCCCACGGCAAAAAGCGCCGCTCCGGTGGCCACAGGGGGGATCATGAGGAAAACCGGCGACAAAAACAGGGCCGCGAGAAACAGCGTTCCCGTCACCAGGGACGCGAAGCCCGTACGCGCCCCGGACTCGACGCCGGCGCTGGACTCGACGAAGGTCGTCACCACCGTCAAACCAAAAAACGCGCCAATGATCGTGAAGAGGGAATCGACGTAAAAAACCTCGCTCAGGCGCGGCACGTTTCCCTTATCGTCCATCAGCCCCGCTTTCTCGGCGCAGGCCAAGGCCGTCCCCGCCGTGGAGAAAAAATCGCTCATGAAGAAAACCAGAATATAAGGATAGACTTGCTTGATCCAGTCGCCCGTGATTTCGAACGCCCAGAAAACCGGCAAAACGCTGGGAGGCTGGACAACCAGAGCCGCCGGTTTTTTGACCAGGCCCAAATAAATAGCGACGGCGGTGATGGCGAGCATCCCGATCAGGTATCCGCCCGGCACCAGAGGGCGGTCGCCCTTGCGGCGCAAAAACACCATCGCCAAAATCAACAGCAGTCCTATCAGCCCAAGGCTCACCTGAGGGCTGGTCAAATCGCCCAGCACAAAATTGTTGTTGTTGACCAGAGCGAAACCGATCCCGGCGCGCCCGGCCCCCAAAATCGCCAGTTGCAGACCGATGCAGAAACTGACCCCGAACTTGACGCTCACGGGAATGGCCTCCACGACCACCCGGCGCAGGTTGAAATTCAAAATCTTGGGGTCGGACACCCCCGCCACCCGCAGCCATTTGAGTATGGGGAAACTGACGACGACAAAAATCGTACCCGAAATGACCACCATGCCGATCCCCTGTTGCCAGGTGATCAGGCCCGCGCCAACCAAGCCGATCATGATGGCGTTGCTGCCCATCCCCGGAGCCAAAGCGAAGGGCAGCTTCGCCCACAGGCCCATAACGATGGAAGAGACGCCGGCGATGATCGCCGTTGCCGTAAAAACCGCCTCGCGCGGCATTCCTTGACCGCCGGCGGCCATGATGGTAGGATGCACCACTAAAATATAGGCCATAGCCATGAAAGTGACGATGCCGCCCAAAATTTCCGTCGAAAACCTGCTCCCTCGCGCCGAAATTTCAAAATACTCATCCACAAAACCACACTGTTCCAAAGTTCCCTCCACCCCTCCAGTAAATTATGGAACCCCCGAAGCATTTCACCGGCTTTTGCCTAGGTCGGCGACGCGGGGTTTGAACGCTTAAGCAATCGCCCGACCTATCGCCTTCGAGAGAAGCGCCGGCGGTAGCGATCGACCATCGTTTCGATTTAAACCTTTTTCCATCCATACTTCCACTGCAATATTTCCGAATTTCTTCCGCGGTTTATTCCGCCATATCAGTTCTCCATGTCAGTTCT
>JAISQE010000201.1 GCA_031274425.1 Synergistaceae bacterium | reverse complement strand
AGAGCAAGACAAAGATTATGTTCGTGCTCAAAAGACAGGCTTTTGAGTGCAATATGGTGGATTATTTTACTGGAATCAGGCGTAATTGTATGTGCTCAAAATGCAGGGGGATTTAGGTTATAATCTGGGGATCGATGTGAAATCCGAAGTCAGATCCAAACAATTTGGAACCGAAAATTTGAAAAACTCAAGGAGGTAACGCGCGTGAGCGATACTTGTTCGGCAGAGTGCTACTGGTTCGTGAGCGGCGGGGATTTTGTTTTTTCGACGCCCAACCCTGAAGCAACGGCACTTCAGACGACAGCACTTCAGGCAGCGGCGCTGTTGCAGGAGCTTGTCGATAACGGCAGAGCGGAGCGATTGGAGGGCGAGTCGGAGGGACGCGTCAGGATATCCCCCGAAACGCTCGTCGGGCTGGACGCGGCGGAGCGCGCCGCGCTCGGTCTGCCGGAACTTTTTTCGCGCCCATCTACGCTGCGGGTGGATCGCAACGGCGACCTGCACGAGCCGGGCTTTCGTTTCGAGTACGCGCTTCTCGGCCCGTCCGGCGAGCGCGGCGTTCTGCAGCACAAAGTCATGGCGCGGATAGGCGAAACGTCATGGCTTCTCTCGGAGGCACAGTTCAATATCTGCCGTGAGATCGATGAATTTAACGCGCAAGCCGACAGCGAGGGCGCGTCTGACCTTGCCTCCGTTCTCCTGACGCTCGCGCGTGTTCAGGATTTCGCGCGGGCCGATAAAGACGCCTCTGATTTAAGCGCTGTCGCATTGGAGCCGCTTTTGGCCGGAACGCGGGTCGACGCTCCCGAGTTTCTCGGCCTCTCCCTCGAAGCGGGGGAGGACGAGATCGTCGTGGGCGCTTCTCTGCCCGATACGGACATCGACCAGAAGCGGTTCGCGGACACCGTGGCCAAGTGGCGCAAACCCAAAGGGCTGTACACCGAAGAAATGGACGACGGGGATCGCCGGAGGATCGTCTTCGCCCCCCGTCAGCAGGCGGAGCTTTCCCGTTTCAAAAAGAGAAGCTACAGGGGAGAGGATATGGAAAAACTCTTGGAGGCCCCGCAGGAATTTTTCGACCCAGACGTCGTGGACTTGGACTCTTTCAGCGACCGCGTCCGAGAAATCGGTCGCGTCAAAGCTAAATATTATCCCTTCATTTTCCCTTACAAATCGGACTGGTTCGCCGAGGGGCTGAAAATCGAACAGCCGAGCGGCGAGTACGTCCAAACCGTGGTTCATGACGAAAAAGATTTGGCCGTTCTGGAAAAAGCCATTGAGCAAGCAGAGGAAACAGGCGCGGAAAAAGTCTCCCTGCCGGAGATGGGGCAGGATGGAACGCCAACGGGACGGGAAGTCGAGGTCCCGCTGGCCGAGGCAAAAAGCCTTTACAGCCGCGCGCGAACGAGGCTGACGAGAGCCAAGGGGGACGCAGACGGCGAGCTGGGACTCATTATCGATGAAAACGTCGAAGAACTGGGGTATGCGGTAGAGAGTTCCGGCGGCGGCAAAATTCTTAAATACCGTTTGGAGGAAACGCCGCGTCTCGATAAATCGTACGGCCTTCTTCCTCATCAAGAGGAGGGCATAGCTTGGATGCAGGAGCTGGCGCGAAGCCGGGACGGTTCCTTCGGCGCTCTGCTGGCGGATGATATGGGGTTGGGGAAGACCCTGCAAGTGCTGAGTTTTCTGGAGTGGTACGGAGAAAAAATGAACGCGGGAGATCGGCCCTGTCTGATCGCGGCACCTGTGGCGCTTCTGGAAAATTGGGAGCGGGAGTATCGGAGGTTTTTCCCGAACGGAGCCTTTTACATCATTCGGGCTTACGGCTCGGAACCGGTGTCGGAAGACCTCTGCCCCCGTCGTCTTGTACTCACCACCTACGAAACGCTTCGCAAACGTCAGCTTGATTTTTGCCGGATAGACTGGGCCGTCGCGGTTTTGGACGAGGCGCAGAAAATAAAAACGCCGGGGATTTTGGTCAGCACAGCAGCCAAGGCTCTGAAAGCCGAGGTTCGCATTGCCATGACAGGTACCCCCGTCGAAAATACGCTCCTGGACCTGTGGAGCATCATGGATTACGCCATGCCGGGCCTATTGGACAGCGCGAAAAACTTCGCGCGCCGGTATCAGAAAGAATATCCGACGCAGGAGGCTATCGCCGCCGTGGGCGAAGAACTGAAAGAGAAGCTCGGCATTTTTTTCAAACGCCGCCTGAAGGAGGACATTCTCAAGGAGTTGCCGGAGAAGACCCTCTGTTTTCGTGAGCAGTCCATGCCTACGGAACAACTCTCCGTTTATGAGGGACTTTTAGCGGATTTTCAGAAAATCAAAGCGACAAAAAGCTTTTCCAAGCCCTACGCGATAGAATTTCTCCATCGATTGAAGGATGCCTCAGATCACCCTTTCTTGATCACCCACTCCGAAACAGAGTTGATCCATATCAGTGCGGACGACCTGATTGCCACGTCGGCTAAACTAAAAGCCTTAGCGGGGATTTTGGAAGATGTGAGGCAAAAGAGAGAGAAGGTCATTCTGTTCGCTCCTCGCAAGCCTGTGCAGCGTATCCTTCAACGAGTTGCGTGTTCCATCCTGGGTCTGAGCCCTGCGGAAGTTCCCATCGTCAACGGGGAAACCCCGTCCTATCGCGAGTCGGAGAGAGGCCGCGCGGAAACTCGCCAAGAGGCCATCGACCGCTTCCAAGCCGGTTCCGGAACAGGTGTAATCGTCCTGTCTCCCCTCGCAGCGGGGTTCGGACTCAATATCACGGAGGCAAATCACGTCGTCCACTACTCCCGGCACTGGAACCCGGCGAAAGAGAATCAGGCGACGGATCGCGCGCACAGAATCGGCCAGAAAAAGCCGGTGTTTGTCTACTTCCCTATGGCCGTCTCCGAAAAGTTCAAGACCTTCGACGTTATTATTCACGAACGCTTGGAGAACAAGCGGGCCTTGGCGCGCGGCGCTCTCTTCCCCGTCGAGCAAATGGAGGTCACCCCCATAGAAATTTTAGAGAGCCTGCCGAACCCGGAAGACCCGTATTCAAAGTAAAGATCAATTGGGTAGGAGGCCACTGCTGTCAACTTAAGGGCAAAACAGGAGTTTGCGAGCATAATCTTCACTTCGCAGATGCCCCATTTTACAGAAGTTACCCAAAAGAGAAATATGCAAAAAGCGCTTAAGTTGACAGCAGTGGTCAGGGATTATCAAAAAAGTCAATTAACAATAATTCAGAAATGTAGACCGATAATGACAATATTGTCTGCGCTGGGTCCCAAATAGGGGTCAGCTCACGAAACGGAAATTTAAGCACGTTAAGCTGTGAAGCATTGCCCTGTAAGGATTAAAAATGTACTTTAGGAAGCTGGAATCCAGCGGTAAAGAGTAGGAATAGAGATTCCAGGATTTGCGGCCACTTCACCAGCTGGGAGACCGCTCTCCAGTAGTGTTTTAGCTGACTCTATCATCAGGTTTTTAGGTTATATCCAAGCAGCGGTTTTTTTGCTTTTCGACAGGATTTGAGAAATCGTGCTCGCATACCATTTCCCCGTACCGGAGAGCGTCGCCACCCCATCGCTGTTAAACTGCCGGGCAATGTCTGTATACGTCACCCTCTGTTCTCTGAGAACCCTGATTTTATCGAGAATCGTTCGTCGGTATTCTTCTTTCCCGGATGCTTCATTCTCTGCCGGTACAGGGAGATCAACAGCGGGAGGTCCCACAAGGGCGCTCAACTGACGCCGAAAGTCGTTCAACTGCGCATCGACGTTCTTTTTCCATTTCATATTCATAAAATCTTCATCGCCGGAACATATGGGATCAATGGGATTTTCTTCCTGAGTCAGCCATTTTTGAAGGAGTTCCTGATAAGACAGCTTTGTCCGTTCTAAAATATTCTGTACCCTGTCCTGCAAATCTTTTGGTATTTCTAAATTTGCAGCTTTGACCAGCGACTTTTTCTTCTTCCTGACCGCCATGTTCAACACCCCTGTTATTAAAATCTGTGACATAAAGGTAAAATTTAAAAGCACATTCACCCGTGCAATCCTGTACGACAGGCACTCACGGATCAATCGAAATTTGGACAGAAGCGAGTTGCCTTACGGCAGCTATTTTTTCTTCCTGACTTTCGTGCCCAGCACCTTTTCCTTCAAGGCTTTGCCAGCGCGGAAGACGGGGACCCTTTTCGCGGGAATTTTGACGATTTTCGCCGGATTCTGGGGATTGCGGCCCTCACGTGCGGCGCGGTCTCTGACTTCAAAAACGCCAAAGCCGACGAACGTGCACTTTTCACCCGTGGCCAGAGCGTCAGTTATGGAGCTGAAAAGCGCTTCAACGACGGGAGTGATGTTCTTCTTCGGTTCTTTCAGCTTTTCAGAGATGCCTTCAACAAGTTCTGCTTTTGTCATATCTCACACCTCATTATGGAAATTTTCCTGCATTATAACAGCCTTTACATTTTATTCAAGTCTTTTTTCAGCGTCGAGCGGCATTAAATCGTCTATTGGATCCTGAAAATACATCTGTCAGCCTGAATACTTTCGAAAAAGCCGCAGCTGCCCCTGGAAAAAAGCTCGAAGTGCATCTGACGTGAGGCAATATAGATAATCAACAAGGTCAGATCAGTTCCTTTAACTTATGTAGATATGCAATGACAGGACTTTAATTAATGATACCACAATTTAGAAC
>JAISQE010000183.1 GCA_031274425.1 Synergistaceae bacterium | reverse complement strand
CTTCTATCGATGGCAACCTCCTTTAGTTTGAGTGACTTCAACCAAAGGATTATACAAAATCGATTTGAGGGCCGTCTAGTTCTTACCTCGCTACTGAGAACTTTGAACTCTCAAGTATTAATAAAAAACAAAATAAACGATAAAAAACGATAAAAAACAAAATAAACGTCGAAAAATAAAACAAACGTCCCCTCTTCCACATTTTAATCCTCTGCGCCGCAATTCCCAAACGCCTTACTTTTGGGACACTCTTCGCAGCATGTCGCGCGTCATGGCGTCGAGGTCGTACCGGGGCGCGAAACCCCACTCCTCCCTGGCCGCCGAGCAGTCGAGCGAGTCCGGCCACGAGTCCGCTATCGCTTGGCGCATGGGGTCCACTTCGTAGGAAAGATCGAACTCCGGGATGACCTGACGAATAGACGCCGCGATTCCCTCGGGGTCGATGCTCATCGCGGAGATGTTGAACGCGCTGCGGTGCCGGAGCTTCGACGGATCGGCCTCCATCAGCCGAACAACGGCGTCGAGCGCGTCGGGCATGTACATCATGTCCATGAAACTGCCCTTCCCGATGTAGCTGGTGTAACGGCCCTTCGCCGCCGCCTCGTAGTAGATGTGGACGGCGTAGTCCGTGGTTCCTCCGCCGGGGAGCGCCTCGTAGGAGATCAGACCGGGAAATCGCAGTCCGCGCGTGTCCAGACCGTATTTGAGGTGGTAGTAGTCGCAGAGCAGTTCTCCCGCCACTTTGGCGACTCCGTAGATGGTCGATGGGCGCTGAATCGTGTCTTGCGGCGTGTTTTGGGGCGGCGTTCCGGGGCCGAAGGCCGCGATGGAACTGGGGAAAAAAAGCGCGCATTTCCTGGGCCTGGCCGCCTCCAGCACCGTGTAGAGCCCGTTCATGTTCGTATCCCACGCCAGTTGCGGCTCGGCCTCTCCACGCGCGGAGAGAATGCCGGCCAAGTGGACGACGGTGTCTATTTTCCACGAATCCAGAAGCTCGCCCAGCGCCTTTCCGTCTCTCGCGTCGAGAAGCGCGAAGGGGCCCCCCTCGCTCACAGGCCCGGAAATTTTCTTGCGCGCCGTGGCCACCACGTTGTCCGAACCGTAAATCTTTCTCAGGTGCTGAACCAGTTCGACTCCAATCTGTCCGTTGGAACCGGTCGCGAGTATTTTTTTCATTTTATGATCCCCATTTTCTTGCCGACCTTCACGAAGGCCTCGACTCCTTTTTCCAGGTCTTCTTTAGAGTGGGCGGCGCTGACCATGGCTCGGACGCGAGCCGTTCCCTTGGGCACGGTAGGGAACACGATGGCGGTGGCGAACACGCCGTTCTCGAAGAGGCCGGCGCTGAAATCCTTGGCGGCCCGCGCTTCCCCAATGATCACGGGCGTGATGGGCGTCTCGCTCTCGCCCACGTCGAAGCCTCTGGCCTTCAATTCGCCCTTCAGGAAGTCGCCGTTGCTCCACAGTTTTTTCACCGCTTCGTCGCTCGCCTCCATGATTTCCACCGCCGCCAGGTTGGCCGCGACGTCGGGAACGGTGAGCGCGCTGCTGAAGAGGTTCGTTCGAGCTTTCTGACGCAGGAAGTCGACCAGGGTCGCGCCGCCCGCGACGATGCCTCCCATGACGCCGAACGCTTTGGACATCGTGCCGATCTCCACGTCGACTCTGCCGTGCAGCCCGAAGTGATCCACGATTCCTCGCCCGCCCTTGCCCAAGACCCCCTCGCCGTGGGCGTCGTCCACGGCGACCATGACCCCGAACTCCTCCGCGATCTCCACGATCTCCGGCAGGCGCGCGATATCGCCGTCCATGGAGAACACTCCGTCGGTGATGAGCAGCTTCTTGCCCGGCCCGGCGTTATCGCTGAGCTTGGCGCGCAGGTCGCTCATGTCGGAGTGCTCGTATCGAACGACCTTCGCCCTGGAGAGGCGGCAGGCGTCGATGATGGAGGCGTGGTTCAAGGAGTCGCTGAAGATCAGGTCCCCATCGTCCGTTAGGGTAGGAATGACCGCCAGGTTGGCGCAAAATCCAGACTGGAAGGTGATCGCGGCCTCGGCTCCCTTGAACTTCGCGAGCTTTTTTTCAAGCTCCAGATGGATGTCCATCGTGCCGGCGATGGTGCGGACCGCGCCGGGCCCCACGCCGTACCGGTCGATCATCTCTTTCGCTTTTTTGCACACCCGCGGGTCGTTGGCGAAACCAAGATAATTGTTGGAGCACAGGTTCAGGTAGTCCTTGCCCCCGATCTTCACCACTGCGCCTTGGGGACTCTCCAGAGTGCGGATGTTGCCGTAAAGCCCCTCCCGTTTCATCCGATCCAATGCTTCGCTCATGAACGCCGTTGGCACAGCCATAATCATTCCTCCTAAATTCATATGCGCAAGCTTCTCATAAAACAAGAAGGAGGACAAGTAAATATAAAATATATTCGCCATTGGCAATACTACGGGGATGGCATAATATTGACGCGGCGCAAAATCGCGGACGAGCTTGCCCCGAAATCCAAACAGATTTATCAAGACGGACTTATCAAGATATAGTGCTTTAACAAAAGAACGTACTGGTAAAAATGAGTTAAACCCTTTAAAAAACTGTTTTTTAGCTATTCTAACTTTAGGCCTTTTACTTCAATTCACTATAGGAAGGATGAGAGATAAAATGCCGAGCGGACAAATTCACCCCTTAGAGAGAGATCCGCTTCTGGAGTTGATACCCAGCTATTTTCAAGATAACACCGCTCCGTATTACATCGCCAATGTCCTGCGTGAAGCCATTTACCGCGGAGTTCTCCGAGAAGGGGAGGCGCTTCATCAAAGCCAGTTGGCGGAGCGCCTGCACGTCAGCCCCATCCCCCTGCGCGAGGCGTTGCGTCTTTTGGAGATGGAGGGGCTCGTTGACTTTCACGGGCGAAGGGGAGCTACGGTGACAGGGCTGACCCTGGAAGAAACTCGGGAAATTTACGAGATGCTGACCTCCCTCGAGGCTGGTGTTCTGCGCGTGGCGCTGCCCCTCATCTCGGACGAGACCATCGCCTCGGCGTCCGCCTTGCTGAGTAAAATGGAGAAAGAGCCCGACTGTATCATCTGGCGAGAGCAGAATGTCGAGTTTCATAACTCCCTCTATGACTCAGCGGACCGTCCCCTCACCCTCGACATGATCGCCCGCCTGCGCCGGCAGGTGGATCGCTACATTCGCCTGCATCTCCAATCCATGCGCGAAGAGTCGCAACGGCAGCACAACAAAATTCTCGAAGCCGTCCGAGCGCGGGACATGGAAGCCGCCACGGCGGCTTTGACGTTCCATCTCGAAAGCACTTCAAAAGATCTGCAATCCCACATGAGCAAATGAGCGGTATGGCTTTTCTCCTGTTCAGTCGATTTGCGCGCGCGTTCTTCGCCGCTTGAAGACTCCTGCCTATTCTTTTTCTTTAACTTTGATTTTCAAATGTCGCTCGGGCTTTGGGCGCGGTTTCCGTCAGGGAGTAGCGAGGGAAACGCCCCATCATTCCGGGAGTTCGCACTGCCCCCGGCGGCTTAGCCGAGCCTTGGCAGCGCCGCCAGGAGGGCGCGGGTGTAGCTGTGCGACGGGCGCTCCAGAAGCTCCGCGGTGTCGCCGGACTCGACGATCTCTCCCTTGTAGAGCACCACACCCCGGGTGGAGGCGTAACGGGCCAAAAGCAGGTCGTGGGTCACCAGAATCATGGACATGCCCGCGGCGACGCGGCGACTCAGAACCTCCAGCACCTCGCCTCGGGTGGAGACGTCTTGCATCGCCGTGGGCTCGTCGCAGAGCAGAAGCTCCGGCTCCAGGATCAAGGCGCGCGCCACGGCCACCCTCTGACGCTGACCGCCGGACAGGGAATAACGCACGCGCGCGTTCCAGAGCTCTTCGGGCAGTTTGAGTTCGGCCAAGAGTTCCTTCGCCTTGGCGAGCCCTTTTTCCCCTTCGCCGCCCCGCCTGCCGCGGACCACGCTCCAGGGCTCCAGCACGGCGCTCAGAACGGTCAAGGTCGGAGGCAGAGAACTGTAGGGATCCTGGGGCACGTAACCGCACCGACGCCGCGCCGCCAGACGCTGTTCGTCGGTCATCGCCCTCACGGAGTTCCCCCAAAGCTCCACGTCGCCGGTCGTGGGCGGAACGAGGCCCAGGAGCGCCCGCAAAAGCGTGGTCTTGCCGCTGCCGGACTCCCCCACCACCGAGAGAGTCGTCCCCTTGGAGCCCTCCCCGTTTGCCAACGAAAAAGAAAGGGACTTCAGCGCCCAAACGCCGTCGCCGCGTTCTTTGAATTTGAAAAGGCGATAGCGCCCTTTGAAATGGACTCCCAGGTCTTTTACGTTTACGTTTAAATGGGTCACGCGCGTCCGCCTCCCTCGTTCATTTTTTCCATGCCGCGGATCGCCTGGACCAACTGCCGCGTGTAAGGATGGCGCGGGGCGTCGATCACCTGCCGCGAAGGGCCGCTTTCCACCATCGAGCCCTCCTTCATGACGATCAGCGTGTCGCAGAGCCCGGCGGCCAGAGGCAGGTCGTGCGTCACCAGCAGAAGCCCCATGCCCCGCTCCCGTACCAGGGCCGCGGTCATGTCCAGCACCTCTTTTTGCGTGATGACGTCCAAGGCCGTCGTCGGCTCGTCCGCCAGCAGAAAGTCCGGCCTGCACGCCAACGCCGCAGCCAGCGCCGCGCGCTGCTTCTGGCCGCCCGAGAGCTCGTGGGGATATCGATCCAGGATCGAGGTCTCCAACCCCACGGTCCCCAAAAGCTCGGAGGCGTATTTACGGCCTTCCCTTTTCGTCATGTTCAGATGATGCGCCAGGACCTCCGTGATATGCCTCTCCACGGAGAGATGCGGGGTAAAGGAGTTCATCGCCCCCTGAGGGACCAGCGCGATGCGGCGCCAGCGCCATGCGTTCATGGCCTGCTCTCCCAGCGCCGAGATGTCCTCCCCGTCGCAAAAGATCTGCCCGGACACCAGCGTCCCCGCCGGCAGCAGGCGAGGGATCGCCATGAGGGCGCTGGACTTGCCGCTGCCGGATTCTCCAACCAGCCCGACGATGTCGCCTCTGGCGACGAAAAACGAACAATCCCTGACGGCGTGCACCTCCTGACCGGATTTTCCCCCGCCCCGATAGGTGACGGAGAGGCTGCGAAGCTCGATCGCCGTTTTTTCGCGCGAAGTCATTGCGGAACCTCCATTTCTGATCGGCCTGTCCGAACGGCTTCGCGGCGCGGGGAGCATGACGCGCCGGGCGAAGTTCGACGGGAATTTTTATATGTGTTCCAGTCGGGGCTATAGGCTTCATTGGCCTGATTGCCCCACAACAGCCAATTTGCCCGCGTGCCCCTGGCGAACAGCTCCAAAAACGGGCCGCGGCTGCACCGTTCTATGACCTCGAAAATTTCATCGGGCTTGCGGGAATGTTCCCGTTTTCGCGTTCGCAGCAGGTTGACCTGACTGCGGGCGGGGGGCAGCGTCCGCGCGTTGTCTCCCCTGACGCCGAACAACACCAGCTCCGTGACGTTGCGAAAGTAGAACCCCACGCCCCGGCCGTCGGGTTGGCCGTCCCCGCGCACCTTTTCCCAAACGATATTGGACTTGTACCGAAACCCCCAGGCTTGCATCACCTCCAAGCCCTCGGGCAGCAAGGCGTTCGGAACCCAAAGATACAGATGGCACGGATCGTCCGCGACCTCGCCCACCGGGATCGTCTTGATCTCCCCAAGCTCCATCGTGGGGTATCGATTCAGCCGTTTGTGCTCCGGAGCCATTTTCCCGGTGCGGTTTCGAAACTGCCACGGGGGGTCCGCCACGATCGTTTTGAATTTTCGCTCGCCGCAGAACGCGACGAGATCTTGCTCATGGTGATAATCGAGATCGCGCATTTTAATTTATTTCCCGCTTCAATTTATTTCTTGCTTCAAACGGGGATCGGCGCGCTCCTCCAGCTTGCGGCCCACGTCCATGAAGATGAGACATATCAAGGAAATGCCCAGCCCCGGAGGAAGGATCGTCCACCAGGCCCCGTTGGTGAAGGAGCCGAACGTGTGGGCTTCGTGCAGCATACGCCCCCAGGAGGGCAGGCGAGGGTCGGAAAGGCCCAGAAAGGCCAGCCCCGCCTCGGCCAAAATGGCCCCCGGCACGCCTAAAGCCACGTTGGCCAGCAAAAGGGGCAGCGCCTCGGGGACCAGGTGCCGGAAAAGGATGTAGTTCCGTTTCGCCCCCAGCGCCCGCAGGCCGTCGACCCAGGGGGCGTCCCGCAGGGTCAGGGTCAGGGCGCGCACCGTCCGAGCCGTTCCCATCCACGAGAAAATCGAGAGAATCAGGACGAGATTCCACAGCCCCTTGCCCCATATCCCCGCGAGCACCATCAAAATCGGCAGGGTCGGGATGGACAAGAGCACGTCCACCGTGCGCATGATCAGAGCATCGGTGAAACCGCCCGCGTACCCGGAAACAAGCCCCAAAGAAAGCCCCAGAAGCGTCGCGATCAAGGTCGCCGTGATCCCCACGATCAGGGATATGCGTATGCCCCGGACGAAAAGCGTCGCCACGTCGCGCCCGCGCTGATCCGTGCCCAGCCAGCCCCAACGCCCGCCCTCGATCTTCATGGCGACGTCCCCGCTGCCCAGAAGCGAAAGGCGGTACTCTCCCCTGGAGGGAAAAAGCACGGAGGGCATGTTGTCGAATGGTTTGATTCCCAGCGATCGTTTGAAGGGAATATCGCGCGCGTCCAGGTCCAGCGCTGCCGAGCCGGAGGCGTCGGCCAGCGAAAACTCGCCCTCGGGCGTCGTCCAACGAAGGGCTCCCCCGTCCAGGCGTCCGGTCAACGCGACGCGCAGCGGCGCGACGTAATTCCAAGTCAAAGCCGCTGTCGAAGACGCTTCGGGGGACGCTTCAGAAGACGAGCCTCCGTCGGAGCTCACGCGCAGAATCACCGTCGACGCGATGGATCGGTCCAGCCAGTCCGGTTTGGAATACGGCGGTGCCTGCGGGCCGTCTTTCAGCCCCAAAGGCGTCGGGCCCAAAAGGGCTAGAAGCGCCAGAAAAACGAGACAGAAAATACTCAGGTAACGCGTCATCGCGCGCTTTCCCTTCTAACCCGTGGATCGACCAGAACGTAGATCAGGTCCGCCAGCAGATTGCAGAACACGGTCAAAAGAGCCAGCAGAAAGAACGCAGCCCCCGCCGAGGGGTAGTCGTGGGAGTTGGTGGCCTCCAGCAGGAATCTCCCCGCCCCGTGCAGGGAGAAAACGGTCTCCGTGATCACCGCGCCGCTGACCACCCCAGGCAGGGAGAGCAGGAAGATCGTCAGCACCGGCGGCAGGATGGAGCGGAACGCGTGGTTCCACACCACCCGGCGATGAGGCAGGCCGCGGGCCCGGGCCATCAGAACGTAGTCCTCGCCCAGCGCTTTCACCATCATGTTGCGGATGTAGAGCGCCCAACCGCCGAAGCTCAGAATCACCAGCGAAAAAAGAGGCAAGGTCAGATGCCACAAGTAGTCGAGCAGCGCTGCCGGTCCCTCCGGAGGGGGAATGGAACTCGTCCCCCTCAGAGGGAAAATCGGCCAGACGTAGGCGAAACACAGAAGCAGGAGAAGCTGCACGAAAAACGAGGGAAACGAGAACGAAACGGCCCCGCTCAAGAGCACCAGCCGCTCGACCTTCGACCCTCGTTTCAGCGCCGCCTTCACGCCCAGCCATAGCCCCAGGGCCGCCGACAAAAGCAAAGCCGGAAGCAGAAGCGCCACGGTGTTGGGCACGCGGCTCTTGAGCTCGTCCCACACGGGAATGCCCGTCATCATCGACAGGCCGAACCGGAACGAGAGCATCTCCCGGATGTAGACGAGAAACTGCTCCGTCAGCGGCTTGTCCAGGCCCCACTGGACGGCCAGTTGCTGCTTGGCCTCGGGGGAGAACCGAGGGTCCATGACGCCGGTCAGAGGGTCGCCGGGCATGACGCGGAAAAGGAAAAAGTTGAGCACCAGCACCACGACCAACACCACAAGGGAACCGGCGACCCTCTTGATCAAGGCGTTCATGGCCTTGCCTCCTTTGTCTCTTCCGTCTCTTTCGAGCCTTTCGAATTTTGGGGTCTCAGCAGCATGTAGTGTTCGTTGCGGGTCATGTGCACGTACTCCCCCGTCCGGGATTCCCGGAACGTGAAGGGGCCCGTGCCGATGAGCTCGGTCAGAACCGTCCCGTCGAGGGCCTCGTGAGGCCGGTTCGTCGGCTGCCAGGTCCGCCAGTCCGAAACGGTCTCCAGAATGTGTTGGGGCAAAACGAGCATCCCCCCGATGTTGTGCAGGTGCCAGTAGCTTGTGTTCCCCATGAAGACGCGCAGGGTCCGCCGGTCTTCCGCGACCTCTATCGATTCCACGTCCTTCACGCTGTCGTAGAAACGCGGGACGTTGTTGTCCTTGATGTATCGCAGGGAAAAGGCCACGTCCTCCGCGGTCAGAGGGCGGCCGTCCTGCCATTTCAGGCCGGGGCGCAGGGTGAAAGTCAGGACGGAACCCGCGTCGCCCGGTTCGATGCTCCAGCTCTCGGCCAGCCAGGGCATGTCCTCGAACGTGTAGGGGTTGACGGAGATCAGCGTGTCGTAGATCGTTCCCAACACCGTCCAGTCGTAGGCCGTAGAGGAGACGAGGGGGTTCAGAGTCCGTATTTCCTCGGGAATGTTCCAGTAGATGGGGCGTTCCTTGCCGTCTTTGGGGGTCATGGAGACGAGGGTCATCATGTTGTCCGACGTGGACCGGTCGGTGGTGAAAACGCCGTCCCAGTCGTTGCGCGTCGCCGAAATCGAGTAGCGGCTGTAAAGGGGAATGACCGGCGACAGCTCCGATAAAAGCCTTTGCGCGCGCGAGGCCATGACGCGGGCCGTCGCCTCGTCGGGGGCGTAACGCAGATCCCTAAGAACCCGGTCCAGCTCGGGGTCCGAGATGCCGCTCAGGTTGTACCCTCCCGCCACGTCCATGGACGAGTGGTAAAAAGAATACAGGACGTCGGGGTCTCGCGACATGGTCCAGGCGTTGGTGCAGGCGTCGAAGTCGTGCGCGTCCACTCGGGCCAGCATGGTCTGGAAGTCGATGGGCTCCGCCTCCGCCGGGACTCCGAGGGAGAGCAGGGCCTCGGCCATCAGTTGGGCGATCTCGGTGGTCGTGGCGGCGACGGAGGAAGGGGGGCAGAGGATTTTGGTGAGGGGCGCCGGCCTTCCGTCCGGCGCGACGAGCCATCCCGCCAGGTCCCACGTCCAGCCCGCGTCGGCCAGGCGTTTGCGCGCCGCTTCCACACTTGATAAACCCGCATTCGATAAATCTACGTTCGATGAACCCACACCCGGTGGACCGGCCGTTTCCAGGGGGTCGTAGTAGGGAGAAATCGGCGGCAAAAAGCTCGCCAGGGGCTCGCAGTATCCGGAGAACAGGTCCCGGGTCCATCGTCTGCGGTCCACGACCTGGGACGCGGCCTGGCGAAGCGTCACCTGATCCCAGGGAAACTCGCGGACGTTGAAGGTGATGAAAAAGCCGTGAAAGGTGGAGGCCAAAGACAGCTCCGCCGCCCCCGACCTCGCCAGGCGCTCCACGTCCGCCGGGCGGTAGAGGTCCGACAGCACGTCCAGCTTTCCCGTGGACATCGCCAGAAGCTGGGCGTCCATGTCCCTCATGATGACGTAGTAGAGGTCCTTCATCTTCGGCCCCTCGAAGTCGAAAATATCGAAAGAAGAACCTTCAAAAGAAGAAGTTGCGGGAGGCGCGAGGTTCTCGTCGCTCGTCAACCCCGCGCTGGAAGGCGCGGCCCGCCAAATCGAGGACACAAGCGCCGCCCAAACGATCCAATCATAAAAACGCCCGCCGCGAAGACGCCCAAAACGCCCCAAGCGTTTACGGGCTTGAGAGCGTCCGGTATTAAGCGAAAACTCGAATGTCTTCATCGAAAAATTAAATATCAAACACACATGCCTCCCCTGTGGACGTCACTTCACTTCTCGAAAAGTTCGTTCGTAGACCATGATCACGAGAGTCGTCGTCACGGTCAAGATGATGGCCAGCGCGTCGGCCTGGGCGATGTCCGAGGACATGTCGGACACCTGGGTATAGATGACCATGGGCAGGATCTTCACGGCGCTCCCGGTCAGGGCGAAGGCCGTTCCGAACGCCCCCATGCTCACCGCGAAAAGCAACGACGAGCCGGAGAGGATCGCCGGCCCCAGCATGGGCAGGAGCACCCTGAAAAAAACGGTCCCACCCCCGGCCCCAAGGCTCGTCGCCGCCTCCATCAGGCTCCAGTCGGCGTTGCTCCAGGCCACGGTCATGGTGAGGATCATTCGCGGAACGAGGAAATAGAGATAGGCCACCACCAGCCCCCGCCAGGTAAAGAGAAACGCCGAAAACTCCAGGGGGTTGATGTCCACGAAGCGCTTCAGGAGCAGAGTGAAAAAACCGCTCGTCCCCAGCAGAACGATGAAGGCGAAGCCCACGACCAGCCCGCTGAACGTCAGGGGCACGGACGTCAATGCCATCAAAAAGCCTTTGTGCCGCCCGCTCCTGTGAATGGCATAGGACAAAGGAAGCCCGATGACCGTCCCCAGAAAAGCCGTGCTGACGGAAAGAGCGAGGCTCGTGAAAAAGGACTCGCGATAAAGGCTTCTGGTGAAAAGAGACGCATAATTGCCGTGGGAGAGGCCCCCTCCGACAAAAAGGCTCTCCCACAGCACCAAAAGCAACGGCCAGCCCAGAAAAGCGACCAGGACGGCCGTCACCGGCAAAAGCAAAAGATAAAGACGCGTTTTGTTCAAAACTTCAACAACCCCTGCCGATCAAGCAAAACCGCAGGGCTTCGCCCCGCACCCCGCAGGGGATTGAGAAAAATCCCCTGACCCCGTTAATTTTCTCCCAAAACCTTCGAACCCCACAGCCCCGCCAGCTTGGTCTGGACCGCCGCGGCCTTCACCCAATCCACGTCCTTGACGCGCTCGTAGTCCGAGGCGGGCAGAAACTTGTCGGCGACCTCCGGGGGCATCTGGAAACCGGGAATGATGGGGAGAACGTATCCCTTGGCGAAAAGCCCCTGCCCCTCGTTCGACATGATGTAATTCAGCCAGAGCTTGCCGGTGTTCGGATTGGGGCCGCCTTTGACGAGGCTCATGGCATAGGGCGAGGCGATGGTGCCCTCGGCCGGAATCACGATATCGATCGCGTCCCCCAGCCCAGCGATGTACTTGGCGCGATAGGCGTTGGCGTCATAGGTGATCCAGATGGGGATCTCGCCCTTCACGAACTTGTCGAACTCCGTCGTCTTTTCGATCATGCGGACGTTGCCGCTCTGCTGCAGTTTCGCCAGGTATTCGATGCCCGCATCGGGGTTATCCAGGTCTCCGCCCTGAGCGTAAGCGCAGGCCAGAACGATCGCGTACCCGATGCCGGCGGTGCGCGGGTCGAGGTAGACGATGGACTTCGAGTACTCCGGCTTCAGGAGATCCCCCCAGCTTTTCGGCGTTTCCTTGACCAGGTTTTTGTTCACCACGAAGGCGATCGTCATTTTGTGGACGCAGAACCAATTGCCGTCCGGGTCCTTGAGGATATCGGGGACTTTATCGAAATGGACGGGTTTGAAGGGCTCGGTCACTTCCTTGTCCTGGGCCGCCGCGGCCGAGGGCATGAAATAATAGGCCGTGTCCCCCTGAGGGTTGTTGCGTTCCTTGTCCAGCCGAACCACCGTCGCTCCGCTTCCCAGGTCGTTGAAGGCGACCTCGATCCCGTAGCGTTCCTCGAATCCGTCGAACAGCGCCTGCCAGTTCGCCCAGGTCGGCCCCGTGTCGTAACTGTTCACGCCGCTCTCCTTTTTCGCCGCCTCCAAGAGCGCGTTTTCGCCCTCATAAAGCTCCGCGGGCCAAGCCGCGCCCATCAAACAGAACACCCCCAACATCGCCAAAGCAACTTTTCTCATGTCGTAATCCCCTTTACGTTTAAATTTCGGCCCGAACGGCCGCGAGTTTTTATACGCGAGTTTTTATAAAAGATGGGCGTCCGCCGCGGCGAATCGCGCCCTCAACGGATCTCCGGCGCTCAGAGGCTCTCCGGCGGCGCTCAAAAGATCCATCAGAAGCGTCGCGCCGTCCACGGAAAAAGCGACGCGGGTCAGAGGCCCCAAGAAGACCTTGCCCACCACTCGCCCCTCTAAGATGTTGATGTTGGGCTCGTTGAGAACGGGGCCGGCCTCCGCGGGGGCGAAACGCTCCGGGCGGACCATCATCGCCGCCGGGCCGGGGTCCCGTTTCGTCTCGACGAAAAGAGTCCGCCCGTTCCAGACGAACCGCCCGTCGCCCTGGTAAACCCCGCGCATGATGTTGTTGACGCCGATAAAATCCGCGGCGAACTCCGAGGCGGGCGAGGCGTAAAGCTCCGCCGGAACCCCCAGCTGCTCCAGAGCGCCGCCGCGCATCAGGGCCACGCGGTCGGAAATGGAAAGCGCCTCCTCCTGATCGTGGGTCACGTAGACCGTGGTGATGCCGCTGTTTCGCTGGATGCGCTTGATCTCGAACCTGAGGGTGTTGCGGACCTTGGCGTCCAAAGCCGACAAGGGTTCGTCGAGGAGCAAGACCCGAGGTTCGATGGCCAGGGCGCGGGCCAGAGCGATGCGCTGCTGCTGGCCTCCGGAGAGATGTCGGGGGTAGGCTCCGGCCCGGTCCTCCATCCCCACCATCTCCAGAAGCGCGGCGGCCTTGTCCTTGATCCGGTCCTCCGGCCACTTCTGAGCCTTCATCCCGAAAGCCACGTTCTCGTAGACCGTCATGTTGGGAAACAGCGCGTAATTCTGAAAAACGATGCCCACGCGGCGCTTCCGGGGCGGCACCCCCTTCATGGACGCGCCTCCGATTCGAACGTCCCCGGAGTCGGGCGCGACGAAACCCGAGATCATGCGCAGCATCGTCGTCTTCCCGCAGCCGGAGGG
Source organism: Synergistaceae bacterium (assembly GCA_031274425.1). Taxonomy (GTDB): domain Bacteria; phylum Synergistota; class Synergistia; order Synergistales; family Aminobacteriaceae; genus JAISLU01. The sequence goes on along the minus strand of JAISQE010000183.1, from coordinate 22,170 downwards.
CCCCACGACGGACAGGAACTCGCCCTCCTTCACCGCCAGAGAAACGTCGCGGACGGCGTGGACGTTTCCGTACATTTTCCCGACGCCCACCAGTTCGACGCCGTTTTTCGAGTCATTTTTTGCGCTTTTTACGTCGTTCATTAAGAAAGTCCCTCCAAAGCCGCGGTCACGGCCTCGAGCGGCGTGGAGACGCGCACCATCGCGGCGGGCTCGCCTTTTTCGTCCCGAATTTGCCACGTGCCGAGCCCCACCACGGGCTTGCCCTGGCGCATGGCGAAACCCAGCTCGGAAAGGGTTCCGTAGGCCCCTCCTATGGAGATGACGGCCTGCCCCGCGGAGACGACGGCCACGTTGCGAACCTCGCCCAAGCCCGTCACCAGAGGGATCGAAACGTAGGGGTTGGCCTCGGAAAGCGAGGTGGGCAACAGCCCGACGGAAACGCCGCCCCCCTCGGCCACTCCGAGGCAGACGCCTTCCATAACCCCGCCTCGTCCGCCGCAAACAACGATGCAACCTCTTTCGGCCAGCAGGCGTCCCGTCTCGCGCGCCATCTGGTAAAGTTCGGGCGAGGCCGTCGACGTCCCGATCACGCTGACGATTTTCCTCCCCTTCAATTCCTTCCCCTTCAACTCGTCCCCCATTATCTTTTCTCTATCTTTCATTTACCCTTCACTTATCTTTCACCTATGTTTCATTATATATTTCGATCTATGTTTCGGCCTCAACCGCCGACGATTTCTCCAGAAAACGAGCGGCCCACCAAAACCAACCCGACGAGGGACAAAAGGCTCGTCAGGATTAAAAGCGTCGTCGCGGCGCAGGCGAAACCCGTGGAAACGTAAAATGCCTGATAAAGGACGACGGGGAAGGTCTGAGACCTGGACCCCGTGACCATGACGGCGAGCTGAAACTCCCCCAACGACATCGCGAAGGTCATGAGAGCGCCGGACACGACGCCCGGCAATAGATTGGGGATCAACACCCGGCGGATCGTCGTCCACAGAGAGGCCCCCAGGGAAACGCACATTTCCTCGAGCGCGCTCCAACGGATCATTTCGATGTTGGCCATCAGGGGGCGCATCATGAAGGGCAGCGTGTACGCGATATGCGCGCCCAGAAGGAGCTGCCACGTGCCCACCAGGGAAAAACCTTTCCAGTTGTACGCCTGGATCATTCCAAGACCCATGACGACCGGCGGAATGGCGATGGGAAGCAAGAGACAGAAGTCGAAGGCCGCGCGTATTCTTCGGCTCTCCAGAACGTGCACCGCGTAAACCGTCAGGATCGAAATCGCCCCGTTGATCAAAACGGTCAACGCCGCGATCCACAAGCTCATCACCATGGCGCGCACGTACATCGCCTTTCGGAAAAGCTGAGCGTACCACTCCAGGGTGAAGCCCGTCGGCAGCAGAGTGCCGAACCACTTCTCCCCGAAAGATCCGATCAACATCAAAAAAATCGGCGCTAGAATGAAGGAAAAATACAGAAGCATCAAGGAAACCGAAAAAGCGCGTCGCAACATTCGAACTTATCCCTCCATATCCGTTCAACCATGATATCATAGCGCGCATACATGCGAGAGGAGCACGGTCGAAATGATTTTGATCGAAGGCGGCCGGTTGATCGACCCCGTCTCCGGGACGGACGAACCGCGCGATGTCGTACTGGATGGCGAACGGATCAAATATATCGGAAAATTTCACCCCAGCGACGAATACGAACACGTGATAGACGCCGGAGGGAAGACGGTGGCCCCCGGCTTGATCGACGTCCACGTCCACTTCCGCGAGCCGGGCTTCACCTACAAAGAGGACATCGCGTCGGGCGCGGCGGCCGCCGCACGGGGCGGATTCACGACGGTGGTCTGCATGGCGAACACGAAGCCGGTGATCGACAATCCGGAGACTCTGCGGCAGGTTCTGGAAAGCGCGGGAAAGGCCCTGATTCGCGTCAAGACCGTCGCGGCGGTCAGCAAGGAGTTCAAGGGCGAGGAGCTCACCGATATGCGCCGGCTGAAGGACATGGGAGCCGTCGGGTTCAGCGACGACGGCATTCCTCTTCTCGATGCCGCTTTTGTGCGAAGGGCGATGCGGGCGGTTAAGAATCTGGACGCGCCGATCTCGCTTCACGAGGAGGACCCGGCCCTCATCGGCAGGCCCGGAATTAACGACGGCAAGGTATCCGCTTCCCTGGGCTTCGAGGGAGCGCCGAAGGTTTCGGAGAGCTCCATGGTGGCCCGTGATTGTATGTTGGCGTTGGACACGGGCGCGAAGGCGCACATGCAGCATCTCAGCTGCGCGGAGTCGGTGGCCGTGGTGCGCCTGGCGAAGGAACTCGGGGCGAACGTGACGGCGGAGGCCACGCCTCAGCACTTTTCCCTGACGGAAGAAGCCGTTCTGGAAAAGGGAGCCCTCGCGAAACTCAACCCGCCGCTGCGGGGCGAAAACGACCGCCGCGCGATCATTGCCGGCCTCCGGGACGGAACCATCGACGTGATCGCCACCGACCACGCGCCCCACGGCGAAGAGGAAAAAGTCAGGCCCTTGATAGAGGCCCCCAGCGGGCTGACAGGTCTCGAAACCGCTTTGGCGCTGGGGATTACCAACCTGGTCCGCAAAGGGCACTTGAGCCTTTCCGAGCTGATCGAAAAGATGACGGCGGCCCCCGCGAAGCTCTACGGGTTCGACGCCGGGTACCTGGCGGAGGGCGGCCCGGCGGACCTGGTTATCTTCGACGAGAAGGAGCGCTGGACGGTCGCCGATTTCGCGTCCAAGGCGACCAATTCCCCCTTTATAGGCCAGACCCTTCTGGGCAAGGTCCAATGCACGATTTGCCGCGGCAAGATCGTGTACGACGCGCGAAAACGCGAATGAAGATGCAAATATATTAAATGAAGATACATTAATGAAGATATAAATTTGGGGGGAAAATCGATGTCCAAAATCCTGTCGAATCGACGGGTGAGCAAAGACTTTTACCTGATGCGGGCGGAGCACGCGAACGGCGCTCGGATGGGGCAGTTCTATCTGTTGCGGGCGTGGAAACACTATCCGGTGCTCTCCCGCCCGGTCAGCGTATTCGACGCCGACGGCGCGACTCTTTCTTTTTTGTACAAGGTCGTGGGGAGGGGGACGGAGATTTTCTCCGGCCTGGAGGCGGGGGGAGAGATCGAATTGCGGGGGCCGCTGGGAAACCCCTTCCCGGACGTGACGGGAAAGGTGGCCATGGTCGGGGGGGGAGCGGGCGTCGCGCCCTTTTATCTGGCGGCGAAACAACTGAAAGCCGGCCATCCCCAGTGCCGCGTCGACGCCTACCTGGGTTTCAGCGACGACGCGTTTCTGGTGGACGATTACAGACAGGTGGCCGACCGCGTCCTCGTCAACGTGAAGGGGTTCGTCACCGATGAAATCGAGCCCGCGGGCTACGACCACATTCTGACCTGCGGCCCCGAGGCGATGATGCGGGCGCTTTACGAAAAATGCGAACGGGCCGGCCTCGCGGAAAAGCTCTACGTGTCCATGGAAAAACGGATGGCCTGCGGCGTGGGCGCTTGCTTCGTGTGCAGCTGCAAAACGAGGGACGGAAACAAAAAAACCTGCAAAGACGGCCCCGTATTCAAAGGAACGGCGGTGTTCGGCTGATGGGCGACGGGCTGCGGACGGAATTTGCCGGTATCGCCTTCAAAAACCCGGTGGTGCTCGCGTCCGGCACCTGCGGTTTTGGGCGCGAGTACAACGAGATTTTCGACATCCAGCGCCTGGGAGGGCTTTCTTCGAAAGGGTTGACCCTCCACGCCAGGGCCGGCAACGAGGGAATCCGCGTCTGGGAAACCGCCAGCGGGATCATGAACAGCGTCGGCCTGGAAAATCCCGGTGTACGGGGGTTCATCGACGACGAGCTCGAATGGCTGAACGGCCTCGACCTGGTCAACATCGTCAACCTGGGCGGACACTCCATTGACGACTACCTGGAGGGCGTCGAACTGCTGAACGGCGTTGATTTGGACATCCTGGAGCTCAATATCTCCTGCCCCAACGTCAAGGAGGGCGGCATGAATTTCGGCGTCAAAACCCAGGTCGCCCGGGACGTGGTGCGGAAGATCCGCGCGGCGTGCAGACACAAGCTGGTGGTCAAACTTTCTCCCAACGCGGAGGACATTGTGTCCCTGGCGAGGGCCTGCGAGGAGGAAGGCGCGGACGGAATTTCCCTCGTCAACACGTTTCTCGCCATGGCCGTCGACGTTCAAAAGCAAAAACCGGTTTTCGAGAACGTCTACGCGGGCCTTTCCGGGCCGGCCATCAAGCCCATCGCGCTGCGGATGGCGCACCAGGCGGCGAAGGCGGTCCACATCCCCGTCATGGGCGCAGGCGGCATTGCCACGTGGCAGGACGCCGTCGAGTTCGTCATGGCCGGAGCCTCGATCGTGCAGATCGGAACCGGCAGCTTCATCGACCCTTTCACGGCGCTGAACGTCGTCGATGGAATGGAAGCGTATCTGAACTCGCGAGGAATCGGGAACATCTCGGAAATCAGAGGGGTAGTGTAGCGTACCGGCGTTTGTTACGGTAGCCCTACTGGAAAGCCCTACGGCTGAAAAAGGAGACGCGCAATCATGGAAAATATCGGAGTACGAGCCAAAGAGTTGAACGAAACCATTGTGACGCTGCGGCGGGAGCTGCACGCACACCCGGAGCTGGAGCACGATCTGCCCTTCACGGAGAGCGTCGTGGTTCGGGAGTTGGCAAAACTGGGGCTGGACGAGCTCAAGCCCGGCCTGGGACAGGGGCACGGGGTCATCGCCACCCTGAGGGGGAAAAAGCCCGGAAAGGTCCTGGCGCTCCGCGCGGACATGGACGCGCTTCCCATTCGGGAGGAAACCGGTCTTTCTTTCGCTTCGACCAACGGCAACATGCACGCCTGTGGGCACGACGCCCATATCGCGATGCTTTTAGTCGCCGCGAAACTGCTGGCGGACGCCCGCGAGGAACTCGCCGGAACGGTCCGTTTCATCTTCCAGCCCTCGGAGGAAACGGTGGACGGGGCGCTCTCGATGATCGCCAGCGGAGCGCTGGAAAACCCCGCCGTCGACGAGATCGTCGGGCTGCACACGGGCAACCTGTGGGAGGGGTTGACGCCCGGTCAGATCGGGTGGAAAGCCGGCCCGATGATGGCTTCGACCTCCACCCTCACCATCGTCTTCGAGGGCAAGGGGGGGCACGGAGCCACGCCCCACCTGACGGTCGACCCCATCGTGATCGCCGCCGAGACCATAAGCCAGCTCCAAACCTTGGTCGCCCGCGAGGTCAGCCCCTTCGAACCGGCGGTGGTCACCATCGGGAAGATCTCGGGAGGATCGGCCCACAACGTCATCGCCGGAACCTGCGAGCTGCGCGGAATGATCCGCGCCTTCAATCAGGAAACGGACGCGTTTTTGAAACGACGGATCCGCGCCACGGCCGAGGGGGTCGCCGCCTCGATGAGAGGACGCGCCACGGTCATGTTCTCCGGCGACCTCGCGGCGGTCGTCAACGACAAAGCCTGTGCCCTCAAGATGCGGGACATCGCCGCGAACGCCCTCGGAGAGGAGTGGGTCAAGGAACTCGCGCTGCCCTCGTCCGGAGCCGAGGATTTCGCGTACTATCTCGCCAAGGCGCCGGGGGCCTTCTTCTACCATTGCTCCACGTTCGAGTCCTCGGAGGGGGGCGCGGAGTGCAACTACCCGCACCACAACTCCAAGTTCGACGTGAACGAGTCGGTGCTCTGGACGGGCGCGGCCGCGATGGCGGCTTACGCCCTCCATTGGCAGGACCGGAACTGAAAAACGGGAGGCTGCGCGATGACCGTGCGTTTTTTGAGCGCCCCCGATTCGGAGACCCAGGTTCGGGGGGAGATCGTGTTCGAGGACGCCCCGGCCTCGGGGAAATGCGAGAGCCCGGAGCTTTGGGGCAAAAAGGGCAAGGTCGCCCTGATCCCCGGCGATCTACACAATTCCAATAACCCCAATAACCCCGACAAAATCATGACCGCCCTGGTCGGCGGGGGCAAGCGGGGGAAATTTTCCGACGCCGTCCTCCGCGACGTCGCGGCGGAGTTCACGCGGGCCTGCGGCGCGCACTCCTGTTCCCGTCTGTCCTTGGAGCTTTCCCTGGACGGAGAGGCGCAAAAATTTTCTCGGGCCGCCAGCGGCGCGGCCGCCGAAGGAGCCCTGGCGGGGGCGTATTCTTTCGACAAATATCTCGGAAAATCTAGAAAAAAGTTGCCCCTGGAGTCCTTTGCGCTGGTGGGCGGCGACGAGGCCGGGCTCGAACGCGGACGGATCGTCGGCGAGGCGGAATCTTACGCCAAGGACCTCTGCAACGAACCGGGCAACGTGGTCAACCCTCTGACGTTCACTCTCCTCGCGACCAAACTTTCCGCGCAGCTCGGGCTCGACTGCTCCATTTCCGACGAGAAGGAGATCGCCGAGGCCGGCATGAACGCCCTGTGGTCCGTGGGCAAGGGCTCCGCGACGCCGCCCCGCCTGGTGCACCTGGTTTACAGGCCGGAGGGCCCCGCGCGCAAACGCGTCGCCATCGTCGGCAAAGGGGTCACTTTCGACAGCGGAGGGCTTTGCGTCAAGACCCGCGAGGGGATCAAGACGATGAAGCACGACAAAAGCGGGGCCTGCGTCATGATGGGCGTCATGAAAGCCGTCGCGGAACTGAAACTGCCCATAGAGGTGAACGGGATAGCGGGGCTCGTGGAGAATATGCCGGACGGCGGGGCCTACAGGCCCGACGACGTCATTCGCGCCATGAACGGGAAGACCATCGAGATCCTGAACACCGACGCGGAAGGACGCCTGACCTTGGCCGACGTTTTGACCTTCGCCTCCAAACTGGAACCGGACGCCATCCTGGACGTGGCGACCCTCACCGGCACGGCCAAAGCCGCGCTGGGGAGCTACACCGCAGCTCTTTTATGCGACGACGACGCCCTAAGCGCGGCCCTCGTCCGTGCCGCCGCGATCGCCGGAGAACGCCTGCATCGCCTCGACATGGACGACGAACGCCTTCGCGAGGGGCTGAATGGCGTCCATGCCGATCTTCGGCAGGCGTCGCCGGACGGAGGCGGAACCATCATCGGGGGAATGTTTTTGCGGGAGTTCGTAGACCCCTCCATTCCCTGGGCCCACATCGACATCGCGGCCACCGGTTGGTACGACAAGAACTTCGGCGTGTACTCCAAGGGCTCCTCGGCCTACTCCCTGCGCACGATCGTCGAGTATTTGTCCAGCTTGTAAGAAAGGAATGGTCATAAACATGATGATGAAAAAACGCGTCGCGATACTGGCGTCAGTACTGTTAACGCTCTTCGCCGCTGTCTGCTGCGCCAGCGGCGGCGCGATTCGGGCGGCGGAGCCGACGCTGGCGGAATTGTTCAACGCCGCCGTGGAGGATGCCAAAATCGCCGAAGAGGACGAAATTCGGCCGCTTGTGACGCTCGCGCGGGATGACGCGATGACCGAGTGGAACGACAAAGGACAGGTGAAGCTGTATGTGCTTCATAACTATCCCGATTCGTACATTCAAGGACAGGACTATGTGACGAGTTACGGCGAGGTATGGGTATTCAGCGGGCGCGAACTGGTCGAGTGGTTCAAAACCAACGACGAGAACGCGGATGACTGGAATATGCGCCTAAAACAGTTGCTGGGCTGCCCTTATGAAAAGGATTACGGCTATTTCTCCGCGATGTGGGTTACCCCCGCCGACGTGAAGCGCCCCGCCTATGAGCCCGACCCCACGAAGCAGATAAGCGCGCTGGAACTGCCCGTCGACGTTGACCCCTCATTCGCGGAATGGTTTGCCAAAAACGAGATATATTCTTATGAAACCTCGGCCCAGCCCTGGACGCGGCTCGGCTACACCTACGATTGGGCGCGCTACGGGAAGGAGTATGGCCTGACCGAATTCCTTATCAAAAAGGACGCGACGGTGTTTGTGGAGAAAACGGATACAGTCGACGCGCTGATCGAGTGGCTGAAACAAACGAAACAGCCGCCCGCCGGCTCGGGCGGCTGTGACAGTTCGGGGAGCGGTATCGGCCTGGTGGGCCTGCTCGTCCTGTCGCTTCGGGCGCGGGCGCGATGGTTCTGCTGGCCGGAATCGCCGCCACGCGGAGAACGAGAAAATAGGGCTAGATCGTAGAAAAGACCACAGGAACCCAGCGACGATATTTAGCCCACCTGCGCCAAGTGATCGCCCATACCGGGCGCGCCATGAGCGGACGGAACCCTCAGTAAAAGGTTCCGCCCGTTTTTTTCTACTTTTTCGCTACTTCCCCAACATCATCAGGCAAACGGGGTAGTCCTCTTCCGGCAGGGAGAGAGCCCTGCGGATCTCCTCGATGTTCATGGAATGGATATATCGGGCGCCTATTTCAAGGGCCGCGGCGGCGAGGTAGATGTCCTGGGTCATGGCTCCCGCGGCCACGGCCGCGAACTCCGCGCCGTCCTTTGCGTCGAAGTTATCCGACAGCGCCTTGCCGTCGGCCACGAGGATCAGAATGCAGGGAGCGGTCTTGACGAAGTTTTGCGACCCCACTTTTGCCCTGACGTTTTCCTTCGATACCTCCGTCAATCCGTGAACCCGCCAATCGTACAGGAAGATCCCCTCGTCCTGCGCCACGTAAATTCTGCAATAGGGCTCCAGGCCCTTCGACATGGGCACCGTCCATCCCTTTTCCCCGCGATTCAAACCCGTCGCGCCCCAGAGAATCGTGGAAAGCTCCTCCGGTTCGAGCTGCGCGATGGGGAAATCCCCTCCCGCCGCCGAAGATCGTTTCTTGAAGGCCTCGAACAAGCCCATTCCCCCTTCCATCTGAGGCGGCGGCAGCTTGACGTCCGCATGGACGGACGCGGCGACGGCGAGCAAAAGCAACGACAAAAGGCAAATTTTGAGTACATAACGCATGATGAACCCTCCTTCGGCAATGATCGATTGATGATCGATTCTCCCCGCAAAACCGATTTTCGCGGATAAATACACGATACACTCCCTGATCGAATTTGGCAAATCAAACAAAAATTTACGCCAAATCCAACCTCAACCCAACCTTTTCAACCTCTCTCCTCCACCTCCTCATTCGGCCAAAACAGCGGCGCCCTTGCGGGAGCCGCTGTCGTAAACGTCACGTTCAAAGCCTTTTTGGATACCCTCGACAGAGTCGTTGCCCGGACGGGTCAAGGCTTGAGCTTGTTGCTGCGGCTCCAGATTCCCATCTTTTCGGCAGATTTGATCAGATCTTCCCTGAACTGAGGGTGAGCGACGCTGATGATGGCCTCCGCTTTCTGCCACGTGGCAAGGCCCTTGACGTTGACAATGCCGTGCTCCGTCACCAGATAGTGGAGATTCGCTCTGGTGTCGGTCACGATCGAGCCCTCTTTCAGCGTGGGCACGATTCTGGACTGAAGCCGACCGTCTTTGCTCTGTATCGTGGAAGAGCAGCAAATGAAACTTTTGCCTCCTTTAGAAAGGTACGCGCCCAGAACGAAATCCAACTGCCCTCCGGCGCCGCTGATATGCTTGATTCCCGAGGTTTCCGAACTCACCTGTCCGAACAGATCCACATCTACGGCGTTGTTGATCGACATGAAATTGTCGAGAGAGGCCAACACCCGGACATCGTTGCAATAGTCCACAGGGGCGCTCATGCAGGCCGGATTGCGATCGATGTAGTCGTAAAGCTTCTGCGTCCCGGCCGCGAAAGCGTACGTCTGACGCCCTTTATTGACCCTTTTTTTCGAGCCGTTGATTTTTCCGGCCATGGCGATATCCACCATCGCGTCGACGTACATTTCCGTATGAATCCCCAAATCCTTCAGATTGGACTGCGCAATAAACGCGCCCACAGCGCCGGGCATTCCCCCGATGCCGATCTGAAGACAAGCGCCGTCGGGAATCTGCTCCACAATCAGCTTGGCGACGGCCTCGTCCACCTCCGTGGTTTTGGGAGGCGCAATTGTCGGCAGAGCTTGATTTTCGCCTTCCACGATCCTATCCACTTGAGAAACATGCACGCTGACCTCTTCGCCGCCCAAGCAATACGGCAGGTTTTTGTTCACCTCGACGACGATCTTTTTTGCGCGTTCGCAGACGGCGGCCATGTGAGACACGCTGGGCCCGAAGTTGAAATACCCATGTTTATCCATGGGAGTTACCTGGAACATCGCCACATCCACATCCCAGGGCATGTCCCGATAATATCTGGGAAGCTCGGAATAACGGATCGGCGCGTAGTAACCGAAGCCCATTTCCGTCGTTTTTCGGTCGACGCCGGTCATGTGCCAGGCATTCCAGGTGAAATGCTCGGCCGGCGACTCGATCTTGAAGATCTCCGGCGTCCGAAGCGCCATCCCGCCGCGGATGTTGACGTGGTGGAGCGAGGGCATCACCTCAGCCAGGGCCTTGTCCAACGCGACAGGAATGCCGACTCCCCACCCGTAATCGATCCACTGTCCAGATTGGACCGCCTTCACCGCTTCTTCCGGGGTGGTGAGTTTTTTAGAGTATTCTTGAGAGTAGTCCATGTGATCGCACCTCCATATCGATAGTTTTCGAGTCAAATGATCTAAATTCATTCCTTATCCATTCCTTCACCGCCCAAGCCGAAACGTTTTTCGTAACCCTTCGGACTCCGCGCTCACGATATTGCCTTTGAATGAATCTCCCCCCTTTTCGTATATTTTACACAATCGACGGTTCGCCCCTCTGCGCCGTCCAGGCTTTCTTCTCAGCGCTATTATACGTGGATTCCCAACGTCATGAGATTCAGCGCGGCATGACGCGGAACCTTCTTTTTCGCGACGAGCGCGAGGGGTTTTGCGGGGAAACCGACTCGACACAAAACGGAGGGGGGAATAAAAATCGCAAGCGGGGCGGTAGTATAATGACCTGAGCCAAGAGCTAAAGCGTTAGCTAAAAGAGGTGTTTGGTTTGAAAAATATGAGCATCAAAATGAAATTGATTCTGAGTTTTTCCGTGGTCGTCACGATCAGCATTTGTTTTGGGCTGTACTCCATGCGCTCCCTTCATATCGTCAATGGGAGGGTGGTCGAGGCGAACAGTTGGACTGTGGGGATCGCTCAGCTTGGCGATATGCAGTTCTCCGTCATGTCGCTTCGAAGATATGACCTGAATTACATTCAGCAGACGGAGGCGAACCAAAAGGCAAACACGCTCCGCAACAGGGCGAGCGCCATAGAAAGCGCCGAAGAGGTGATGAACGTCTACAGAAGCGAGGTCCTGGTCATTCCGTACGACGCCGAAGAACAACGCCAGGAGGATCTCAGGGCTATCGACCTCATCATAGACAATTGGAAGGCGTACGCGGGAGCCTCGCGGAAGCTGCTGGACGAGTACGACGCCGGGAATGGCGCGGCCGTGACGGAGCTGGTGAACGGCGAGTCCCTCAGGTTGTTCGAGGAGCTGGAGAAGTCCGTGATAGACTTGATCGTTTTCAACAAAGAGGGCAGCGAGGCGGTGATGCGAATGAGCGAGGACATCTACCGGAGCATGGAGCTGACGATAACCGCGATACTGGCGGCGGCGGTGGCCTTCTCCGTCGTTGTCCCGATCTTGTTGGTGAGAGGCGTCAAGAGGTCGATAAACGAGCTGCTCCGCGTTTCGGAGTCCGTCGAGGCCGGAGACCTGACCGTCACGGCGGCGGCGTTCGCGGACGACGAGCTGGGGAAACTCGCGCGCCAGTACAACCACACGGTGGCGAGCATCAAGTCCCTCGTGTCCAACATTCAGGATTCCGCCTCGTACATGAGCGGAGCGGCCGACGACTTTCTCAGGAGCGCGTCGCAGTCCTCGGCGGGAACGGAAATGATAGCCCAAAGCATAGAGCGGGTATCCCTTCAATCGGACAAACAGCGCACGGAGATAGAGTCCATAACGACGTCGATCAACGGCATGGCCGACGGCATCGCGGATATGACGGAGAAGCTCGACAAGCTTGCGCGCGGCGCGGCGGAATCGGTTCGGATCGCGGGTGACGGCGGGGAGGCCATGCAGAAAGCCATTGCCCAGATGAACATGATCGAGTCCGCGGTGAACACGTCCTCTCAGGTGGTGGCGGCTTTGGGCGAGAGGTCCGGCGAGATAGGGCGGATCGTGGGGACCATCGCGGACATATCCAGCCAGACGAACCTCCTTGCCTTGAACGCCGCGATAGAGGCGGCGCGCGCGGGGGAGCAGGGGCGCGGTTTCGCGGTGGTGGCCGGAGAGGTGAAAAAACTGGCGGGGGAATCGCAGATCGCGGCCGAGGAGATATCCCGCCTCATTTCCTCCATACAGGAGGAGACCTCGCGCGCCGTCGAAGCGATGGCAAACGGGCGCGAAGAGGTGAAAAAAGGCTCGCTTGCCGTGGGCGACGGAGGCCGGGCGTTCGACGATCTCGCGCAAAAGTCGGTCGGCATCTCCGATAAGGTGACCGGCATCGCCTCCGTGATGCACGCGATGTCGTCGGAGACCTCCGGCATCACGGAGGCCGCCCGCAACGCGGAGGAATCCAGCCAAGAGATCGCGCGCGACTCCCAGTCGGTAGCGGCGGCGACGGAGGAGCAGTCGGCCTCTATGTCCGAAGTCTCGAACTCCTCCCAAAAACTGGCCAAAATCGCGTCGGATATGCTGAACTCCACCAAACGTTTTTCCATTTGAGCTTGTGGCGTGAACGCGAGTTCAGGGGCCCACGTTTACGCCGTATTTATCCCGACGCGACTTATTCCGCGACTTATTCGTCAAGTAGCCAATCCAGCACATTCCTCTTGAGAATCCCGTCGTAGTTGGCGCTCGAAAAGACCTCGTCGAGCGTGAGCAAGCGCTTGGGGTGGTTGTCGTTTATCTTTCTCAGCGGGGCAAGCTCCCGTTTCAGCGTTTCCTCGTCCAGCGCCGTAGCGGCCACCTGGTAATAGCTCACTTCTTCGGAGCGGATCGCGACAAAATCCACCTCCCCGGCGTCGCCCATCTGGCCTACATAGACGTCGTGCCCGCGCCGCCGCAGCTCCAGGAAAACGATGTTCTCCAGAATGTGTCCCACGTCGCTGTCTTTGCCTCGGACAAGCGCATTTCTCAAGGCTACGTCGACGGCGTAGTATTTGCTCTGAGTGGTCAAGAACTGGCGGCCCTTGATGTTGTAGCGAGGCGCTTCGTACAGCATAAGGCTGTCGGCCAGACCGCGCAGATACCTGTCCACCGTCTTTTGGTCCACGCTTTTGCCCCCGGACTTCAGAGTGTTGGAGATCTTCGTCGAGGAAATCTTGTTGCCGATGTTGTGGAGCATGAACTTCGTGACGTTTTCCAACACGTTGACGTCGGGAATTTTCAGCCGAGCGACGACGTCCTTCAGCAAAACGGCGTTATAGACGTCGCGCATATATTCGCGCGCTTCATCCGCGTCGAGGCCGTATCGAAGAACGTACGGAAACGAACCGTTTGTCATGTAGAGATCGAACGACGCCATGCGGCGCGTTTCGCCATGCCGGTCCCCCAACCCCGAACAAAACTCGCGAAACGACAGCGGCAGCATCTTCAATTCGACATATCTGCCGGAAAGCAGCGTCGCAAGTTCTCCAGACATGAAGTAAGCGTTCGAACCGGTTATGTACACGTCGCAGTTTTTTTTCAGAAACAAGCTGTCGACGGTTTTCTCGAACTGCCCCACATGTTGGATCTCGTCGAGAAAGACGTAATTCATCTTGTCCGGCAGAAGCAGAGGTTTTATATAATCGTACAGCAGGCGATAATTTGTCAGCCATTCGTACTCGACGTCCTCAAAATTGAGCAAAATGATTTGGCTGGGTTCCACGCCGTTTTCCAGCAGATAGTCTCGAAAAATATCGAACATCGTCGACTTCCCGCACCTCCGGACGCCCGACACCACCTTTATGATTTGCCGCTCTTTCCAGCGAATGAGCCAGTCGAGATAATTTGTCCGTTCAATTCTTCGTTCAGGCATTTGCATCGAAACGTCCTCCCCAAGAAGCTATGAGCATTGCGCTCCTAATTTCCCCATCAATGGATTGTTTTTAGGAATGCGTTCCTAAAATATTAGCAACGAATAACACATGATGCAACGTCGTCTTTACTTTAAAATAGGGTCGCCGCAAATAAAGTCTCACCTATCGGAAGGAGAGGGGGAAATAAAGTGAACGAACCCGACAAAAAGAGAACGTCTTATAGAGTCTTGTGGTTGTTTTTATTGCTCGTGTCCCTACTTGCCGCCATGCGTTTTCTGCTTCCTTGGGCCGTCTTCAAGCCGACGGCCGCGCTTTCTCTGACGCCGGCGGCGCGGGGCATCGCTTTTGAAGATGTAATCCTGACCACATCGGACGGCGTTCGGATTCACGGGTGGTACGTTCCCGCCCCAGACGCCCGCGCCGTGCTGCTCTTCTTTCATGGGAACAGCGGCAACATCTCGAATCGCATAGACTCCATCGAAATCTTCCACGATTTGGGGCTGTCCGTCTTCATCATCGACTACAGGGGATACGGACGAAGCGAAGGGCGTCTTTCGATCGCCGGTACGACGCTGGACGGTCTCGCCGCTTGGAGGTGGCTGACGGAGGAAAAAGGCGCGCCCGCCGAAAACGTCGTCGTGTTCGGACGTTCGCTAGGAGGCGCTATTGCCGTGGACCTGACGCGGTACGCGGAGCCCGGCGCGTTGATCTTGGAGTCCACTTTTTCCTCGCTGCCCGACATGGTTCGGGTCGATTTTCTGGCTCCTCTCGCGCGCCTGATCATCGGCGACGTGTGGAACTCCGTGGACGTCGTCTCGACCCTAGTCGTCCCCACTCTGTGTATCCACAGCCCCGACGATTGGATCGTGCCCTATCGGTTGGGAAAACGCCTTTACGACGCGGTGGCGGGCGAAAAAACGTTTGTCGAGATCCGCGGAGGCCATAACGAGGGGTTTATGGAGTCCATCGCCGTCTATCGCCCAGCGCTGGATGCCTTTTTGACGAAGCGCTTCGGGGAGTCTCGGGCGAGTCGCTGAGAGGGGGCTCCGCCCCCCTGAGCTTGGCATTCAGGGGGTCTCGGGGGGTCAGTGAGACGAGCGCGGCGAGCGAACGAGCTCCGTCCCCCTGAGCTTAAAAAAAGAGAGCCGGACCTGCGCCCGAACTCTCTTTATTTTTTTTCTTCTTTGTCTTCACAACTCACAAGGAAGTCAGATACTTAGTTGCCCTGTCCTTCGCCCGCTTCCCATCGGCCCGCCCCGCCACTAGGGGCATCAAGGCGCTCATGAGCTTGCCCATATCCTTGGGAGACGCGGCCGCCGCTTTTTCCGCGGCCGAGCGAACTAGAGCGTCCAACTCGTCGTCGCCGAGCTGCGCGGGAAGATAGAATTCGAGAACGGAAATCTCGCTCAATTCCTCTTTCGCCCGATCAGGAGCCCCCGCCGCCTCGTACTGTTCCGCCGCTTCCTTGCGCTGTTTCACCAGCCGGCGCACCAGCGCCAACGCCTCTTCCTCGGTCAGCTCCGAGGCTCTGCCTTTGTCCGCCTGGGCTTTTTGAAATTCGGCCTTCAGCATACGCAAAACGGATAACTTCAGTTCGTCGCGCGCCTTCATGGCCGCGAGCAAATCCGCGGCGACCGTCGCAACCAATCCCATGTCGGCACCTACCTTAAACTCGATCGTTTGTTCATCTGGTTCTGCTGCTCTTGCGCTTACGAGCGGCCTCGGCGCGCTTCAGTTTTTTTGCGTCGCTGGGCTTCTCGTAGTGTTCTCTTTTTCTCGCTTCTCGAAGGGTGCCGACCTTCGAAACCTCCCGCTTGAATCTACGCAGAGCGTCTTCAAGGCTCTCTCCGTCTTTACGAATGACCGTCGTCATCTAAGATCCCCCCCTTCCGGGTTTTAGGATCGCCGCCTAACCTGGAGGCCACCCGAAATTACGACCCGACAGAAGATGCAGATGAATGTGCGGCACCGTTTGCCCGCTCTGCACTCCCGTGTTGACGACCATGCGGAATCCCTCTTTGTCCAAACCCAAATCGCGAGCGACTTCCACCGCCCGCCCCATGATCGAAGTCCAAATTTCCGGATCGCCTGCATCGGCGGCGGATGCGATATGTTGCGTCGGGATGACCAAAAGATGCGTTGGCGCCTGGGGGTTCACGTCACGAATCACAAAGACCGTTTCGTCTTTGTAAACAAATTCCGCGGATATTTCGCCTTTGGCTATTTTGCAAAAAATACATTCGCTCATCACCCGTCCACCTCGCTTGGGTTTTTATTATAACATCCTTATGACCATTCCTTTCGCTTCGATCAGGCACAAAACGATAATGAAACAGATTCGAGCCTGACGCGGCTACAGGTAAATATTGGAGTCCCGTGTTCAACGTGCTGGAACAATCCCGCAACGTCGTCCTGGCACACCCCAAATACGTCAACCACGGGGCGAGTCGGATTTAAGTGTTGCTATTATTGCCTATTTAATCTATGATCGCAATAATAAAAGCAATTGTGCGATCAGATTGTTCGTTAAGGAAGAGGTGTAATATCGATGAAAATAAGAAACAAACTCTTGCTGTTGCTTGGGGTCGTGGTGCTGGTGCTGGTGCTCACGACGGCCACCATGTACGAGAGAACCTCGAGCGTCACCACTGGCCTCGCGGATGAGGAGGCGAAAAACAGCGTCAACTACATGACGGGGATCATCGATTTTTATTTCATCGGGCTGGAGAACATCATACTCAACGCCATTCCAGGCGTGCAAAACCTGTTCCGCGAGGACGGCTCCGTCGACAACGAACAGATTTCCGGCATGATGGTGAAGCTGCAAACCACAAATAAATCGCAAAATGTAAATGACGTGTACGTCGGCTTCGAAAGTGACGGCGGCCTGATCGGCGGCATCGAATGGGATCCCCCGGAGGGCTACGACTCCCGCGCCAGAGGTTGGTATAAAGAGGCCGTCGCCGCCCGAAAAGCGGTCATCACCGAGCCATACATCGATGAGGATACAAAAAGCCTCGTCATAACGGCTGCCGCGCCGATATACGCAAACGACGGGCACCTTTTCGGGGTGATCGCGTTAGACGTGTCGCTGGAAACCCTGGCGGCCCAAATCAAGAACGCCACTGTGTTCGGAGGCGGCTATGGCGTTCTTCTGGCCCCCGACGGCCTGGTTCTGGAGCACCCCGACAAATCCTTCATAACCGTCGAAAATCTGGCCAAGACGAGCGCAAAGGTACAGGCCGATCTCGCCGCCATCGGGAAAAAGATGGTGGCCCACGAATCGGGATTCGGCGACTACACCCTGCTCGGCACATCCAGGAGGATATATTACAACCAGGGCCAATCGGGATACATCGCCGCGCTGGTGTTTCCCCGCGAACAGCTTGGCCGGATCGTCCGCAGCGTCACGATGATACAGACCGCCGCCGGGGGCGTCGCGCTCCTCCTGTTGGTCGTCTACATGATCCTGATGATACCCGGCATAACGAAACCGCTGAAAGCGGTGCAGAAGACGCTGGAAAGGCTGGCGTCGCTGGACCTCACACAGGACCCGGAAACGGAGCGGGTCGTTTCGGGCCTCGGCGCGAATACGGAACTTGGCGCTATGGTCGCGTCGCTGCAGAACATGAAGGCCGTTTTCACCGACATCGTGGTTTCCGTCAGGGACGAGGTCCAGCAACTGACGTCCTCCTCGGGGAATCTCGACAAGCTCAGCCTTGGGGCGGCGGATGAGGTCAACAACTCGAAATCGGCCGCAACCAATGTGGAGCAGCTCGCGGGCGAGGTCCTGCGCTCCGTGGAGGCGACGACGGTCGCCGTTCAGGAGGTCACCAACGCCGCCAATACGACCGCCGCGTCCGCGACGGAAGGAGCGGAGTCCTCGGGCGCGACCTCGCGGCTGAGCGCGGAGGTCTCCGAGATGGTGAACGGGTTCGTGGGCGAGCTCAAGGGAGTGGGGGACGCCTCCTTGGAAAACAGCAAGAGAATGTCCGATGTGGGCGCGTCGGTTGCGGCGATCGGAGAGTTCGCCACGTCGATCAGGAACATCGCGACCCAGACGAACCTTCTGGCCCTGAACGCCGCCATAGAGGCCGCGCGCGCGGGCGACTCCGGGCGCGGCTTTGCGGTGGTAGCCGACGAGGTGCGCAAGCTCGCGGAGGAGTCGAACGTCGCTTCGCGCCGCGTGAGCGAGATGATCGAGCAGTTGGAAAACGGAACGAAAAACGCGATCGCCTCGACCCAGGAGTCCGCGAACGTGGTATCCCGGATAATAGAAAAAGCGCACGAGACTCAGCAGAGCCTGAAGAACGCCAACGCCGAGATCGACAAGGTCAACGGCGCCGTTCAGGCCATAGCGGCGTCCGCGCAAAAACAGTCCGCGTCGGGCAACGAGATCGCCGAGTCGTCCAAACAGGCCATGAACCTCATAGACAACCTGGCTCGCGAGATCTCGGCCGTCACCCAGGCCACGGAGGAGACCCAGAACGCGATAGGAAAAGTAGCCCTCGAGGCCGCGAACCTTTCTTCCATCTCGTCCGGCATCGAAAGCATCATGGCGCAATTCACGTTGTCCCCAACAAAGAGGCCTCCGCTTAAAAGCCTGCCTCGATGAACCCGTTTCCTTTTGCGGGCGCTCGGTTTCTTTGTCTCGATTTGGTGCTATACTTCGCCGTGGGAGCAGCTCCCAAATATGTCTTGGAGGAAAGGATTTGATTTACCATGCCAATGATTCAAGTCAACCTTAAGCACGGACGTTCCGCGGAAGAGAAGCGCAGGCTGGCCGCCGATATCGCGAAGGTCACGTGCGAGAATCTCAAGGTAACGCCGGACCATGTGTGGATACAATTTATCGACATGCTGCCGGAGGATTTCGCCACGGGCGACGCGTTGCTTGCCGACAAAAAATAACCTGCCCTTCGCCGTTTTCCGTTTTCCCCGACCTTTTTGTTTGATCGGGTAGGCGGCCGCTCATTAGTTGAGCGGCCGCCCGACGAGCTATCGGAATTTCTTCCGCGCCGCCGTCATGGCGAGAAGCGCCGCCGCGAGGCCGAACGCGGTTGCGCTGCCCGCGTCGCAGCCGCCGCTCCCGCTGTTATTGCCGTTCCAGTCTCCGCCGCCGCCTCCTCCGTCGCCTCCGTCCACGGGGTACACCGTGAAGCTGACGTTGAAGCTCTTGGATAGGCCGTTATCGCCCCGCACCGTTACGGTGTTCGCGTAGGGGTCCCTGTAGGGATATCTGGAAGCGAGGCCCATTCTGGGGGCGATGGTGAAGCTGTCGCGGCCGCCCGCAGCGATGCTGCCGAGCGTGGTTTTGGAGAGGACGAACGTGTTCCAGTTGGCCTGGCCGGGAAGGGGAAGCTCGATCCACAGCGTCCCCGTGGGCTGGTTGCCGGTGTTGGTCACGATGACCTCGAGCGGCGTTTGATCGCCGTAACCTGTCCTCGCGGGGGGGAAGACGTACATTCCCGTGACGCTCAACGACAGGCCGTAGGTCGGATTGTTCGGGTTGTCTGGATTGTCGGGATTTTCAGGATCGCTTGGATTTTCCGGGTCGTCGGGTTTCTCCGGGTCGCTTGGGTTGGTCGGGTCCTCAGGCTTCCCCGGCTCCGTCGTCAGGGTCTCGTCGATAACCCCGTCCCCGTCTTTATCGACCTGGAGGACGGTCGGCTTGCTCCGGTCCGTATCCGTCGTGACGCGGGTGGAGGGCGTTATGGGCACGCCCCCGACGTTCCGCTCCTCAAGCAGCTTCCCGTCTCCGTCGAAAAACCGTATGGAGTAGTCCATCGTCCCCGTTCCCGTGCCTTGCAGGGACACGGGAAAAACGCCCTCGTCGAGGCAGAACATCTTGATGTCCGCGTCCTTGCCGATCAGGTCCATTCGCCCGAAAGAGGCCAGGTCGTTGTAGAGGGTTTCGTTCGACGTCAGGGTTTCGCCGTCTTTGGTGACGGTCGCGTCCACGGGGCACCCTGCCCGTATGGTGGTATAGCCCATGGGGATTCTGGTGTAGAGGATTTTGTCGGGGCTGCCGCGCAGGATGCTGATGATCGTGTCCAGGCTCCTTCCGGCGTTGAGCTTCACGTTCGCCGGGGCGTTGGAACGGGAATGCCCGACGAGGCCGCTGTGGTCGGTCTCAAAGATGAACCCCCTCGGCGACGACGCCTCGGCGAGACGTTCGATCTGCTCCAGTATGGAGCCGGACTGATAGGGGACCGTCCCGTCGCCTATGTTTTCGTAAACAAGATCCTCCGCGTCCACGTTGTCGTCAAATTCGCCCGCCTGGTCGAATATGGCGGCCCCGATGGTCGGTCTCCCCTTGCCGACGACGAAATACGACTTCGGATATTTTAACAGCACATTGTACCCGTCGGCGCGAAGCCCTTCCTGAAAAATCCGTCCGAGGTTCGCGTTCACCGGCCCGAAAATCGCGTCGCAGATCGCCGAATACGCGGAGTAATCGATGTTTTTGTCTTTCGTGTCGATCATCGGGATTCTTTCGGTGTACTGTTTTGTCGGCACCAGTTGAGGTACGGACCAGAACTGTTTTTTTATATCTTTTGTCAAACGGACGAGTAGATCGAGTTCTATATCCTCCCACCACTTTCCCGTAACATCCCCTTTCAGGACCGCGCCGAATATATACGGAGACCCCTCGTAAGGCGTTCCGGCGGTGATGATCCGGTCGGTCCTGTGGTCCGTGTACATATCGTAATAACTGGACGCGACCAAGCCGCCCATGCTGTGGCAGACAAGATCGACTTTACGTTCGGTGTTGTTTTTCGTCAACTCCTCGATGAGCCGCCGCAGTTTCTCCGCGCTGGCGACGTTGTTCTGCCGCCAGTCGTAGGAGAAGAAGTACACCGGTCTGTTCGGGAACGCGGCGCAAAGTCCGTCGATGATTTCCTTATAGTCACCTTGAGCTCCGTATTCTCTCTCGTAGGGCGCGCTCACCTCTTTTTTTGCGTCCCAGACGTCTCGGGTTTGTTCATTCGCGTAGTAGTATTCGCCATTATCCCTGACGTAAAGGGTGTTTTCGATTTTCAACTTCTCCCCGTCGTTGAACCGGGAAGGGGGCCACACGCAGGTATTTGAAGAAAAATCGGTGGGACTCGTGAACAAATGACTCTTCATAACCCCCGGAATAAAAACGATCGGGTTCCAATTTACCGGGGCTTCCGGGGCGAATTTGGCGACGTAAAACTCGGTGGCTTTATCCGTGACTGTGCGATAACCCGCAGCTATAAATCCGCTGTCGGAAGTTTTTTCTATGCAGCTAATTACCTGCGAACTGTCCGTAGTTCTCCATAATACGGTGCCTTCCGAGTCATATCTGTATAATGTAGAATAACTTCCATAATACTCAGACCAAACATCAGCGGCAATATAGCCTCCGTCGTTTGTTCCAATGGCTGATGAAATGGAAGAACCAGTTATTCCAACAGTCCAACGATTCCACTGTTCCGCGCCGCTGAAATCCAGCTTATAGATACGTCTACCACCCGCAATGATGTAACCGCCGTCGTTTGTCTGCCAAACAGAAACCGCCGGATAGTTACTTGGTGATGATGTTTTTTCCCAGCGGAGATTCCCTAATGTGTCGAGCTTTACCGTCCAGAGGGAAGGGTTACCGACCGCGATATATCCGTCGCTCGTTTTCTTGACGCAATTGAAGTAGTTGCTAGATTGCTCAGCAATATCGGCGCTTCTCAGCTTTGCCTCTCCCATAAGGGTACCGAAAGAGTCGAGCCTCACAAGCCAGCCGCTCCTGGGAGAGCGGCTTTCCTCAGGCGAATAGCCTGCCAAAACATATCCCCCATCGCTAGTTTGCACGACGGAGTTGAACCCGTCCGCGCCCGTGCCGCCAAACAATTTCTCGCCGAGAACGTTCAAACTCGAATCCAATCGCACGACCCAGCCGTCATTGCCGCCATGATTTTCGGCATAGACGCCAGGGTTGGTGGACTGTGTGTATCCCGCCGCGACATAACCGCCGTCCGTCGTCTGGACAACGGACGTGAGAGTGTCCCGACCATTACCTCCCAGCACTTTCTTGTGGATGAGGTTTCCGGAGGCGTCGAGCTTAATAACCCAACCGTCGTAACCGCCGTAATTTTCGCCCACGTCTCCGTCATTGGAGGTGACAGTCCCCACCACGATATAGCCGCCGT
>JAISQE010000182.1 GCA_031274425.1 Synergistaceae bacterium | reverse complement strand
CAGCGGAGGCGGCGGATGCGACGCGGGCTTTGGCGCGGCCGGGCTGGCCCTGCTGGCGCTGGTCTTTAAGGCGACCCGCAGGCGCGGCTAAAACGCAAACGTAGATAAACGCGCGTTCAAACCTCGTCACATCATCGCAGGGGCGGCCAAAAGAGGCCGCCCCTGTTTCACACGTCTACGTTCTTCACATTTCACACCCGATATTCGTCCCAGCTCTTGATCGGCAGGCGGGACAACGCGCCCGAGCCGGACGAGTCCGCGTCGGGGGAGGCCAGGGCGTCGAGTTCGCAGAAGGCGTCGATGAAGGCCCCGGCCAGGCGGGCGTTGGTGAAGAGCGGGACGTTGTGGTCCACGGCGCAGCGGCGGACCCGGTAGCCGTTGGTCAGTTCGTCCTCCGTCAGGTTTTTCGGGATGTTGATCACCAGGTCGATCTTTTTTTCCCGAATGAGGTCGACCGCGCCGAGCAGCGCCCTGTTCGGGTCCTCTTCCACCTCGCTGGGCTGGTAGGCGCGAATGCTGGGGATCCCGTTTTTCGTCAGAAACTCGTAAGACCCCTCCGTGGCGTAGAGACGGTAGCCCTTTTCATAAAGACGCCTGGTGCAGTCCAGCAGGTCGACTTTGGAGCGCAGCGTCCCGCTGGAAATCAAAATCCCCTTCCCCCCGCCCTTTTCCGGCACCCGCATCCCCACGGACAGGGCGGCCTTCAAAACCGCCTCGTGGTAGTCGTCCCCCAGGCATCCGACCTCCCCCGTGGAGGCCATCTCCACGCCCAGCACCGGGTCGGCGTTTTGGAGGCGCGAGAAAGAGAACTGGGACGCCTTGATGCCCACGTAATCCAGGTCGAATTCGTTCGTTGCGGGCTTTTGCACGTCTTCCCCCAACATGGCCGAGGTGGCCAGTTCGATCAGGTTGATCTTCAACACCTTGGACACGAAGGGGAAACTGCGCGACGCGCGGAGGTTGCACTCGATGACCTTGATCCGGTTGTCCTTCGCCAGAAACTGGATGTTGAACGGGCCCGTGATCGCCAGCTCCGAGGCGATGCGCTGCGCCGCGCGGCGGACCTGCCGGACCGTCTCCACGTAAAGGCGCTGGGGGGGAAACTGGATGGTCGCGTCGCCGGAGTGCACGCCGGCGAACTCGATATGCTCGGAAATCGCGCAGGCGATCATCTCGCCTTTCGCGGCCACCGCGTCGACCTCCAGCTCCTTGGCGTGCTCGATGAATTCGCTGACCACCACCGGATGCCTCTGGGAGACTAGGGACGCCTCCCCCAGAAACCGCTCCAGCTCCGCCGCGTTCGAGCACACGTGCATCGCCGCCCCCGAGAGCACGTAGGAGGGGCGCACCAGCACGGGATATCCCACCTCCTCCACGAAGGCGTGGATGGCGTCCATCGTGCGAAGCTCCCTCCAGCGGGGCTGCTCCACGCCCAGTCGGTCCAGCATGGAGGAGAATTTGTGCCGGTCCTCCGCTTTGTCGATGCTGGTGGCGGACGTGCCCAGGATGGGAACGCCCGCGCGCTGCAGCGGCAGCGCCAGATTATTGGGGATCTGGCCGCCCGTGGACAAGATCACGCCGTGGGGGTTCTCCAGCTCCACGATGTCCATGACGCGCTCGAAGGTCAGCTCCTCGAAGTAGAGCCGGTCGCAGATGTCGTAGTCCGTGGAGACGGTCTCGGGGTTGTAGTTGATCATCACGCCGCGCCATCCCTTTTTTCGCAGCGTCGTCAGGGCGTTGACCCCGCACCAGTCGAACTCCACGCTGCTGCCGATGCGATACGCCCCGGACCCCAGGACGATGATGGACTTTCCCGGCGCGTCGGCGTAATCCACGTCGTTTTCGTTTCCGTTGTAGGTGAGGTAAAGGTAGTTGGTCTGAGCGGGGTACTCCGCCGCGAGGGTGTCGATCTGCTTCACCACGGGGACGATCCCCAGGCGTTTGCGCAGGCTCCTCACGTCCCCGCGCCGTTCCTCCGCGACGTTGAAGCGGTCGTCCGCGACCTTGTCGGGTTTGTGGTCGGGGTTGTAGATCAGCTTCGCGATCTGGTAATCCGAAAACCCCTTCTGCTTGGCCTCGCGCAGCAGGTCCGCGGACAGGTCTTCCAGGTCGTCGCAGTCCGCCAGCTCCTCGGCGCAGGCGTGGATGTCCGAGAGCCTTTGCAGGAACCACCGGTCGATGCGGGTCAGCTCGTGAATCCGCTGGATCTCGCATCCCCTCGCCAGCGCCTCGGCTATGACAAAGATGCGGTTTTCCGTGGGCGTCGCGAGGGCTCCCTCCAGCGCCTCCGTGGTCAAGAGATCCATTTTCAGGCGGCTCTTGGCCCCGGCCGTGTTGGCCCCCGCGGCGAACCCGTGCATACCCTGGGCGATCATGCGCAGCCCCTTCTGAATCGCCTCCTCGAAGGTCCGGCCGATGGCCATGACCTCGCCAACGCTCTTCATGCTGGAGCCGATCTCGTGGGAGACGCCCTCGAATTTCCCCAGGTCCCATCGCGGGATCTTGCAGACGATATAGTCGAGGGCGGGCTCGAAAAACGCGGTTGTGGATTTGGTCACGGAGTTTTTCAGCTCGTGGAGCCCCAGCCCCAGCCCCAGCTTAGCCGCCACGAAGGCCAGAGGGTAGCCCGTCGCCTTGGACGCCAGAGCCGAGGAGCGGCTGAGGCGGGCGTTGACCTCGATCACGCGGTAGTCCTCGGACATGGGGTCGATGGCGTACTGCACGTTGCACTCGCCCACGATCCCCACGTGCCGCACGACGCGGATCGCCAGTTCGCGCAGCATGTGGTATTCGTCGTTGGTCAGGGTTTGGGAGGGGGCCACGACGATGCTCTCCCCGGTGTGGATCCCCAAGGGGTCGAAGTTTTCCATGTTGCAAACCGCGATGCAGTTGTCGTAACGGTCCCGCACTATCTCGTACTCGACCTCCTTCCAGCCCTTCAAGGACTTTTCGATCAGAAGCTGGTTCGAGAAGCTGAACGCCTTTTCCACCGTCGCGTCCAGCTCGGCCGCGTCGTCGCAAAATCCGCTGCCCATACCGCCCAGCGCGTAAGCCGCGCGCACGATCACGGGATAACCCAGGGATTCCGCCGCCGCCCGGGCGGCCAGGGGCGTTTCCACGGCGACGCTCTCGATGGTCTTGACCCCGATTTCCCCCAGCCTTTCCACAAAAAGCTCCCGGTCCTCGGTGTCCATGATGGACTGAACGGGCGTCCCCAGCACCGACACGCCCCACTTCTCGAAGACGCCCTTTTTGTAGAGCTCGACGCCGCAGTTCAACGCCGTCTGCCCGCCAAAGGAAAGAAGAATGCCGTCGGGCCGCTCTTTTTCGATCACTTTTTCCACGAAGAACGGGGTCACGGGCAGAAAGTAAATCTTGTCGGCCGCCCCCTCGGAGGTCTGCACGGTGGCGATGTTGGGGTTGATCAGAACGGTGGAGAGCCCCTCCTCCCGGAGAGCCTTCAGCGCCTGCGACCCGGAGTAGTCGAACTCCCCGGCCTCCCCGATTTTGAGGGCCCCGGAGCCCAGCAAAAGCACCTTTTTGAGCTTCTTGAAATTGTCAATCAGATTGTCAATCATGGTCGTGTCCCCCTTTCATCATGGCGTCCATAAAGCGATCAAACAAAAATTCCGTGTCGGTGGGGCCGCTGGACGCCTCGGGGTGAAATTGGGCGGAGAAGAAGGGTTTCGTCTTGTGGCGGATGCCCTCGTTGGTCTGGTCGTTCATATTGACGAAAAGAGGCTCCCAGTCGTCGGGGAGGGTGTCGGTGTCCACGGCGTACCCGTGGTTCTGGGAGGTGACGAAGCACTTGGTCGTTTTGTAGATCTGCACCGGTTGGTTGTGGCTGCGATGCCCGTACTTCAACTTGTAGGTCTTCGCCCCGGCGGCCAGAGCCATCAGTTGGTTCCCCATGCATATCCCGAAGATCGGCTTGTTTCCCTGCATGGCGACGCGCAAATTTTGGACGGCGGCGTCGCAGAGGGCGGGGTCGCCGGGGCCGTTCGAGATGAAAAGCCCATCGTAGCCGGGACCGCCGGGGCCGTCAAAGCAACCGGGAACGTTGAAGTCGTAATTCCAGGGCACTCGCGTTATCCGAACGTCCCGCGTCAGGAAACATCGGATGATGTTGTGCTTGACGCCGCAGTCGACCAACACCACGTGTTTCTTGCCGTCGCCGTACCGGATGACCTCCCGGCAACTGGCCTCGGCCACCAGGTTGCGCCGCGACGGGTCGTCGAAGGGAATTTTATCCGCATCCGCGTCGTCGAAGACGATCTTGCCGTTCATGGCGCCCCGTTCGCGCAAAAATTTAGTCAGCGCCCGGGTGTCGATGCCGTAGATGCCGGGAACCCGGTGCTCCCTCAACCATTCGCCAAGGCTTTTCGCGGCGTTCCAGTGGCTGTAGCCGGTGGAATAGGAGGAGATGATCAGCCCGCTGACGTGGATTTTTTCCGACTCGTAGTAGTCGTACACCCCGTTTTTCCGCGTGTCGGGGGGGACGCCGTAGTTGCCGACCAGGGGGTAGGTGACAGTGAGAATCTGTCCCACATAGGAGGGGTCCGTGAGGCTCTCGGGATATCCCACCATGGATGTGTTGAACACGACCTCCCCCGTGGCGGGCGCTTCGTGGCCGAAAGAATACCCCTGAAACGTCGGCCCGTTTTCCAGCATCAACGACGCCTTCCGAGCGGAACGCGCGTTTCTCGCGGGAGCGCTTTTCTCCGAATCTTTGCCAAGGTCAGAAACCATAAAAATCAAAGCCCTTTCTCATTGAAATAGAGTTGAAATTCATACTGAAATTGTAACCGAATTTAATCAAAATTCAAAAACAAGATCCTGAAAATTTGATTGCTTAATTTGATATTCTGATTTGAATTTCTGATTTAAATTCTTGTGAACGGAAACCTAAAAGAAGGTTTTCGCGGTGTGATATAATGCCGTTTGTATGGATTAGGGATGGGTTTGCGGGCAAGAGCGAAGCGGCGTTCGCCTCGGGTTTATGTTCGGGTTTTATGCTGGGGTCGTGTGTTTCGGGTTGTATGTGTTATATGTGTAACGATAAGGTTTTTATGTGACGATAGGATTCGCGTTAAAAAGCTTGCGGTTTTCTCAATGAGCGGCTTCAAACCAGTTTTCGACGCGGGAGGGATGTACTTGAAAACATCCAAACGGGAAAAAGTGTCCTCGCCCAGAGAAATTCGTTGGGGATTCGGCCTTTTGATATTTTTTATGGTGGGCCTGTCCTTGTTTCTCACGATATCGGCGGGGAGTCGTTTTTCTGGAGTTGCCTGGGGCAACCTGATGGATAGAAACAACGACGAAAGCATGTCGCAGGATGGTTTTATGGTTGTGGATCTCAGTGACACCATCGACATTGAGATGGAACAAAGAGCGGAGGTCGCCTCGATGCGGGGAGCGGCGTTCGCGGGTTCTCTGGACGAGAGCAAAGGGGGGAAAGCGTCTTCGAAGAACTTCCGCGCTTTGGTGCCCCCAGGGGAGATAGACGCGTTTTCCGCTCTGCCCAAGGTCGAAAGCACGGATTTGGAGCTTCCCTCCGTCTCCGCGATGGCGTCTTTGCCGCTTCCCATGCTTCTCAACGAACCGACGGGCGATTTCGGCCCGCTGCCCAAGGATCTGGCGGATTTCGAGTCCATCATACTCAACACCACGGAGGACGGAATGCGCCTGCCGGACGATTCCCTCGAAGAGCTGCCGGGCATGGAGCTTCCAGACGAGGATATCATTCTCGCGGAGGTGGGCGCGTACTGGAAAGAGCACGTGGTCAAATCGGGGGAGACCCTATCGGACATCGCCCTGCAGTACGGCGGGGTCACGGCGCAGGATCTTCTTCGCGCCAACAGCTTGAAGGACGCCAATCGTTTGGCGGAACAGCAGATTATTCTGGTTCCCAACACGCCCGAGTTCATCGAGGACACTTTGGAGGAGGTTCAAACGCGCAAGGCGCGCGTGGCGGCCCTGAGGGAGCAGGTACAGCCCCTCAAAGTCCTCTCCTATGTGGTGGCGACCGGAGACAGCCTTTGGTCCATAGCGAACTCTCAAAACCTGGAAGTGGACACCCTGGTGGGGAGCAACGTCTTTAAAAATTCCGCCGTGCTGCATCCGGGGGCCGTTTTGCGGATACCCAATCAGGACGGTATTTTTTACAAGTTCAAAAACGGGGACAAAATCGAGAACGTGGCAAAGCGTTATCAAGTCGCCGTGGATAAAATCCGTAAGGTCAACCCCACCGTCGACCTGGTTTCCTTGAAGGCGGGCAACGAGATCTTCCTTCCGGGCGCGCGCCCCGAGGCCGTAGCGGAAGCCCAAGTCGCCGAAAAGAAATCCGGGTCGTCCTCCGCCAAAAACTCCAGCGGCTCGGTTCAGAAGGCGTCCCGCAGTTTCCGGTGGCCGGTTATGGGAAAAATCAACAGCCCCTTCGGCTGGCGTCGTCACCCTATCACGAGACGACGGGACTTCCACACGGGGTTGGACATCAAGGCGGGCAGAGGGACGGTTATACGCAGCTCCCGGGAGGGGCAGGTGGTCTACTCCGGATGGATGGGCGGATACGGCAAGGTCGTCGTCGTGGAGCACAGTGGAGGACAGTCGACCCTCTACGCGCATTGCAGCTCGCTCTTGGTGAAGCAGGGCTCTAAAGTTTCCGTGGGGCAAAATATCGCCCGCGTGGGATCCACGGGGAGGACGACGGGCCCGCACCTCCACTTCGAGGTTCGTAACGGCAACAGCCCGGTGAATCCACTGCAATATCTCAAGTAACAAAACAACCTTAGTCAAAAAATACGAGAGCTGGACCAGAGTTTTTTTTTTCTGGTCCAGCCTTTATTTTTATGAGCCTTATTTTTATATTTATTTGCATTTATATTTATATTTGTTATAGGAAGGGTAAGTGAAGAAAATGACCAAGTACGTATTTATAACGGGCGGAGTGGTTTCTTCGTTGGGGAAGGGTATAACGGCGGCTTCCGTAGGCACTTTGTTGAAGAAAAGAGGCTTCAAGGTATCCATCATCAAGGTCGATCCTTATCTGAACGTGGACGCGGGAACCATGAACCCCTTCCAGCACGGAGAGGTGTTCGTCACCGACGACGGCGCGGAAACGGACCTGGACCTCGGTCACTACGAACGTTTTATCGACGAACCCCTTTGCAACGAAAACACCGTGACGACGGGAAAAATCTACTCCGGCGTC
Organism: Synergistaceae bacterium; assembly: GCA_031274425.1. Classification (GTDB taxonomy): domain Bacteria; phylum Synergistota; class Synergistia; order Synergistales; family Aminobacteriaceae; genus JAISLU01. The sequence continues at coordinate 9,080 of JAISQE010000182.1, read as the reverse complement.
ATCGAAAAAGAACGGCGCGGGGCGTACCTCGGCGGGACGGTGCAGGTGATTCCCCATATCACCAACTACATCCAGGAACGCCTGGTCCAATCGGGAGAGGGGCGGGACGTGGTCATCGTCGAGATCGGCGGGACGGTCGGCGACATCGAGGGGCTTCCCTTTCTGGAGGCGATTCGCCAGATGTCGAATCGCGTGGGGCGGGAGAACGTCATCTACTGCCACGTGACCCTCATTCCCTGGCTGGAGGCGGCCAGAGAATTGAAGACGAAACCCACCCAACACAGCGTTCAAGAGCTTCGGCGCATAGGCATTCTCCCCAATATCCTGGTTTGCAGGACCAGTCACCCCATGGACGAGGACATGAAAAACAAGATCGCGCTCTTTTGCACCGTCCCGCCCGAAGCGGTGATCGAGGTTCCGGACGAGCCCACGATCTACAACGTGCCTCTGAGCCTCCACCGGCGGAAGCTGGACTCCCTCATTCTGAAATATCTTTCCATCTCGTGCGAGACGGAACCCGATCTTTCCGACTGGGCCCTGGTCGTCGACCGTTTCATGAACGCGCCGCAGGGCGTAGAAATAGCGCTCGTCGGCAAGTACGTCCAGCATAAGGACGCTTATCTGAGCGTCGTGGAGGCGCTTTATCACGCGGGAGTCAGCCACAACGTCAAGGTGAGGGTGCGCTCCGTGGAGTCCACGGACGTGGAGACCCAGGGAGTGGAGGCGACACTCGGCGGCGTGGACGGCATCCTCATTCCCGGCGGGTTCGGCTCACGCGGGATCGAAGGAAAGATCGCCACGGTCCGTCACGCTCGGGAAAACAAGATTCCGCTTCTCGGCATTTGTCTCGGGATGCAGATGATGGTGATCGAATACGCCAGAAACGTCTGCCGCCTGGCGGGGGCCCACAGTCAGGAGATGGACCCGGCGACGGTGCATCCCGTGATCCATTTGATGCAGGACCAGGTGGGCATCGACAAGTTGGGCGGCACCATGCGCTTGGGCGCTTACGACTGCGACCTGGTTCCGGGAACGGCCGCCGCGCGCGCCTACGGAACGGAGCGGGTCAGCGAACGCCACCGCCATCGCTACGAGTTCAACAACACCTACCGCCAGAGGTTGGAGGACGCCGGGCTGAAAGTTTCGGGAATATGCGCGGAACGGGATCTGGTCGAGATCGTCGAGCTTCCGGCCCACCCTTGGTTCGTGGGCGGACAGTTCCACGCGGAGCTGAAATCCCGCCCGGTGCGGCCCCATCCCTTGTTTGTCGCGTTTGTCGGAGCGGCGATCGAAAATCGCTCGCCCCGATAAAGAGGCGCGAGAGGGTGGGGAGTATGCCCGAACACAAAAAGCCGAAAAAACTGCCGATAGGAATACAGACGTTTGAGAAACTGCGAAAAGACAGATATTTATATGTAGACAAGACGAAATATCTCGTCGAGCTGATCGACGCCGGGTCGTTTTATTTTCTTTCCCGCCCCAGGCGCTTCGGCAAGTCGCTCACCGTTTCCGCGTTCGACGCGCTTTTCTCCGGCAAGAAGGAGTTGTTCAGGGGACTCGACGCGGAAGAATTTTTCGAGCGGGCGGAATATCGCGCCTCCCCGGTCGTGCGGCTCGATCTGAGCCAGGTCGGCGCTCACAAAGGGTTCGAGACGCTGGAGGATGGATTGAAGCTCCAGGTCATCCGCAACGCGGAACGGCATTCGGTCGCGATCTCCGCTCTCGCGATGAAACACGCGCAAACCGCCTTTAATGAGCTGCTGTACAGGATCTCCGAGGCTTCGGGCCCCGCGGTGGTTCTGGTCGACGAATACGACAAGCCGGTGCTCGACGTGATGCACGACCCGGAGAAGGCGGAGGAAGCGCGAACCGTTATGAGGGAGTTTTACACGCAGATAAAAGCCCTGGACGCGTCGCTGCGCTTCGTGTTCATGACCGGCATCACGAAGTTCTCCAAGATGGGCGTGTTCTCCGCCATGAACAACCTCAAGGACATCTCTATGACCGACAGATACGCGACCATGCTGGGCTACACTCAAGACGAACTGGAACGCGATTTCGGGCTCCATATCGACCGGGCGGCGGAAAAATTGGGCGTCTCCCGCGAGAAATTGCTGGAACAAATAAAGGATTACTACGACGGGTTTTCGTTCGACGGCAACAGTCGGCTTTACAACCCGTTTTCGACGCTCAATTTTTTCGACGAGCAGGCGTTCAACAATTTCTGGTTCGAGACGGGCACGCCGTCGTACATCGCCGGATACATGAAAGACAAGAAACTGACAGTCGATGAATTTCGAGGGAGGGGCGTTTCGCGTGATTTCGCGACATCTCCGGGAGCGATCGAAAACGCCACCGCCGAGAGCTTTCTGTATCAATCCGGCTACTTGACCCTTCGCCCCGGCGTCGCCGACGACTACTCGCTGGACTACCCCAATCAGGAGGTGCTGACCTCGATGTCCCGTTTGCTCACGGAAAATATCCTGGGTTCGCGAAGCGAGGCCGAAAGCTCCGCGCAAAACATGAAGCAATGCCTGTACAACGGCGATGCCGACGGCGCCGTCCAGGAGTTCAATCGCCTTCTGGCGTCGATTTCCTACGACGACTTCGCGGGCGCCGCCGCGAAAACGATCAGGCTGCGCGGCTACAAAATGGACGCGGGCGAGTGGCTCTACCGGTCCACGCTGCTTTCCTACCTCATCGGCATGGGCCTTGACGTCGAAGCCGAGCCCCACACCAGCGGAGGACGGGCCGACATGCGGATAAAATTCAAGGGCCGCGTATGGATCATCGAACTAAAAGTCGCCCAAGGCGGGGCCGCGGCGAAAAAATCCGCCGACGAGGCGATGGAACAGATCTTGGGCAAGGGCTACGCGAAGAGGTACGGAAACGCGATTGCGCTCTCCTGCGTGATCGACAACGAGAAGCGCGCTATCACGGAGTACAGAACGCGCGGCGGGAACGTCGAGTAGAAGCGGCAACCGGCTCTTTCCGAGGGCTCTTTTCTTTTCGAGGCTTTTCGAGAGAAGGGCATTTCGGCGTTCGAACTCGCGAACTCGCTGTCGAAAAGCGCTCGAAACTGTTAAAATGGAGAAAATCATAGCGCGGCAACGGGACGCGTGAAGGACGTGCGGACGAGAGTCCTGTATTTCGAGGAGGTATGTACATTGAGGAGAAGAATGGCGTTTTGGGGACCGTTCTTTGCGTTGATTTTCGCGTTGGCTTTCGCGTCGATTTTCGGGGCGATCCTTCCAGGGGCCGGCCCCTCCTGGGCGGCCGACGCCGGAGAGGACGCGGATAAAAGTTCATCCATGCAGATGATGGAGCGGGTCGAGACGATCGTTTACGGAGAGGCCAGCAAAGGAGGGCTCATTGAGCGGCTGAATACCGTGGAAAGAGAGCTTTTCGGCCGGGCTCTTCCGGGCAGCATCTCCGAACGTCACACTGCGACGTTGAATTTCCTGGAGATCGGAACGACGGACCAGCCTTCCATGCTCTTCAAGCTGGGGGTGGCCGAGTGGATCGTGGGACAGAACTCCCAGGGGCGAAAGCCGGCTTTGAAGCGCGTGGAGGAGATGGAGACGGAACTGGACGGCGAAATGCAGTACGGGAAACCCCTCGCGATGAGAGTCGAACGCCTTTTGGCCTCTCTGGTCGCGGACCCCGTGACCTTTCAGGACATCGTCATGCCGGGCGGCACCGTTTTGAAGGTGAAGTTTTTCGAAGAGCTGAGCCCGGCCAAGGCCAAAAAAGGGGACTTCGTCAGGCTAGCGTTGACGGACGATCTTTTCGTGAACAAAATTTTGGTTGCCCCCAGAGGGAGTCTGGTCAACACGTTCGTCCGCGACGTCAAACCGCCTCGCCCCTTTGGGATTCCCAGCGAGATCCATCTCGACTTCAGGACGCTGGTGCCGCTGGGCCCGCAACACCTGCCGGTCACCGTCGGAAACGCCGCCAAGAAGGCGGCTGACGAAGCGCTGAAGGGCAAAGACAAAGGAGAGGGCGCTATGCTGGGGGCCGGCGTCGCCAGCATCGGCAGCGCGCTTATTCTGGGGCCTATCGGGTTGATCGGGGGGGGGCTCGTCCGCGGCAACGCCCTCAAGATACCGGAGGGCTCCATCACCTTCGTGGAGACCTCGGGAGACGTGCTCGTGTCCGGTTATCCGGTTCCCGAAAGCCTGCGGATCGACCCCAGCGCGACCATTCGAGAGAGCGTCGTCCCGGTCGCGCCCACAACTCCAACCGAGGGCGGCACATCGGATGGAGAGACGATCAACCTGCCCGCCGAACAAAAACTCAACTGACGCGTCGTGAAATCGCGCGTGTTTCGTTTCATGCTTTCGGGAAAAAAACGGAAAAATTTCTTTCGAGCCCTTCTCGGGGCGGCCGCGGGGCTGGGGATTTTCCTGTGGAACTCCCCCGACGTTCTCGCCAGCCCCTTCGAGGAGACGATCCGAATCCTCGAAAACTCCACCTCGTTTCACTGGGGACGCGACTGCCTCGTGTGGATCGTGTACTACCCTGAGGAGCTGGTCGACCCGTGGGTGGACGCGGAGGCCGGGCGCGTGGGCATGACGGAGTCCGAACGGGAATCCTATAAAGAGGGGTTCGTGTCCGAGCTTTCCATCGGCAAGTTGGAGCCCTTCCTTCTCACCGTGTATGTTTTCGGCCCGCGCCCCCTCGACTTTTCCCCGATCTCCGAAAAAATCGCACTGGTCACGGCGGAGGGCGAGCGCGTCAAGCCCGCCCGGTACGATCGGGCCTTCGATCAGCCCATCAGCGGCGTCGTTCAAGGATTGGTCTTCTTCCCGAAGCAGCGGAGCAGAGATTTTGCCCTTGCCGTTCAGGGCATGGGGGTCTACCACGAACGCATTTTCGCTTTTTCGAGCCAGCCGCCTATGGAGACCGCGCTGGCGGACACCGACGCGCCCGAGGAAAATATCGAAAACGCCGACGTCGTTATCGTGGATCTTCCCCCCTCGCCCGCGGCGGACGAAAGCGCCGCTCCTCCCGCGAAAGCGCCCGAGCCCAAGCCCAAACCCAAACCTACACCGAAACGACAGGAGCCCAAAGTGATCGAGCGCCCCCAAAACCCGCCTCCGCCCGAGCGCGTCGCGGAACCGGAGATCGTCGTGATCGAGCCGGAGGAGTCTCAAAGCATGGCCGAGTTTGTGGAAGCCATGCGGTCGGGCGACAGGAGGCTCAAAGAAACGGAATCCGGGGAGGGCGAAACGCGAGAGGCGGACAACCTGTACGCTTCTCGGGAAAAAACGGTGAGAGCTTTTTTGGATCTTTGGATGAAACACGATCCCGAGACGATGTATTCGATGTTGTCGGAGGGCTCGCAAAAGCTTTTTTCCAGGGAGACCTTCGAGTCGGATCTGAGAAAGGCCTCGGATTTCAGAGGAGCGCTGCAGGAGGGCTACACGATAGAGTGGCTGGGGACCGAGCGCGCCAAGGTCGTGGCGGTCAAACGCATTCTGCTGATCCGCACCTTGATCGGCCGTACTTTAGGCGTCGTCCGCGAGGGGAGCGCTTGGAAGATCGTCTGGTAAAACCATGAAAATCAAAAAGAGCTTTCTCGTCCTGGCGATGGCGATCTTCTGCGTCGGCCTGCTGGCGAGGTATGCCTTCAGGGATATACGCCTCGACGTCGACCTTCTAAGGGAAAGCCTCGAAAGAATGCCGGGGTTGGTGTTGGAAAACCTGGAGTTCGAGCGAGAAATCTCGGGAGACCTCTGGCGGGTCCGCGTCCCCCTGGTCGAGAGGCGCGACGATAAAATAGAGGTGCGCTCCGTCGACGTGCGCCGCCTCACCGACGGGCGGGAGTGGTATTTTTGGGGTGCGCGCGGCTTTTATTCCGAGAAGGCGGAATCGGCCGACCTGCTTTCGCTGTTGGGGACTTTGGAAACGGACACGCGTGTGCTAAACTTGGAAAGTCCTTGGCTTTCCTGGTCGAGAGACGAAAATGAGTTCCTGTTCCCTCGGGGTTTGACGATTTACGACGCCGAGTTTATTTTGCAATCGGATGCGGCGAGCGTCGACGCGTCTGGAACCGTTTTGTTGGGCAAGGGAGGCGTCATCAGGTGGAGAAAGGCTCCGGAGTAGGTTCTGGGTTCATAAAATGCGAAAGCTCTCCCGGGAGGCTCTCGGCGGCCGGCCCGTTTTCTTGGATTTCGTTCTTTATCTTCATTTCCGTTTTCATTTTTATCTTCATTTCTGTCTTCATTTCTATGAACGTCTTTTTTCCGCTTCGCGCTTTTGCCGAGGAACCCCGAAACGTCACGTTGGACGCGGAACGCGTCAGCTATGACGACAAGACGGGCAAGGCCAGCGCCGAGGGAAGCGCCGTCCTGACCTACGGGGGAACGACCATCCGGGCCGAGCGCATCGACTACGACGCCGTGTCTCAAAAGGTGAAGGCCTCGCCCCTTCCGGGCGAGAGAGTGGTTTTGCGGGGCGCGGGCAAAACCCTCACGGGCGACGGACTGGAGTACGACCTGGGCACGGAGGAGGGGGTCTTGACGGGGGCCCGCAGCAACCTTCCCGTGGGAGAGGGGACGCTTTACGTCTCCGGGGAGATCCAGGTCCTGCCTTACGACCTGGCGGTGGAGCGAGGCCTTGTGGGCGGCAGCTCCGCGGAGCCCCTCGTCGTGGTGGGAAAGAACGTATCCGTCACCACCTGCGCGCAGGATCACCCCCACTACCGCATCGAGGCGAAGAGCATCATCTTTGTCCCCGGTCGGCGCGTGGTGGCTAAAAAACCGCGGCTTTACCTGGGAGACACCTTCATCTTCACCTACCCCTTGGACTACATCGTTCAGATCGACCGCAAGGCGATGCAATATTCCCTCACCCCCTATATCCAGAACAGCGAGGAGAGGGGGACGGGCGTGGGCCTCAGCGGGGCGTTCGGCTGGGACACGGGGTCCGTCGGCCTGGGGATGACCTATTGGAGCGGCATCGGCTTCGAGTGGATGGCGGAAATCGAGCAAAGCCTCGGAAGCGGGTTTTCCGTCGGAGTGGGGGTCGAGTACTCCTGGGACGAGGCCTGGCGTGAAAAAATGTACCGCCCGCGCGCCTCGTTCCTTTACGAGAACAATGGGTGGCAGGCCGCCCTGCGTTGGTCCCGGGACGAATATATGGAGGACCGGAAGGACTCGCTCCATGAGTATAAGGGTCGCCTGGACCGGGAACCGGAGTTCACCGTGCTCACGCCCTGGATGAAGGAGCCGGCTCTGCGGCTTTCTCACTTGCGCCTGAGCGCCACATGGGGCAAATACCGGGAAAGGACTCCCGATTTCACCAACGACGCCGTCACGCGCTACGGCGCGACCCTTCAGAGCTACGCCGAGTTTCCGCTGGGCAAGGCGGCCGAGTTTTTCTGGAACAGCCGCTACGGGGTCTGGTTTTACGACAAGAACGACTCCGATCAGGAAATCGCGGAGGGACTGCTGGGGCTGCGCTACAGGCTGGGCGTCTTGGAGCTGGCGTCGGGCTACGAACATCGGCGCGTATGGGGCGAATCCCCCATGCTTTGGGACAGTTTCCGCGAAGCGGAAAAGCTGCACCAGAAAATACGCTTCCCCTTGGGGCGAGAGCTTTTCGTGGCGTTGAGGGGAAGCTATGACTTGAACGAATCCATGGTGGACGAGGTCAACTACGCCCTCCAATGGATCAACGACTGCATGAAATGGGAACTTCTCTACCACGACGAGCGCACGTCCGACGCCGAGGACAAAATCAGCCTCAGCGTGTCCATCCTGGCGTTCCCGAACACCCCCGCGTCCTTCGGCGAATATAAGGACGTGGACCCCTTCGACCGCCCCCTGGATTTGCCCCGATAAAAAGACGCTCCGAAAATATCCGAGGCTCCCGCGTCGTTCGATGAGCGGGAGCCTCTCGCTGGAATCTGTCAGGCTTTATCGGCCAGGGCTATCTTGGTGATTTTGAGATGGCGTACGCCTTTGGGGATTTTCACGTAGACCTCCTCGCCCACGGACTTGCCTAAAATAGCCTGCCCTACGGGACTTTTTTGAGAGATGCTGTGGGTTTTGGGATCGGCTTCTTCCGAGCCGACGATGGTATAGGTGTAGTGCTTCGCGGGCGACGTCATTTCCTTCAGCGTAACGGTGAGACCCAAAGAAACCCTTCTCGTGTCCAGTTTTTCCTCGTCCAGAATGCGCGCTTTGCTCAACTGCATTTCCAGTTGGAGAATCCGCGCTTCGAGCTTGGACTGTTCTTCCTTGGCCGAAGCGTACTCCGCGTTTTCGCTGAGGTCTCCAAAAGAGCGCGCTTCCTCCAACTGGCGCGCGATTTCCGCTCTTCGTTCCGTTCTTAGTTCGATCAACTCGGCACTCAAGCGTTCGTAACCGCTTCTCGTCATTGTTGCATCGTTATCGCTCATCTTTGTCGCCATTATCCCAGCCTCCACATATTCCAAAATCGGGGCGTATTTTAACAGGTATCGAAGGGATAGACAATAGGGAGGTCACAGCCCAAATCCGCGAGGAAAATGTGGATAACTTCCATTGCGGTTCTCAATCCCTATAATCCATGAGTACTAAAGATCAATATTAAATGCATTAAAAATCAAAGCACCTGGTTAATACACATTTAATTTCCCGGGGATTTACGTTTACACCCGTACTGTCCAATCTTGCCGCCGCGACTGTCCATTTTTGCCGACGCTGCTGTCTAACGTCGCCGGCATACGCACTCGTTGTGATCGCAGATCATGGCTAGTTAGGTTCAATTGCTGATTTACCGTCCTATTGCGCTTGCAGGTTTTTGCTGTTCTTTACCATCGTCACGATGTCCTGTAAAATCATGAAAAGTTTGCGACAGCCTTCCAGATCTTTTTTCTGCCATAAATTTTCAGCCAGAATCGCTAATCGGCTTAATTGTGATGTTATCCTTTCATATTCCCATCCATCACCTTTTAATTCAATGTCATCTCTCTGAATACTACGGTCTCGGAGAGCCACCGTTCCGGTGGATGAGAGCCACGCGTACGGTTGAGTGTGAGCCACGGTCACGGCGAAAATGAGCCACCCTCACGGTTGAGATTGAGCCACCTG
>JAISQE010000185.1 GCA_031274425.1 Synergistaceae bacterium | reverse complement strand
ATATTTTCTCTGTCAAATTCCAGGTTCCAAAAATGGAACTCTTGCTTTGCCATGCCTTTCTGACCTGTAAGATTAACCTGGCAACTACGTATTTCACGTAGTCATACTCTAAAGTCGAGGGAATCTAATTGGACAAGTTATTATTACACAGTTCCTATAGTGACGGCAAGTTCCCTCAGCTCAAATAGGCTGAGGGAACTTGCGATATAATGACGTAAGGAGAGGAGGGCGGAGGAGGAGTGCTTATGAAATGCGTTGAAATGTTACATCAACTCCATATTATTCGCTACTGGCGCACCTAAAAATATCTACACCCTTTCTCCCTTGTTTTATCGTAGCGTAAATCGTAGATAGCTCCTCGTCGCCGTTAAGCGTCAAGAGGTACCATTTTTCTTGAGAATTTCTTCCCACGTGATGAAAGAGTGATAAAAAATTTGGTCGTTGTCGTCGAGCCCTCTCGTGATCTCCGTGATATGGCTGCGCTTCGCGTCTATCATCTGGAGAACGTATTCCACGGCTTTGATCGGCATACTCTTCGCGCCACAGGTATAGATGTCGAGAGCCATATACTTCTCCTCGGGCCACGTATGCACCGACAAGTGCGACTCGCTGATGACCACCACGCCGCTGACCCCGTTTGGGGGGAAACGATTGAACGAAACGGACCACACCTGAGCATTCGCCTGCTTGGCTGCTTCTACGAGGATATCCTGCAGTTTGGCGACGTCGGTTATAATTTCTCCGCACCCTGAAGCCTCTACAATAAAATGAACTCCTTTTGGCGACAACACCCAATCCTCCTTTGTCACATTTCAGGATATTTGATGAAAATAGCTATCCCTGTCAAGGATAGCTATCACTTCACATGTTAACAGGACCACCATTTCAAGCCTGACGTAACCATTACTTTTGGGTATGATATAACCACATCCCCCGATTGTCAATTATGCCCCGTCAAAGCCAATATACATCGGACAGGAGATGTTATATGATGATGTCAGGCATTCTATCGGTCAGGAGAGGAGACGAGACGAACATGTCCTGGAAGGACGATCTGGAGACTATGGGGCGACGGGCCAGGGAAGCGGCGCGGCTGTTGGCGACGACGCCGACGGAGGTGAAGAACGCCGCGCTTTGAGCGATGGCCGGGGCGCTGAGGAAGAACGAGGCCCCGATGCTGGAGCAAAACCGGCTCGACCTGGAGGATGGGCGAGCCGCCGGTCTGACGAACGCTCTTTTAGACCGGCTGGCGCTCAACAGCGCGAGGGTGGAGGCGATGGCGACGGGACTCGAGGAGATCGCGGCTTTTCGCGACCCCGTGGGTCAGGTTTTGGGGATGTGGAACGGCGAGAAGGGCATTCGCATCGGGCAGGTTCGGGTGCCGCTCGGCGTGGTGGGGATCATTTACGAGGCTCGCCCCAACGTCACGGCGGACGCGGCGGGGCTCTGCCTGAAGTCCGGGAATGCGGTGATTCTGCGCGGGGGAAAAGAAGCCCTGCGCTCGAACAAAGCGATCGCCGCGATTTTGTCCGACGTCGCGCGCGAAAACGGCGTCCCCGACGGCAGCGTCCAGTTATTGGCGACGCCGGACCGGGAGGCGTCCATCGGGCTGATGCAGCTTCCGTACCTGGACGTCCTGATTCCGCGCGGCGGCGCGCGGCTCAAGGAGTCGGTGACGCAAAACGCCCGCGTTCCCTACATCATGACGGGGGTCGGGAACTGCCACACCTTCATCGACGCGTCGGCCGACGTCGAGAAGGCCGTCAAGATCGTCGTGGACGCCAAATGTCAGCGCCCAGGGGTCTGCAACGCCATGGAGACGCTCTTGATCCACAAAGACGCGGCGCCTCGATTCGTCCCCGTGGGATTGAAGGCCCTGGCGGACCGAGGGGTCGAATTGCGCGGGGATGAAACCGTGCTCTCGCTTTTCCCCTCCGCGAAACCAGCGAAGGAGGAGGATTGGGAAACGGAGTTTTACGACCTCGTTTTGGCCGTCAAGGTCGTGGATAGCCTGGAGGCCGCGATGGAGCACATCTATCGCTACGGAACCCAGCACAGCGAGGCGATCGTGACGGAGAGCTACGCCAACGCTCAAACGTTTCTCTCCGGCATCGACGCGGCGGCCGTCTACGTCAACGCGTCGACCCGATTCACGGACGGCGGCGTCTTCGGGTTCGGCGCGGAGATGGGCATCAGCACCCAGAAGCTGCACGCGCGGGGTCCCATGGGGGTGGAGCAGTTGACCTCCACGAAGTTCATCATCTACGGCGACGGACAGACGAGAGGGTGACGAGAGAGCGCAAAAACGCCGATTGAATCGAGCTTTGCGCGGCGAAAGGAGAAGCGTCAATGGAGTACAAAAACTTCGACGAGCTGGTGGAGAAAGCGCGGAGCATTCCCCGACGACGCGGCATCGTGGCGGGCGCTGAGGATGAACACGTCCTGGAGGCGGTGTTCGAGGCCAAGGCGAAGGGGATCGCGTTCCCTCTTCTGGCCGGAGACAAGACGAGGATCTTGTCGTCGATCGAGTCTCTGGGGTTCGACGCCGGAGACTGCGAGATCGTTGACGTTCCCGCCGGAGAGAACCCGGCTCGGCGCGCTGTGGAGGTCATCGTCGAGGGTAAAGCCGACTTTTTGATCAAGGGGCAGATCGACACGAAAGACCTGCTGAAGCCCGTCGTCGACCGGAAAAACGGTCTCCATCTGGATCGCCCGGACGCGAAGGGGCTCATGTCCCACCTGGCGTTTTTTCAGATTCCGGGAGAACGCAAGTTGATCTCCGTCACGGATGGCGGCATGGTCGTCTACCCGGACCTGGAGATGAAAAAGGGCATCATCGTCAACGCCGTGGAAATTTTCAGGAAGATGGGCTATAAGAACCCCAAAGTCGCCGTGCTTTGCGCCGTCGAAAAGCTGAACGAAAAAATGCGGGAAACCGTGGACGCCCACGAACTCGCGGAGGCGAACGCGCGGGGAGAAGCGGGGGCCGGCGGGCTTTCGGGCTGCGTCGTGGTGGGGCCCATTTCCTACGACGTCGCGATGAGGGCGGAGATAGCGGAACTCAAAGGCTACAAGAACCCCCACTGCGGAGATTTCGACGTGCTGGTCGTTCCGAACATGACGGCGGGCAACCTGTTGGGCAAAAGCCTGACGATCAGCGCGGGCGCTCGAATGGCCGGCATCGTGGTGGGCGCGAAGATCCCCATCGTCGTCACGTCGCGGGGGTCCACCGCCGAGGAAAAGTTCAACTCCATCGCCCTTTGCGCCGTCACCGCGGGCGCTTATTCAGGAGGTGCATCGCAATGAGCAGACGTATCGAACCTCACGATATATTGAAGTATCGCTTTTTGTCCTCGCCGCGTTTTTCTCCCGACGGGTCGAAGATCGCCTTCGCCGTCCACCAAGCGGCTCTCGAGGAGAATCGTTACATTTCCAACATCTGGATTTACGACCTCGCCGACGAGGCGGGAATGCCCATGCAGTTGACGTCGTCCGGACTCGAAAAAACTTTCTGCTGGAGCGTCGACGGGACGAAGATCTTTTTCGTCAGCGAACGGCCTCCGTTGGCGAAAGAAAAAGCAAAAGAGCGGGACGAAGACAAGAAAAAAAAGGCGACCCTCTACTCCATCGGCATCAAGGGGGGCGAGGCCGCGGCTTGGGCCGTCGTTCCCGAACCGGTGACGGCGATCTGGGCGCTCTCCGACGACCGGCTGTTGTTGAAAACCGTGAGCGAACCCGAGGAACCGCGCTTCGAGGACGCCGACTACATGATTTTCACTCAGGTGCCGTTCTGCTCCAACGGCAAGGGATTCACGGGGCGGAAGCGCACGACGCTTTCCTCTTATACCGTGTCGACGGCGACGCTCTCCCGCCTTTCGCCCGACGACATGAACGTCGGGCAAGTCCGGCTTTCTCCCGACCGCAAACGCGCCTTGGCGGTCGGAACGGTCTACACGGACGTGATGCCGGAGACCAGCGGCGTGTGGGAGTTCGACGTGACGAACGGCGCGGCGGCGACGCTCCTGCCGCAGAAAACCTTCGCTTGGTCCTGCGCCGACGCCTTCGGCGACGGGATCTTGACGACGGGAACGGAGATGAAGCGGTACGGCATAAACGAAAACGCCCGTTTTTACCTTTCGAGGGATGGCAAAACCCTTTGCCTGACGCCCGAGCTGGACCGCGGACTGCGCAACTCCGTCATCTGCGACTGCCGCTACGGGTTGTCCGACATGAACCTGGCGTTCTGGGTGGATTCGCGTTCTCCGGATTCCCCCAAAGCGTGGTTCGTCTCCACAGACGACTATCAGTCCCACCTGCATACGCTGGACGTTCGAGGGAAGATAGAACAGGTCACAACCGAGCTTCGCAGCATAGACGACTACGACGTGTCCCATGGACGCGCTGCGGTGATCGGTCTCGAAGGGTTCTTCCCCCAGGAGCTTTATCTGGTGGAAGAGGGCCCCGCGGGCGCCCCGAGAGAACGACGCCTGACCGACTTCAACCGTTCGGCCCTGGCCGAATGCGATCTCAGCGTCCCCGAGTACGTTCATCTCGAAAACGGGACCTCCTGGGGCCTGGATTGTTGGTACATGCGCCCCATCGGCTTCGAAATCGGCAGGAAGTACCCGACCCTGCTCCACGTTCACGGCGGCCCCAAGATGACTTTCGGCGACGTGTTCGTCCACGAAATGCAGTGCTGGGCGTCGGCGGGCTTCGCCGTTCTGTTCTGCAACCCTCGGGGCAGCGACGGCAAGGGCAACGAGTTTGACGACATCCGAGGCAAGTACGGCACGATCGACTACGACGACTTGATGCTCTTTGTGGACTGGGCGATCGAGACCCTGCCCTTCATCGACAAGGACAGGATGGGCGTGACGGGCGGCTCTTACGGCGGATTCATGACGAACTGGATCATCGGGCACACGGACCGCTTCCGGGCGGCGGCGGCGCAGCGCGGCATCTGTAATTGGGTCTCGATGGCAGGCATCTCGGATATCGGCTACTTCTTTGTGCCAGACCAGCAAGGCGCCGACATCTGGAGCGACGTGGACAAACTGTGGCGGCATTCTCCCCTGAAATACGCCGATCAGATCCGGACCCCCACGCTCATCATCCACTCCGACGAGGACCATCGGTGCGAGGTTTCTCAAGGGCTCCAAATGTTCACGGCGTTGAAGCGCAACGGCGTGGAGAGCAGGATTTGCGTCTTCAAGGGCGAAAATCACGAACTCAGCCGCGGAGGACGCCCCAAACCCCGCTTGGCCCGAATTCAGGAGATCGTAAAATGGTTTAAGGAGCGCCTGTAGCCGTTGCGGACAAAGATTTTTGGTTGTCGTTTTTGTATTCCAATTTATATTCCAAGGCGACATAAGCGAGTTTTTTGGCGTATGTCGCCGCTTTTTTATGGATCTTTTCCAGCCACTGCCTGGGAATGGCGCAGTTTTTGTTTTTCATGGCCGATCCGGCGAGCGTGCGCATGTCGTTTCCCTGTTCGATGAAGGGCATATCCAAAGCATTGGGGCGCGCGAGGGCGTACGCGGTCTGGAGGGCTTTCATCGCTTCTTCTTTTTTCTGGAGGCGGTATTGGCATATCGCCTCCAGCACCTTCATTCCTATCTTACCGAACAAGAAAGCTCCCAGTCCGTACTCGTTTTCCTGGCTTTTCAAGAACGCCAGCAGCGCCGGGTATCTTTTTTCAGCCAGGTAGTATTTGGCTTTCACGATATTTTCCATGCCGTGCACGAGAAAATTGATGTTGCTTTTGTCGAAGTCGTTTTTCAGCCAATTGGGAGCCCGAGCGGTCTGGCCGATGGCGATGTAATACCAGCCCGTCACGATGTCGTAGAGGGTGTAGCGGTTGATGTAGTCCGCTTTGTCGAGCTGCCATTTCAATTGTTCGGTCAATTCTCGAATTTGGGAGTAATTACCCGCGGCCAGAGCGACCCGCATCAAAAAGAAAAGCGCTCGGTTCTCGACCTCGTGCTGTCTTTTTTCGCGGGCTTTGTACAAAGACTGCCAGGCGAACTTTTCGCAAGATTCCATGTCGCTTTTGAAATAAGCGGCCTCGGCTCTGGCGAGGTCGTCCAGGCCGTACGTGCACCCGCTCATTGTGGTGGAGACGTAGGGAACGGACGCGGCGATGGCCTCGATAAATTTTTCGAGGTGGCCTTTTTCGGGGCTGCCGATTCGGCAAACGTACGAGCCGACGCCTAAATTTGTTATGGGGCCCTTCACTTTGTGCCCGCTCAGAGGATAATAGCCGCCGCTTTTTTTGAGATAACGCCAAAAGTCGTAATCGTGCGCGTGCATGCAGTTGCAATAATGCGCGAACCCCAGGTTGTTATACGCGCCAAAGAGAATCCGGCAGGAAAATGGAGTTTGGGGCAGCGCCTCGAATTTTTCTATGATCGCTTTCAATTCGAAAATGGCCTCGTCGAACCTGCCCAAAGTCGTCAGCAACCTTGTGTACAAGAGGCAAAGCGTATCGCTTTTTTCGTAGACCTCCTTGGGGATTTTCTCGAAGAGCGCCAGGAGGAACAAAGCCGTCTTGCTCGGCAGCATTTGTTCGAGCGTATAGACGATCTCGATGATCTTCTCGTAGTCTCCGGCCTTTTCGCAATAACTTATGGCGTCCATCTTGTAGTTGTTGTCGACGCACCAGCGAGCGGCCTTGATGTAGACGTCGCGTTTTTCGTCGTCCGTGAGCGCAGACTGCCGTTGACTCAAGTAATCCAGGAACAAATGGTGGATCCGATATTCGTTCAAATAGGCGTCGTATCGGATAAACGAGCAGGCTTTCGTCACCTCCGCCATGAAGTTTTTATCGGGGGACAGTTCTTTTACGAAATCCAAAGACAAATGGTCGACCAGCGATAATTTGACTAAAAAACTCTGCAGGTCGCCCGATATGCCGGAAAATATTTCGCTCCCGATCGATTCGAAGATATTCAGCTTCATCGCGGAGGTCGCGTGTCCGTCGCGCGTCGGTTTTTTTTTCAAGGACAATCCCGCCAGGCTCACGGCGAACGCCCAGCCCTCCGTCCTGTTGTAGACGTCGGACACGGTTTGCGGAGACGGGTTTATGTCCCTCATCTGAAAGTAGCTCCGTATTTCCTCCTCGGAAAAACGCAGATCCTCTTCGTCGACGTGGGCGCACAGGCCCTTCGACAACAGGCCGATGGTGTTGATGGCGGGTTCGCTTCGCGAAATCAGTATGGTGGTGATATTCGGGAAAGGGATGTTGACGGACCGCTCCACAAAGCGCAAGACGGATCGATCCTCTATCAAGTGAAAATCGTCGAACACAAAAACATATTTCTTGCCGGGCACGATTTCCTCTTCGGGTATCGCCAGATATCTGTCGAACTGACTTTCCGTCTCGGGGAACCCGGCCTCCGACAGTTTCGCCGCGAGTTTTTCGTTATATAAAGCGATGGTGTGCGTGTAGTTTTCCCAAAATCTCGATCCCAGGTTATCTCGCTTGGAAAGCTGTATCCACGCCGTGGTGGCGTCGTATCCCTTCAAAAACGAGTACACCGCTTCCGTTTTTCCGTAACCCGCCCCGGCGACGACCATAACGAGAGGGCTCCGTGAGGCCTTTTCCAGCAGATTACGGACATGGGGTCTCTCTAGGCAAGTCGGGTCGCTCGAAATCGCGGGCGTGCTACTGTAAAAACACGGCACTTACGTTCCCCCCTGTATTTTATTCGCCTCCTATACGTTTTTTGACATTTTCGACATTTTAAACATTATACCGGATCCCGTTGTTTTAAGAATCGAACTCGCCGGCAAAAACGCTATTTTCGATATACGAATTTTTTTGAAGCTTTATCTTCTCGGCGATATACGTTCCGGGGGCGATCAACGAAACGCCGTTCGCGCAGAGCCGGTCGGACACGAAGTCGGCAATTCCGTTTTCCGTGCCGATTTCCACGTCGTTCATGATTTTGACGTTAGGCCCCACGATCGCTTTGCGAATTTTCGCGTTTTTCCCCACGTACACGTTGGGCATGAGAACCGAGTCGACGACCTCCGCCCCCTCTTCGACCACCACCGAGTCGGAGAGAACGGAACGCTCCACTCTCCCGAGAATGACGTGCAGGCCGGAGAGGATGCTCCGATCGATCGTGCCCGTTTCTTCGGTGAAATAGGACAGCTGGCTACAGAAGGAGGTGAAAACTTCTTTGCCTTCCTCCTCCAATGTGAATTTAGGGGGGTCTCGCAGGAGGTCCATGTTGGATTCCCACAGGCTTTCCACCGTCCCCACGTCGCGCCAATACCCTTCGAACCGATACGCGTAGAGTTTTTCACGGGCGCAAAGCATGGCGGGGACGATGTCCTTGCCAAAATCTTGTGGGGATTCCCCGCGTTTGCCGCCCGCAATCAGATATTTTCGCAGCACGTCCCAATTGAAAATATAAATGCCCATCGACGCCAGGTCGCTTCCCGCCTTTGGGGGCCTTTCCTCAAAATCGAGAATCCTCCCCTTTTCGTCGACGTCGATGATCTCGCGGCGGCGGTCCCCCGAGAAAAAGACAGGGGCGGCGGCGATGGTGGCGTCGGAACTGTTTTTTTTGTGAACGTCGAGCATTTTCGCGTAATCCATTTTATAGATATGGTCGCCGGAAAGGATGCAGACGTATTCCGGGGAAAATTCTTCGATGAAATCGATATTCCGGTAAACCGCGTCGGCGGCGTTACGATAATCTTCTTCGTTCTTTTCGGAGGGAAGCATGAAAACGCCTCCGCTCCCCCCGGAGGCGTTCCACGCCCGGCCGCTTCCGATGTAAGAGCCGAGCCCTCCGCTGGAGCCCAAGGGGAGGATTCCGACGACGTCTATCCCCGACTGACTGCAGTTGTTCAACGTAAAGTCGATGATCCTGTGACTGCCTCCGTAAAACATCGCCGGCTTCGCCAAGCAATTTGTCGACGAGTCGGGCGCCGTACCGCCGTTGGCAAGAACCATCGCAATACATTCTCTTTTTTCCATTCGACTCGCCCCTTCGCAATTTTTAGAATATGATGATGCGTAAAAAAATCGCATAATACACCTCAAACGGCAAAATGAGTAGTTCTGGGGGCGATGCGCGTAGGTACAAAAAACGATTGCTTTATGGGGCGTACAAATGGTTTGCCTACTTGACGAGGGTGCCGAACAGCATCCATATTCCGGATATGTGACGCGCCAGACGATAACCCACTTTGCCTCCCTCCATGAGGCTTTGCTGGGCGGGATAATCGCGCAGCGGGGCGCTCGCGTGGCGCTTCATGCGGATGGAGGGGCTGTGCTTCAAGTCTTTGCGCAAAAGATAGCGCATGTGCCCCCCATAACGCTCCTTGAGCTGAAAAGCGTAGAAACCGCAGTCCATGACGTTGCGCAAGCTGAAAACGTTTCGCGGCGAGACCGTGGTGTAAAGGTAGTCGAAGTCCTCCCACAAAAGGTCCTCCATGTAATAATACGTCAGAAATTGAAGGTTGTTGCCTCGATAGTCCCGGTGAACGACGCAGTAGTCCATGAAAGCCATCCGGGTCATCTGGTCCGGCAGAAGCCCCATGTCCTCGCGCAGGATCTCGTCGTCGTGGGTCTGAAAAAGCACGGTCCGCATACACACGATGCGCCTTCCCTCCTGCACGCCCAACACCGCCCCGCCGCCCTCGAGGATATGCAAAAAATCCTCGTCCGTGCCCGGCACGAAAATATCCGGGGTTGCGCTCGCCGCCATGGCGCGGTGGAGGGCCAAGGCCTCATCCTTGTCCTCCATGGTGAGGCGGCGCAGGACGCAGGGGATTTTCGTAAAAAATTCCGATTTCTTTCGCTTTTTCAGACACAGGTGATGCTCTCCGAAGTCCTTCATCGCATTCCTCCTCATTCAAGTTCACAACACTCAAGCTCACGACAAAAGCCGTAACGTTCAAGTTCAGGAGAGCGGAGCCCGCTCTCAGCGACCCCGTCCAAGGCTCCCCGGAGGCGCTGATCATAGACGTTTAACCGTTTTTCAAATGTTCGAGGTAAGATTTTTCCAGCCTGGAGAGAACGGCGAAAACCTTCTCCACCAACCGTTTGTTTCCGGCGCTGTAGTACATCACGGCGTCTTTTACGTCCTGGTTCGCCGTCGCGTGGTAGGTGGAAAAAATTTCCGTCCCCACCAACACGTTGTCTTTGGGGTTCAATATGTCTTTGGCGTTTTCGATATGAGGGTACTTCTTCTTGATCTTTTTTTGATGGACGCGCCAGCGCACCTGCATCAAGCCGTAGTCCCCGCCCCGCGACACCGCGTCGTGTTTGGCGGAGGACTCGTTGACCACCATCGCCGTGATGACGAAGGGATCCTGCCCGAATTTTTCACTCGCCTGCATGATGAACAACGCGTAATCGTAGGCTTTCGCGTCGTTCAACTTTTTATTGTATTGCCGCAACAGGGCGGCGATGCTTTTCCGTTTCGCTTCGTTTCTTTTGCGGGCGTCCTGCTCCGCGGAAAGCGTAGGCATCTTGGGAAACATCAACTTGACGGGTTCCTCTTTTGGGCCGAACACCGGAAAATCGTAACGCTCCGGCTCCGCGTAAGCCACATCGGCGGCGTTCGAAACCGCAAACGCAAAAAACGCAAATACGACGACACGCATCATAAAAAACTTTTTCACTGACGACACCTCCACCGCACATAAAAATTTTCTCTGTTTGCCCTAGTCATACCTGAACAAAAAACGGAAGGCGGAAGGCTCGAACCGCGCTTCGATCTCGCATCCAACAGGTATGGTCTAATCTACGGCCCCCTTTTTCTTTCATTTTTTCCATTTTTTTCATCGTCGTTTCAAGCGTGAACACTATAGCACATGACGCGAGAGAGACAATGGAGAGAAAGCGAGGAAAAAAATGAGGAAGAAAATTCGTCAATTCTCTTCCTCGCTTGCGTTTTACTTTTTCTTTTTTTGGGGCGACCCCTTTTGTATCGACTTGTTTTTCTCTACAGAGTTGTTTTTCTGGTCTCTCAATTCTCGCTTTTCGAACTCGTTCTTCACGGCCGTCCCTTTGCCGTACTTGACGACCGCGTCTTTCCAACTTCCGTTCTCGTCGGGAGAATAATCGCCCACGGCCTTGCGAAGGTCCACGAGCGCCACGTACATTCCCTGGATCGCGTTCAGGTAGTCCGTACGCACCCGCTGGTTTTCCGTCTGGGCGTTGATCAGGTCGATCTGAGCGCCCATCCCTTCGTTGTACATCAGCTCCGTGATGCGCAATTCCTCGTCGGAGCGCTCCACCTGACGTTTTTTGTCCTGCTCCAAGGCCGCGGCTTTTTCCCAGTTGTTGCGCGCGACCTTGAGGTCCACGTTCGTCGAGTTTTCCACGGAGCGCAGGGAGGCCTCCGCCGCTTGCACCAGCCTGTCCGTGTTCAGCACCCCGTACTTGGTCGCGTTGCCGTCGACGAGGGGAATGTTCAAAGTGAGGGACGCGCCCAGCTCCCCGTCCTGAGGGGTAGAGGAGTTCCATGGGTCCGCCCAGGGGGTCCAGCGGATAGCGCCCGTCAACGTGGGGGACATGCCCTTCGCCGTCAGTTTTTTCAGAACTTTGCTCCGCTCCAGGGCCAGGCGGGCGGCGCGGACGTCGGGACGAAAGAGGAGCGCTTTTTCGAGGCTGGCGGACACGTCGAAGGTGGGAACGAACAGAGGCTCCTCCACCGGAACGACCTCGACGCCCCCCGTCAAGTTTTCCATTGCCGCCAAGAGGTTGCGGTAGAGCGCCTCCGCCTCCGTCACCAAGCTTTCGGCCGCGACGACCTGAGCTTCCGAGCGAATGAGATCCAGCTTGGGAACCAATTGCTGTTTGTATTTTTCCTCGGTCACGCGGTTGTTTTCCTGGCGCTGGCGCAAAACGTCCTTTTGAAGGGCGATGTTCTCCCGCGCCAGCACGGCGGACCAGTAGTTCTCCTCGGCCGTGGCGACGAGAGTGTTGACGTTGCCGTCGAAGTTGGCGCGCTGGCTTTCGTAGGAAAGGATCTGCTGCCGTTCGTCCAGAGTGTAGGTCCCCGAGATGTCGATGCGGTGCGTGAGCGACAGGGAGGTATTGTAGACCAGGGCGTTTCTGTTGTGCTCGTCGTTCGCCTGCTGATCGGTGGCGTAGGAGACCGACCCGGAAAGCGCCACGCTAGGGCGTTGGGAGGACACGGAGGCCAGCACCCCGTAATAGGCCGCTTCTACCGCACGCACGCCGGACTGCAGGGCGTAGTTTCCTCCCTTGACCATCTCCAGATATCTATCGAGGTTGACTACCTCGGCGGCGGCGGAGCCGCGGGACAACATCAGCAAAAATACGACAGCAAAAAATAAAGCTCGTTTCAAATCGTCCACCTCGATCACATAGAGTTCTATAATTATATACCATGACCTGGGGGCTATGTGATCCGCGTTTATATAGCGTTCGCGCGCCCTGAAACGACATGCGTTCCGTTTTTCCCCAGCACGGCGTCGCGCAGAGATTCGGGGTTTGTGATGAGGGCCTTGCGCCCGCCTCGCTCCATGAACCGGATGACCGCCTCGATTTTGGGGAGCATGCTGCCCGGGGCAAACTGTCCTTCGGCGGCGTAACGTTTCAACTCCGCCGCCGTCACCTGGTCCAGCGGTTTTTGAGAGGGCTTCCCATAGTCCACGTAGACCTTGGGCACTCCCGTGGAGATGATGAGCGTATCGGCCCCGATGCTGGACGCCAAGAGGCCGCTGGCGAAATCTTTGTCCACGACGGCGTCCACTCCTTTGATGAACCCCTTCTCGTCGCGAAATACGGGAATGCCGCCGCCGCCCGCCGCCACGACGCAGTATTCTTTCTCCATAAGATGCTGAACGACCCTTGTCTCCAAGATCTCTTGGGGCTCGGGGGAGGCGACCACCCTGCGCCAGCCCCGGCCGGAGTCGTTGACCATAACCCAGTCCGGGTGAGCCGTCCTCATGGTCTGAACGACGTCGTCGCCGTAGAAGGACCCGATCGGCTTCGCGGGTTTCTCGAAGGCCGGGTCGTTTCGGTCGACGACCACTTGGGTGACGAGGCTTACCGCGATTTTGTCCATGCGGCGTTTGCGAAATTCGTTGTCCATCGCCTGCTGGATCTGGTAGCCGAGGGCTCCCTGACTGTCCGCTCCGCAACTGACCAACGGAATCGGGTGCAACCCCTCGACGGCCTGAGCGATCTCCGAGCGGCGCAGGAGAAATCCGACCTGAGGTCCGTTGCCGTGCGTGATCACCACGTTGTAGCCGTTTTCGATAATGTCGGCGATGTGAACGGCCGTTTCGCAGATGGCCTCGTACTGCGACGCCACGTCCTTGTGGAGTTCGTCTTTTATCAGCGAATTTCCCCCGATGGCGATAAGCGCCAGATTTTTCATGGCCATGTCCCCGAGCCCGACGGCCGTTATATCCCCACCATGCCGGCGATCAAGGCCATGCGGATGGGAACGCTGAAAGCCATCTGCTGGAAATAGAGCTGGAACTCGCTGTCGTCGATGGCATAGTCGAATTCCACGTCGTTGCGGGGCAGCGAGTGCATGACGCCGACCACTTTGCCCGTTTTCTTCTTGACTTTTTCCAATGCCTCCAGCGTGATGTAAAACGGCTTTATTTTATCCAAAAACGCCGCCCGGGCCGCCGGGTCGTCCTTGGGGACGCTGCAGCCCGGAAGGTAACAGGCGTCTGCCTCGGCCAGAGAATCCAGAAACTCCTCGTGGGTCGGATCGTTGCGCACGGTCACCTTCGCATCGGCCGCCTTGAGCTTGTCCAGAATGGTCTGGGGAATGGCGTTCTCGCTGGTCCCGACGTAAAGCAGCTCGGCCCCCATCGCCGCCAGACCCAGGGCGAAGGAGTGCCCGCTGCGCGCGCGGGAGAGGTCGGAGGAGGCGATCATGACCTTGATGCCCTCGAAGCGGCCCAGGGCGCGATAGATGGTGTAGACGTCCAGAAGGCCCTGGGTGGGATGCGTCACGTTCCCCCAGCCCCCGCTGATGACGGGGACGCGCGCCCCCGCCAAAGAGGCGAAGACCTCCTCGTCGTTGGGGTGGCGCAGGGCGATGACGTCCGCGTAGTTGGAAACGGTGCGCAGGTAGTCGGAGAGCGATTCTCCCTTGGCGGTGGAAGAACTCGTCGTCGGGTTGGACTCGGACAAAACCGATCCGCCCAGACGGATCATGGCGACCTCCGTGCTGAAACGAGTGCGTGTGCTGGGCTGAAAGAAAAGCGTGGCTAAAACTTTGCCGTTCATCAGTTCGAGTTTGGACCGCCAGAAGGGCTCCAGCATTTCGCCGGCCTCGAAAAGGCTCTGAAGCTGCCGGCGGGAATAATCCGTCAAAAACTTGAAATTCTTGCCCTTCAACCCCGTTTCTTCCAACTTCTCCTTGATGGCGAACGGAGAAAAACTTTTAGGTAAAGACATGCAAACCATTCCCCCCTGCTTTTATTTGATTTTTATCCGGCGCGCTCCATGCGCTCCATAAGCGCCCGCAAAATTTCTTCCATGTCCGCGACCACGCCGTAGTCGGCCACGTTGAAAATCGGCGCGTTCCGGTCGTTGTTCACCGCGATGAAAAGTTTGGCGTCCTTGATTCCGTCCGTGTGCTGTATCGCGCCCGAAACCCCGAAGGACAGGCAGATCTCCGGCCTGATGACGCGTCCGGTCTGCCCGATCTGGTTTTCGAAAGGGATGAGGCCGCTGTCCGCCAGCGGTCTCGTTCCGCCCAGCGCGCCGCCGATCTTCCGAGCGAACTCTCCCATGGCCTCCAAGGCGCTTTTTCCCCCGATTTTTCCGGTTTTTTCGACGCCTCGGCCGGCGACCACTACCACGTCCGAGGAGAGCATGTCGTCGCTTCCCTGGAAGGGCAGTGTTTCCAACAGGGAAACGGCGGACTCCGGCGCGAGAATATCCTGGAAAACTCGCACCTCGGGTTTCTCCCCCCCTTGAGGGGAATTTCCCTGATAGGTTTCATAGACTCCCTCCCGGATGGTCATCATCTGAGGAAGGCGTCCCGCTTTGTGGACAATGCTGACCATCACGTTGTCGCCGAAGGAGGGTTTGTTTTGTTTGATAAAATATTCTCCGTTTCCCCGCCGCGCCACCACCAGCTCCGTGCAGTCCGCGGTCAGGCCGGCGTTCAATTTCACCGCCACCCGGGGGAAAAGAGAGCGCCCCGCGTCGTTGGCGGGAATGAGGACGCAGCTGGGCGCGACGCGCCGCAGCATCTCCGCGGCCACGGCGCTTCGGGAGTCGTCGCCGAAAGCCGAAACGCCCCGGGTCTCCACGGCGTAAATTTGATGGAACGCCATGTCCTCAAGTTCCTCGACGAGCCCCGCGCAGTCCTCCGCAATAAGAAGCGCCTGAACGGGTTCTTTCGTTATCTCCCCGATGCGATGGGCGGCCGTGAGAAGTTCGCCGACAACAGGCTCTATCCTGCCGTCGGCGTTGTCGGCGAAGACGCATATTCCTCTGCTTCCCCTATCCATTGTCCGCTCCTTTTTTTCCCGTTCCTTTTTTTTCTTGAATCAGGGTCAGGATTTTTTCCGCGATTTCGGCCGAGCTGCCCGAGAGAAACGCCGCGTTCTTTTTCTTTTCGGGCTCGAAGCTGTCGACGACCTCCGTGGGCGAGCCCGAAAGCCCCACCGCGTCTTCGGGGAGCGCCAGGTCTTCGTTCGTGTGTACAATGACGGTTTTTTTCTTCGCGGCTATCTGAGAGGAAAACGTCGGCAGCCTCGGGTCGTTGCAGCCATAGGAGAGGGTCAGCACGGCCGGCAGCCGCACGCTAACCCGCGCTCCGCTGTTTTTGAATTTTTTCACGCCCCGGAGGCAACCCGCCTCCAGGGCCTCGACGCTCCTCACCTCCGTGAGGTGGGGCAGAGTCAGACACTCCGCGACCATGGGGCCGACCTGCCCCGTCGCCCCATCGGAGGATTCCGAGCCGGTCAAGATCAAGTCGAACGCGCCGCAACGCCTTACGCTCTCGGCGAGGGCCTTCGCGGTCGCCAGGGTATCCGCGCCCGCGAAAACTCTGTCCGTGATCAGGACGAGTTCGTCCGCCCCCATCGCCGCGGCCGTGCGCAGCGCTTTATCCGCGGCGGGCGGGCCCATCGTGAACGCAACCACCTTTCCCCCATACCGCTCTTTCAGCGAAACAGCCTCTTCCAGCGCGTTCGCGTCCGCCGGGTTGAGCATGTTCTCCGCGCTGTCGCGCACCAGCACATGCGTGACGGGGTCGACGGAAACGTTGTTGGAAACGGGAACCTGTTTGATGCAGACGGCAATGTTCATTTCGTGTCCGACCGTTCTCAGTTCAGGAGGCGTTCGAAAGCCCAGTCTTCCAACAACGGCGTGCTCTCTCCCGTCATGATGAGTTTCGCCAAGTCGCGGCTCGCCGCGGGCGCTTCGATAATGCCGTTGCCGCCGTAGCCCGTGGCCAGAATGTAGCCCTCGACAGAGGTTTTTCCCAGCAAGGGAAGGAAATCTTTCGGCTCGGCTCTATAAGACAGCCAGGAGGAAACCAGCCCGCTCTCCACCAGACCGGGGACGGAGGCCTTCATCTGCTCGAAGAGGAATTCGATGAAATAGTCGTCCGTGCCGCCCGTGGAGGGGAGTTTGTCCGGGTCCCACTGTCCCGCGTGCATCGGGTTGCTCAGATCCATCGAGAGGTGGGATTTGCAGATGAAGACGTTATCGCCGGCCCGCAGGGCGTAAAACGCCGGATACTTGAGCACCGGGAAAACGTAGCCCAACTTTTTCCCCGGAGGGCTGAGAAAGAAGGCCTCCGCCTTGGTGTGCCAGATGGGCACGTCCAGGCCCGCCATTTTTCCCGTAAACCCGCTCCAGGGACCGGTGCAGTCCACGACGTAATCGAACGCGTGCGACGTCCCGTCGGAGGTTTTCACCCCCGTTGCCTTGTTTCCCGTCACGACGATCTCGACAACCTGCGTCATGGTGCGGACGGCCGCGCCGTTTTTCTGCATTTTGCGGGCGTAGGTGTTGGAGATCATGGTGCCGTCGAAATAGCCGTCGTCTTGCGTGTACCCCGCGCCCAAAATGTTTTCGACGTCGATGAGGGGCAATATCTCCTTTATGCGGGCTTTGTCCGTGATGTAGGCGCCCTCGTACCCCGCGGCTCGCGTCAGGGCGATGCCCGTCCTGATGGTCTTCTCGACGGATTCAGAGGTCGCGATCACCAGCGTCCCGGTTTTATCGAACCCGGCGGAACCCTTTTCCTCCCGCTCCATCTTGAGGTACGACTCGAAGCCGTAGAGGCGCACATCCCAATATCGGTTGCGCAGCGAGTCGTCGAAGAGGCAGACCGTGCCGGCGGATTTGGCCGTCGTCCCGCAGCCGATGGCGTTTTTCTCGAACAAAACGATTTCCGCGTTGTCGTAGAGGCTCAAGTGATAACCCAGGGCCGTTCCCGATATGCCGCCGCCGATGATGCCCACGCGAATTTTTCCCATATTCCCCATCCCCCTGCTTTAAAGTTCCACGTCTCTGTTGAAGTCCTTGGAGTAGATGTAGCTCAGCCGTTCGCGCCCCGTCGCGTAGACCGCCTGCTTGGCGAAGGGCCCGAACCAGATGAAGTCCTCTTTCTGAACCTGGACGTAGTCCTCGTCCAGCATGTAAACCCCCTGGCCGGAAAGAATGTACGCCCCGTGTTCCTGCACGTGGGTCTCGATAAAGGGATGACTCCCCGCCGGCTCGAAGCTCAAAATATGGAAATTCATGTCGAAGCCCAGGTCCATGGGCAGAAGATCCTGGATGAAAACGTTCTCCATGTCGTCGTAAATTCTCTCCTGAATGTCGTTGACGTTGCCCCAAACGACGCGCGCCTCGTAACCGAAGAGGGGAAGGTAACGCTGTTTGTAGAGCAAAATACGCGCCGCGCTTCGAGACGCGTTGAGAAGGTCCATGCCGACCCCCGCCGGAGCGTAGGCGTAGCCGCCCTGGGAGAGAACCTTTTCCTCGTCGCCGATGCGAACCGTGAGTTTTCCCTCCCCGGGGTTTTCCTCGTCCATAAAATAGACGAAGCTTTCGACTCCCTCATCCTTGCACCATGTCTTGACGGTTTTGGCCTCCGGCGCCGCGCTGGAAACGTAGAAGACGAAGCTGGCGCCGTATTTGGGCGACGCGAGGATGGTTGTGGAAAAACCCTCGAAGTGCGGCAGTACGTTGAGGACCCTCCCCTCCGGGGGAATGACGGTGTAAATGCCCGGCTTCACCACTGCGCGACTGACCAGATTCCCTTTGGGATAACCCACAAAAATCGCCTCCTGTATGAATTTGCCGCGATATAACGGCTGCGTGACAATGCTCCCAGTGTTCGAGAAGCGAGTATAAGGAAAAAAAGTTCGGAATACATTAGGAATAGATAACTAAAAAAAACGAATTTATTGGTATGAAAACACATACCGACGAAACGGAGCCCTCACGTTCGACGCCGCCGGCGTGCTCAACGCCGACTACGCCAGCGGCAAGCAATGACAAAGGTTTGTTTTGCTAAATTCGATAAAATTTTGTAATCGATCTATTTATTATTGATATTTCAATCCTTCACAATATATAATGATTCGCTGGTATACGTCCCCAAGGCATGAATGAAGAAACGAGGCGTGAAGCGATGATAAGCTACAAAAAATTATGGCATTTGCTACTTGACAAAGACTTGAAGAAAAAAGATTTGGTCACTCTGGCAGGCGTCAGTACCTATACCATCAGCAAGTTCAACCGGGGCGATAACGTCACGACCGACGTTCTCCAAAGAATCTGCAAAGCGTTGGAGTGCAACATCGGCGACATCATGGACATCGTGCCGGACGGACCGAAAAACGACGGCCATAACACAGGAACAGCACGGTAAGAATAGACGACCTCGAACTGTCGCTGTCCGCCGCCGCAAGATATAGTTATATCGTTGAAAATACAGTAAAAGGTCACACGTACCTTTATGAATGCGAATCATGGCGGGAAGGCAGCAAAGTCTTCGGCAAACGCAAAATCATCGGGAAAATCGACCTCACCACAGGGGAACGTCGATTCAAGCCTGAGTACATTGAGCGTATGCGTGCAGCGGAACAGAAGCCAATCTCACATTGCTATTCGAGTTCGTGTCTCAAAGGTGGACGAACGTACGGTGGTGTGAAAGGTCGGCCGCTCAATTAATGAGCGGCCGACTACCCGATGCGCCGCCGCGCGTTCACCGTACAGGGTTCGTTTGATGAACTCGTCGTTTCCGTATTCTAGAGCTACCCTGCTATCGCGCGGTTTTTGAAAAATTTATCGGAAACCCAGCGGAACAGAATCTCGCCGTCTACGGTATCATGCCGGCGGTGGGCGAAACACATGCGCTCCGGGTGCCACTGCACCCCGACGACGGGCAGGGCGTTGTGCGCGGCGCACTCGACGACTCCGTCGGGCGCGCGCTGGATCGCGGTCATACCCTTACCCATCCCCCCCAGGGCCTGATGGTGCGACGAATTGACGTAAAACTCCGCGCCGTACAACTTGTGAAGGAACGTGCCTGAGCTTGCCGAGGACAGATGAACGCGGTCGCCGTCGAAGTCGAGGCTTCGGTGTACCTCGTTCGCGTTGGGCAGATCTTGGATCAAATCGCCGCCGAAAAATACGTTTATCACCTGAAGGCCCCGGCAAATTCCCAACACCGGCTTGCCCGCTTTGACGAACGCGTCCAACATCGCGAACTGGGCTTTGTCGAGCAGAGCGTCGATTTCCTCGGAACCCCTGTTCTCCTGGCCGAAGCGCGACGGGTCCACGTCGACGCCCCCGGGAAGGAGGAGCGCGTCGTAATCCGAAAAATCCGTTTCAACGAGCGAGACGACGGATTCCGCGCCGACGCCGGACATGGCGTCGGAATAATTTTTGCACGTGTTGGCCTCCGCCGCGATGAGTATCTTCATGCTCTTGTGTCCCGACCCCGTATCGCCGCCGTCAGTCGAAATAGGCGTACTCGAAGTTGATGTGGCCGATGTAGTTCTTCTGTACCCCATGCAGGTTCGCCTGAGTGATGATGAAATCCATATAGCTGAAAAGAGGGGCCGAAGGCATCATTTCCGCGAGATATTTCTCCGCCTCGATGAAGAGGCGCTCGCGCTCCGCCTGGTCCGCTGTTTTGCGGGTGGCCTCTATTATGGCGTCATAAGGGAGCAGAGTCTCCTGATACGTGCCGTCGGCGCGTGGCTGGTTCCAGGCGCACTCGATGTCGTTGCCGCCAATGGCCCAGATCTTGAGGTTGGTGTCAGGGTCCGGGTAGTCGCCCGTCCAGCCTGAGATCGCCACCTCGAAATTGCCCGCGGCCAATTCGTCCCAATAGCCTTTTTCATACGTGACGATCTCGCAGTCGATGTTCAGGCTCTCTTTCCACATGTGCTGGAGGGTCTGAGCGATATCCTTGATCACCTGGTTCGTCTGGCTCGCCAGGCGGAACGTCGGAAAATCTTTTCCGTCGGGATAACCGGCGTCGGCCAGAAGTTTTTTCGCCGCGTCGACGTCCTCCTTGTACACGTCGCCGCAGACGTCGCGGAATTCCTTCGACGGGTCGGAGAGCGATGGCTGACCGTATGGGGTGAACCCGTAAAGCACCTTCTCGTTGGTGCGAACGATATTGTCCATCAGGTTCTGACGGTTGATGGAGATGGCGAGCGCCCTGCGCACCCTGGGGTCGTCAAACGGGGCCGCTACAGTGTTGAAGTCGATGAAGCGCACGCCGATCCGGGGCCATCCGCTGAGTTGGGGGCCCGCGTACTTCTCGCGCATCTGCGGCGTCAGGCTTTGGTTGGTGAGGCTCAGTTCCCCGTTCTCGAACGCGATGAACTGCGTCTCTTCATCCGGGATGATCACGAAATGCACCTCGTCGATTTTCACCTCGTCGGCAGCGTAGTAATTCGGGTTCTTCACCATGGAGATCTTGTCCTTCGAATTCATGGACTTGAGCATGAACACCCCGCTGGACACGTAATGTTCGGCGGATTTCGCCCAGTCGAGGCCGTATTTCTCGACGGCCGCTTTGCTCACCGGCATATAGGTCGTCGTCGCGGTCTGGGCTATGAACCATGGGGTGACGCCGTTGAGCGTGACCTGCAAGGTGAGGTCGTCCGTGGCCTTGACGCCCACGTCGGCGGCGGCCGCTTTGCCCTCGTTGTACTCGCGGGCGTTTTTGATGACGTACATGTCGGAAACCGCGCCGCTGACGGTCTTGGGGTCAAGCAGGTGCTTCCACGCGAACTCGAAGTCGTGAGCGGTGAGCGGACTGCCGTCGCTCCACTTGAGCCCGCCGCGAAGCTTGAAGGTGTAAATCGCGCCGGACTCGTCGACCGTGTGGCCTTCGGCGAGGGCGGGCACAAGGCTATTTGTCCTATCGAATTTATACAGTCCCCTGAACAACTGCTGAAGAACGAATGAAGACCGCGAGTACGTATTGAGCGTGGGGTTCATCTGCTCCGGATCGTCGATCAGCGGGTAGATGATTTTACCCCCGCTACCCAGCGACGCCCCAAACGAACAGCCCGTCAGCGCCAACATCAACGCCCACATCAATCCTATTGCCAGAACGATCCTAAAAATTTTGCCGCTTTTCATTTACCCTTCTCCTCCTTAAGTTTTCTCGCTTTTCCTTGGTTCTCCCACTTTCAGAAAGCGCCCCGCAACGTCAACGGGCTGTTCCCGCGATGATCCGCTCGCCCCATTTATTCGGCGTTTTGATAGGCAGGTGCGAATTGCGTTTATTTATATACTTTATGCATTACTCGTGTCAAGGCTGAAATAAAAAAAAATTCAACTTGCAATGTAAGATGTAATTTGTTATAGTGATTTTATTATGGGAAAGTATATATTAAAGCGGATTATAGCCGGATTGATAACGTTGTTCGTTCTTATAACGGTCTCTTTTTTTCTCATGAGAGCGATCCCTGGCGGGCCGTTCAGTCCCGGCGAGTATAAGAAGACCCCTCCCGAGATATTGAAGCGCATTGAGGACAGCTACGGCCTCAACGACCCATTGCACGTTCAATATTTCCGCTACCTAAAAAATATAGCGCGCGGCGATTTGGGCGTGAGTTTCAAGAGGCTGGATTCCTCGGTGAACAGTTTGATCGCGCACGGGTTTCCGGTCTCCGCGAAAGTGGGGGCGGTAGCGGTGATAGCGTCGCTGACGGCGGGGCTGACGCTGGGGATCGTGTCGGCGATACGGCGCGGCAAGCTCTCCGACATGGCGGCGATGACCTTCGCGACGGTGGGGGTGAGCGTGCCGGTGTTCGTCATAGCGGTCATCCTGCTCTACATATTCGCGTATTTCTTGAGGATACTGCCCACTTACGGCCTTCTGACCTGGAAGCACTACGTGCTGCCGGTCGCGTGCCTCTCCTTCACGCCCGTGGCGTACATCACCAGGCAGACGCGCTCTAGTATGCTGGAGGTCATGCAGCAGGACTACATACGCACCGCCAGGGCCAAGGGCGTGAGCGAGGCCGGAATAATCTTCAAACACGCGTTGCGCAACGCGTGCATTCCTGTGGTGACGTACCTGGGGCCGCTGGTCGCGGCGCTGCTCACCGGCGCCTTCGTGGTGGAGAGGTTGTTCGCGATACCGGGGATCGGGCGCGACTACACGACGAGCATCGGCGACCGCGACTACGCCGTCATACTCGGCATGACCCTGTTTTTCGGCATTTTCGTGATCCTGTGCAATATATTGGTCGATATTGTCCACGTAGCCATCGACCCCAGGGTGAAGCTGGAAAAATGAGCGGAGAAAGGAACATGGATAGGCGGGCTGTTTTCGATATGCCCGACATGTTCGACCCTGTCCCCATCTCGGAGCGTGACGCGGAGGAGATCGTCCGCCCAAGTTTGCCGTACTGGCGGCAGGCGTGGCGTCGTTTCAGGCGCGACCCCTTGGCGTTCGGCGGGATGGTCGTGCTTTGCGTGATCGTCCTCGCGGCCATCATCGGGCCGATGCTTTCTCCGTACACGTATAATCAGCAGAACTTGGCGAACGGGAACCGGCTGCCCTCGCTCAGTCATCTTTGCGGCACCGACAAGTTCGGGCGGGACATCTTCACGAGGATACTCTATGGGGCGCGGATATCGCTGTCGATCGGCGTCGTCGCCGCGCTTATCAGCTCGGCCATCGGCGTCCTGTACGGGGGGATCGCGGGATATGCTGGCGGCAAGGCCGACATGATCATGATGCGCGTGGTGGATATACTCATCAGCCTGCCGTCGTTGCTCTACACAATACTCATCATGATGTTCCTGGGAACCAACATGCGGAGCGTGCTCATCGCGGTGTGCTTTTCGGCGTGGATAAACACGGCGCGGGTGGTGCGTTCTCAGGTGCTGTCCCTGAAAAACCAAGAATACGTGCTGGCGGCGAGGTTGTGCGGGGCAAACGGATGGCGGATACTCACCCGCCACCTCATTCCGAACGCTATCGGCCCCACGATAGTCGCCACGGCGTTCATCGTGCCGACCGCCATATTCAGCGAAGCGTTCCTGAGCTTTCTGGGCATCGGCATCCAAGCACCGATGGCAAGCTGGGGGACTCTCGCGAACGAGGCGATACCCATGATGCGGGAGTCCCCCCATCAGATCGTGTTTCCGGTGCTCGCGATAAGCGTGACGATGTTCGCGCTGAATTTTATCGGCGACGGTATGCGCGACGCACTTGACCCCCACCTGAGAAAGTGACGCTCGATGCCGTTGCTTGACGTGTCGAATCTTAAAGTCCGGTTCAAGACCGAGGCCGGCAGCGTACAGGCGTTGCGCGGAGTCAGCGTTCGCGTCGAGGCCGGGGAGAGCGTCGGGATAGTCGGCGAAAGCGGTTCCGGCAAGAGCGTGTCCATGCTGTCGGTGATGGGTTTGCTGCCGCCGAACGCGTCCGTCGCCGCCGACAGGCTCGCTTTCAACGGCAGAGACATCGTCGGAATGACAAGGCGCGAGATGAGGCGGCTCCGCGGCGGAGAGATCAGCATGATCTTTCAGGATCCGATGACCAGCCTGAACCCGCTGCTCACGGTCGGGCAGCAGTTGTCGGAACCCATGCGCATCCACATGAGAATGGGGAAGGCGTCCGCGCTGGAGCGCGCGATCGAGCTGATGCGCATGACCGAGATATCCGCCCCCGAGAGCAGACTCAGGCAATACCCTCACGAGCTTTCCGGCGGGCTGCGTCAGCGTGTGATGATCGCGATGGCGATCGCCTGCAACCCCAAACTTCTCATCGCGGACGAGCCGACGACCGCGCTCGACGTGACGATCCAGGCCCAAATACTGGATATACTCTCCGAGCTGAAGGAAAAGCTCCGGATGGGCATCGTGCTGATAACCCATGACATGGGAGTGATAGCTGGGCTCTGCTCGCGAGTCATCGTAATGTACGGCGGGATGATATGCGAATACGGCACGGTGAGGGAGATATTCTACGACACGAGACACCCGTACACCACCGGGCTGTTGCGCTCGATCCCCGACTCCGACCCGATAGTCAAAACGCGCCTTCTGCCGATTCCCGGTTCGCCGCCGGATATGCTGAGGCCCCCGAGGGGCTGTCCGTTCGCCCCAAGGTGCGAGCGCGCCATGAAAGTATGTCTCCAGTACGCCCCCGAATCGGCGCGGATCAGCGACACCCACGCCGCGTCATGCTGGCTGCTGAACAAACCGAAGGCGCGTTGATGGAAGTCTTGATGGAAGCCTTGGTGCGCGGCCAAAACCTGAAAATGTACTTCCGCGTCAGCGGCGGAACACTAAAAGCCGTCGACGGCGTGAGCCTGCACATCGACGAGGGCGAGACCTACGGCCTCGTCGGCGAAAGCGGCTGCGGGAAATCGACGCTGTGGAGGATGCTCGCCGGGCTATACAAGCCCACGGAGGGCATCGTCACCTATGGAGAGAGTTTCAAAGGCAGGCCGCAGATGGTGTTTCAGGACCCTTACTCATCCCTCAACCCTCGCATGACGGTGGGAGAGATCATCGCCGAACCTCTGCGTTACGCGGGGATGGACAAAGCGCGGCGGAGAGATCGCGTGACGGAGCTTTTATCGCTCGTCGGCCTGAAATCCGACCACATCAACAGATACCCTCACGAATTCAGCGGCGGCCAGCGCCAGCGCATAGGCATCGCGAGGGCGTTAGCCGCATCGCCGAAGTTCATCGTATGCGACGAGCCGATCTCCGCGCTCGACGTGTCTATTCAGGCGCAGGTCATCAACATGCTGGATGATTTGCAGGGCAAATTCGGGCTGACCTACCTGTTTGTCTCCCATGATTTGTCGATGGTGAGACATATTTCTCACCGCGTAGGGGTGATGTACCTGGGGAGGATCATGGAGGAGGCCGACGTGGACGATCTGTACCGCGAAACGCTCCACCCGTATACGAAGGCGCTGTTCTCCGCGGCGCCTATCCCCGACCCGGATATAGCCGCCAGTATGAAGCGCGTAATCCTTCAGGGCGACGTGCCGACCCCGATAAACACGCCACCCGAATGCCCGTTCCGTTCGAGGTGCCCGAACGCGGAGGAAATTTGCGCGGCTACCCGCCCCGAACTGCGGGAAGTTGCGCCCGGTCACCGTTGCGCGTGCCACTTTGTCGGCTAAAATTTTTGCCCCCGTTCCAGCTCAGCGGGTCAGGATTCAAAACATCCTCGCCCGCGACCGCCGAGGAAGCCTAATATGTTAACCAGAAGAGTTTTAACTATTATCTTTGCAGTGTTTTGTATTCAGTTATATATAAAAGAATGTGAATCATCAGAGGGTAATTGGATAAATTATGCCGTAGCGGATTTTGCTGGCGGAAACGGAACAAAAGAAGACCCTTATAGAATCGATAGCCCCAAAAGGTTGGCTCGTTTAGCATATATTGTCAATGAACAAATTAAGGATCAATATGGCATAGAATTCAGCGACAAATATTATGAATTATCAGCCAACATTGATCTTAACGGTCGAGAATGGACGCCTATTGGTTATAGTGCTTAAAACGCATCACCTAGAGAACTGGTCAATGCGTTTAAGGGGCATTTTAATGGGAATGGTTTTAGCGTCGCAAACCTTCATATGAAATTAGGACGAACTGGTATTGGTTTTTTTGGGTGCATTCAAGGAAAAAACCATGTTGCTTCTATTGAAAAAGTAAATCTTGTTAGCGTTGATATCGTTTCATGTGGTACAAGTGCTAGTGCCTTGTAAAGTCTAAAACTGCATCAAAACTGACCATGCTTGACCTTAAATATCAAGGACAAAATAACTAGTACTAAGTAACATCTAAAACTTTACAAAATAATCGGATACAATCGCTTCAACTTACTTCGCGCTTCAATAGTGGTAAATTGCCAGTCAACGCCCTTCTGTATGGTATTGCGC
>JAISQE010000061.1 GCA_031274425.1 Synergistaceae bacterium | reverse complement strand
CATCGCCTGCACCTTCGCCTGACCCTACACCTTCCCCTTCGCCTTCACCCACACCCTCGCCTACACCTACACCTACACCTACACCTACACCCACACCCACACCTACGCCTTCCCCTTCCCCTTCGCCTTCACCCACACCCTCGCCTACACCCACACCTACGCCAACGCCTACACCTACACCTACACCTTCACCTTCACCTTCACCTTCACCTTCACCTACACCTTCACCTACGCCAACACCTTCACCTACACCCGGTGGATCGACAAAAGATACCGACGGGGACGGGATATTGGACGTAAACGAGGTAAATGCCGAGGCCATCAATACACCTGTCGGCATGTTTATGGCACAGGAAGGAACGCGCCCTATTTTGAATTCGATTTTTAACGATACACGGATGGCAGAGCATGTCGCTGTTCCTGGAGATCAGTTGTTGTTGAACGGAAATGGTTTGATGTTCGCCGATTACTCCAATGCGTGGATTGTCATTCGCAACGGAGAGAAAACATACCTGAAAAACATAAGGCCGAACGGGGTGACGGACTACGGGCTTGTCGCGACTTTGCCTTCCGACGCTGCGGGAGAGGTCGTCGAGCTTTTCGTCGTCAAGGGCAATCAGAGAACTGCTTCGATTCACCTGAAATTGATATCGGGCCAATCCCCCGTCCTGCAATCGGTGTCGCAAATCGACGACAATACCCTTGAGATCGAGGGACTCAATCTGAACAAGGCGACCGCTCTTGTTCTTAATGAAAAAGAACTCCCGCTCAATGCCGGATCGCCCACTAAAGCGCAGCTCAATATCCCCAACGGGTTGAAAAGCGGATATGCATGGCTCGTCGGTAGTAACGGTAGCTCGAATTTCGTACAATTCTGGCTTAGAAGAAAAATCAGCGGCAATCTTGCATTTCCCGGACTGACCTTGGACAACAACAAAATAACCGTCTCTCAAAGTCTATCCGGGGAAACCCCCATCAATGCGTCGGGAAACTTTTTAAATGCCGAAATAATTATTGACGAGGCATCTTTGCTGCATGTGTTTTATGAATATGCGAGCGGCGAATACGCCCTCATAGGGCAGGGCGTGGTTTTGAAAGATAATGACAGCCCGAGGATTGATTTCGAAACTACGGCTGTTGCTCTAATGTGGAACGCAATCGACATCTGGTTGATAAACCCGGAGAAATATGGAGATCTTTACGAGGATATACGCGCGGACGAAAATGTTAAAACCCTTGCCGATTATCTGAAGACCGGACTTGCCTCGAATATCAATCTGATATCCGATTGGACGGATACCGGCTTGAAATCCGCCCTTGAGAAAGCGGCGGTAAGCGTCTCCGATATGTTCTATGAAAAATACAACAATGCGTCAGCTCGGACGTCAGTTCAAGCGAACAATATACCCAAAGGGCTGTTCGTTCCAAACGCGGCCGTCCCTGTTACCCCTACTATAACCCCCAGCGCAAAGTGGGCGCTCGACTGGGTTGACAATATTATCTATTACGACCCACAATATCCCGGCCAAGTGGTGATACGCAACGACACTCAACTGCAGATTGTTTACGAGGTCTCGTCTTTGAACAATCCATCAAAAATCATAACCTCGTATGACTTGTCGGACAGGATTGGGCCGCAGAAGAAATTATACGAAAATAGCTGGTTCGTCCTGCCAGACATCAGCGAACCTTATGCGGCTACCGAGAAGCGCATCGACTTGAAGGGCGTCAGCAGCCGTATACAAATAATGACCGACGCGCATTCCCATGAAAAGTATGCTCCTTTGAGCATTCCCAAATCGCTGGTAGGCCAATATTGGGTGCTTTTTAATGACGGATTTTTGATGAATGCCGTCCAACCGATCGCCAATGTAGCGCTCAGCATGTTTTTTTCCGACGATGACGTGAAAAAAATCTTGGGGGAAGATTTCAATGTTAAGACGTTGAAACTTGTTTTTGACGAGTTAGTTACTGCGTCTATTCAGTCGCTCGATAGTGAATTGACCAACGAAAGTCCTGAAAAATGGGGGCAGGACACATTAAAAGCTCTGATAACAAAGCTTCATTCATCTTTCCCAGGTATTCTAGAAGCGGTATTGAAGGAGAAATTTGGAAAGAAAGAGGGATTTATATCTCTACTCAAAAAATTCAACATAGTGATGAAGTTTGCCTCTATTGTAAAAGAAGGAGCCTGGATGACGTTTTATCTTAGCGATACAGGTTGGAACGACTCCGTGATCGACTTCGATGTCGTATTCCCAGGCGGCAGCACCCCCGTCACCCCCAACTGGGCCGACATCGCCGACGTGTCGTGGTACAGCCCGTACAAGACCGAGTTCACGATCCCGACCGTCCCGCAACGCGCCGCCGAACAGTTAGCTGGCCTGGCGGAGATCGTCAATGGGACCGGCGTGTTTCATGATAATTTCAAGGACAAAACGATCACCCTCACGGCGGACATCAACATCGCTGGCAGGCAGTGGACGCCGATAGGAAACGAGCGCACCTTCCGCGGTACATTCAATGGCGGCGGGAGCACGATAGCAAATCTGACGATAGAAACGGCGGCAGAAAACGACGGTGATCGTGTTTATGGCCTTTTCGGATGGAACGACTATGATGGAAACATCAAAAACATTCACTTGACCGGCGTAAAAATAGCGACCTCTTCTTCCTACGACTACGACTCCCACGTAGGCGGCATCGTTGGCTATAATGGCGGTACGGTGACGAGTTGCGACGCGAGCGGCAGCGTCTTCTTTTCCTCCAAGTCTTACAACTCCCGATCCCGCGTGGGCGGCATCGTCGGCTGGAATGGCGGTGGCGGTACGGTGACGAGTTGTGACGCGAGCGGCAGCGTCTCCAACTCCTCCAACTCCTCCAACTCCGACTTCTCCTCCGCCTACTCCTACGCAGGCGGCATCGTCGGCTATAATGCCGGTACGGTGACGAGTTGTGACGCGAGCAGTAGCGTCTCCTCCTTCTCCAACTCTTCCTCTTCCAACGCCTTCTCCTACGCGGGCGGCATCGCCGGCTATAACCTATTGGGCGGTACGGTAACGGGCTGCACCGCGAGTGGCAGTGTCTCCTCCAACTCCTCCTTATCCGCCACCTCCGCTTCCTCCTTCGCTTACGCGGGAGGCATTGCCGGCGAGAACTGGAAGGCTACGGTGACGGACTGCACCGCCAGCAATAGCGTCTCCTCCTCCTCCGACTCCTCCTCTGGCTCCTCCTACGCCTTCGCGGGAGGCATTACCGGTTATAACAATGAGAGTACAGTGACGGGTTGCACCGCCAGCGGCAGCGTCACGGCCAATAGCTCCCAGTTCTACTACCACCGCGCTCGCGCGGGCGGTATCGCCGGCGAGAACGAGGATGGTACAGTGACGGGCTGCACCGCCAACGGCAGCATCTCTTCCTCCTCCTACAACTCCTCCGCGGGCGGCATCGTCGGCGTGAACGACGGCACGGTGACGGACTGCACCGCGAACGGCAGCGTCTCTAACACTTACGACACCTATGACACCTACTCCTCTGCGGGTGGTATTCTTGGAGTAACAGGAACCCCCAATTCGACCATTGAGAACAACAAATTCAGCGGTACGGGACAGACGTATGGAATTGGGATGGATATGAGAAAAGAGTACGACAACGACTTAGCCTGCTACCCCCCCAGCAACGACGGCTGCACGCCTTATTGAGGAGTAGGCGAAGATCCACAGCAGAAATCGAGAGGTCGCTTTCGGGCGGCCTCTTTTTTCTGTCTGCGGCGAGCGAGGGGCTTCGTAAGGAGGTTTCGGGGGGCTGGCGATAAGCGGCGAGCCGGCGAACGGAGTGAATCGCTTAAAAGGGCTCCGCCCCCCTGAGCTTAAATTTAGGGCAGTTTGATCGACATCAAAAAGTCTCTGTTAGTCTGCGTCTGGCGCAGTTTGTCGAGGATCAGGTTCAGCGCGCCGGCCTCGTCCACGCCCACGATGCGTTTGCGCAGAACCCACAACCGGGCCAGTTCGTCCTCGGGGATCAGAAGCTCCTCGCGCCGCGTGCCCGAACGGGTGATGTCGATGGCGGGGAAAATTCGCTGCTCGGCCAGCTTACGGGACAAATGCAACTCCATGTTGCCGGTTCCCTTGAACTCCTCGTAGATGACGTCGTCCATGCGGCTGCCCGTGTCCGTCAGGGCCGTGCCGATAATGGTGAGGCTGCCGCCCTCCTCGAAGTTGCGGGCCGCCCCGAAAAAGCGTTTGGGGAAATACAGGCCCGACGGGTCGAGTCCCCCGGAGAGGGTTCGGCCCGAGGGGGGAACCGTGAGGTTCGAGGCGCGAGCCAGGCGCGTGATGGAGTCCAGCAGAATGACGACGTCGCGTTTGGCCTCCGCCAGGCGTTTGGCTTTCTCCAGCGCCAGATTGGCCACGCGGATATGCTCGTCGGCCGGTCGGTCGAACGTGGACGCGATGACCTCCCCGTCCACGGAGCGGGCGATGTCCGTGACCTCCTCCGGACGCTCGTCGATCAAAAGAGCCATCAGGATGACGTCGGGGCAGTTGAAGGAAATCGCGCCGGCGATGCGTTTAAGCAGCGTGGTTTTCCCCGCCTTGGGCGGAGATACGATCAAGGCGCGCTGTCCCATGCCGATGGGGGCGAACATGTCGACGAGACGCGTGGCCAGCTCCTTGGCGCCGGTTTCCAGGTTCATTTTCATGTTGGGGAAAATGGGCGTCAACTGGCCGAATTGAGCCCGCCTTCGGGAATGCTCCGGGTCCGAGAAATTCACCGTCTCCACGCGCAGCAGGGCCTCGTAGTGCTCCTGCTCGCGGGGCGGGCGGATGAGCCCCCAAATGACGTCGCCGTTGCGTAGCCCGAAACGCCGAATTTGCGAGACGGACAGGTAGACGTCGCTATCCGTGGGCAACATGCCTTTAGGACGCAAAAAGCCGAATCCCTCGGGCAGAATCTCGAGAGTGCCCCCTCCGAACTTGTAGTTCATGCTTTCGGCCTGGGCTTTCAGAACGGAAATGACGAGGTCGTCTTTGCGAAGCGCCGTGGCCCCGGAGACCCCCAGCTCCCTTCCTATTTTGCGGAGGTCCGCCAGGGTCAGGGAGGCGAGATAGCCGTAAGAATGTTTGGGCTTCGGGGGAGTGTAGACCTCGGGCGTAGGGGGAGACGCGGGAATGGGCGCGGGCGCGCTCTCCGCCGCCGGTTCTTCCGCCTGGGGTTCCTCCGGGGCCGCCGCCTTGGGTTCCGGCTCCTCCGCGGGCTGGGCGCTTTCGTCCGGTTCGGCTTCCGCCGTGGGGACGACGCTAGGCTCGGCTTCCGGGATCGCCTCGGAAGGCGCTGGGGAAGGAGCTAAAGAAGGCGTGGATTGGGAGGGCGCGGCTTCTTTTTCGGAAGAGGGTTCCTCCTCGGGCAGGGGTAAGGGCAAAGATTCCGCCGCTCGGGGCCGGCGGGTTCGAGTTTTTATTTCGGGTTTCGTCTCTTTCGACGTGGAGTCGGCCCGCGATATCCGAGTTCTCTTGGGTCGATCGATGGTATTCGAATCCTGAGTTTCCGACGCCTTTTTCTCTTCCGCGTCGGCCGCCATGGCCGCTTTCGTACGTCTCTTGGGAGCCGATTCTGTTTCTTTCGCTTTCGCCATTTCGATACTTTCACCTCTGATAACGTTTATTGGGGCGCGCTTGCCGCCAAACCGGCGACTGCCGCTCCCTTTTGAAAAATTCGGAGGTCACGCGCAAAAAATTCGACTTGAAAAAATTGATTCGCGTTAATAAATTTCGAATCGGAAATCGAAGAGATGCTCCGAACTGCTCAAAATACTTATAAAATAGGGTCCTCTGGGCAAGGGTTGAGCGTTTTCCCGAACCAAACAATAAATTTTAGATCCCGACGATGCGAACAATTTATAAGTATCCGCTTGAACGAGTTTTTCCCCCGTAAACCAGAGGATTCTGACTTCGCTGCCATTCATGGCCTTGTTGTAGTCAAAACGCAAAAAAATCTGCCTAGACCCATACGGAAACCTCGAAACGGTCCCTGTAAGACGCAGTTTGTCATCCAATTCGGTGCTGACCACCACATTATGGATCATCAAAGACTCGCTCGGGTTATTGCTGTTTTGACGAATGACCCAAAAAGAAAGGAGCAATAAAACCGTTGCAAAAAGAATCACAATCAACAAAAAGGGCTTTCTTTTCCTCGACATTATACCCCAAAACTCCTAAAATACCAGTTCTTTAGGTAAAGTGACGTTTCGTCCAATCCGCCCGGCCCATCCAGCGAAACTCCGTCCACGGACATGCCCGTCGTCCCGCTGATTCCGTCGACGGCCCCGGCGTCCGCGAGCGCTTTCAGCATCAAAGTCTCTTCGCCCGGATCGAGCCCCAGCCAGCGGCGGTAAAAAACCGACAAGACGGCCGACAGGGCGTAAGCTCCCCAGTTCGACACGTCGACGGGGAGACAAAGGGTCGAGGGAACTCTCGAAAGGCAGGGCGCGTAATGGGGCATCAGGTCGGCCAGGGCGTCGTAAAAAAAACCCATACCGGCCTCGTTGCCGCCGTCCCCGATGCCCAACACGGGAACGCCGCGCCCCATTGCCGGCTCGGCGAGATGGTCCAAAGGGGCCACCACGTCCCCGATATCCACGCCTTTCATATTGTAATAACGACCGTCGGCCGCGTGTCCCGGACGCTCGATAAAAACCAGCAAATTCATGTCCATGTGGATTTTTTCGGGATCGTCGACGTGGGCGGCAACGGGGCCGCCCACGCTGCGCGAACAGGCGTCGAGCGCTCCGTAATTGCGCGTGTCGGTCAGCAGGACGACCTGTTTGCCGACCCTCTCCAAAGCCCGCCCCAAAACCACGGCGCCCGGCGGCCCGTCCGTTTCCGGGGCGTCGGCTTTTCGGATGTAGAATCCCGTGACGATGAGGATGCGCGACGCCTTGAGAAAGAGCCGCAGCGCGTCGTCCCAAAACACGGGACGGCATAAGGTCGAAGCTCC
This sequence comes from Synergistaceae bacterium, assembly GCA_031274425.1. Taxonomy (GTDB): domain Bacteria; phylum Synergistota; class Synergistia; order Synergistales; family Aminobacteriaceae; genus JAISLU01. The sequence goes on along the minus strand of JAISQE010000061.1, from coordinate 14,310 downwards.
ACGCGCTCTGGCGTCGGACGCGACAATACGCCGCAGCTCGGGGAAATCCATCGCCGTTCGTTCAGTTCAATTTTTCCACAAGACCCAACATCTCGGGGCTCAGGTACTTTTGCTCGGTCCAAGATCTTTCCAGCTCGCTCAAAACCATTCTGTGGTTCACATTGCCGACCATGACCCCGCTTTTCCCGATAAAAAGGGACTCGGCCGCGTAGGCTCCCATACGGGACGCGAGAATCGCGTCGAAAGAGGTGGGGCTTCCTCCCCTTTGAATGTAGCCCAATACCGTGACGCGGGCGTCGTAGCCCCCCGTGTCCTGCAGCTTGTCCTTCATCTCGTTGGCCGTCATGACGCCCTCCGCCAGGATAATCAGGGTATGGCTTTTCTTGTTTTCATGGGAGACCCGAAGTTTCTGACAAAGATTTCCGATGCTCAAAGGCAGCTCGGGCACGACGACGTACTCCGCTCCCGTCGCCACCGCCACCTCCAAGGCCAGGAAGCCCGCGTTGCGCCCCATGACCTCGACGATGAAAAGGCGGTCGTGGCTCGACGCCGTGTCGCGCAAGCGCATGACCGCCTCCAGGGCCGTGTTGACCGCCGTGTCGAAGCCGATGGTCTCGTCCGTCCCCGCCACGTCGTTGTCTATCGTTCCGGGAACCCCGATGGTCGGCATTCCCATATCGTGGAGCAGCTTGGCCCCCCGAAAGGAACCGTCGCCCCCTATCACGACCAAACCCTCTAAGCCGGCGTCCCGCATTTTCGACAGGGCCGCCTTGCGCCCTTCTTCCGTCTTGAAACGCTCGCTGCGCGCCGTTTTCAAAATCGTCCCGCCCCTGTGGAGGATACCCCCCACAGCCGCTCTGTTCAGGGGGATGTAGTCTCCGTCGATAAGCCCTTCGTAGCCGCGCATGACCCCAACGCATTCTTTGTCGTTGAATAAACAGGTCCTCGCCACAGCCCTAATGGCCGCGTTCATCCCCGGCGAGTCGCCTCCGCTGCTCAGCACCGCGATCCGTTTCATTCGATACACGCTCCTTTTTACTCAGAAAAGCGGCGGTAAAACCGGGCCGATTTCGCCCATCCAGAAATAGCCCCACTGCGCCGATTGGTGGGCCAGAAACGTCACGTCAGGATCGTGCCACCAAACCCTGTTTTGATGCGTAAACCGGACCAGGGTGTACAGGTTGTTCCTCAGAACCTCTCCCGGCCGCTCGCCGTCCCGGGCGACCATCTGATACCACGTGGTTCCGGTCCAGGCGTAGATCACCTTGGGCGAGTTTCCCTTCCAGGCCACGGGAAGAGGAGGCTTGTGCAAAACCCCGACCCGGTCCACATTCCCTCTCCACTCCCCCAGCGCCATGAAGTGAGGATTGAGCGCCCAACCCGGCGCGGGATAGGCCGGAACGGCCATCACGGGCGCGGGAGCCGCCACCACCACCGTCTGGAGCGCCGCGGGCGTCGTCTGGAGCGACTGAGCGGCGACCGCCGTCTGCTGGGGCGCCGCGACCGCCGCCGCCTGGACGTGTATCTGCTGTGCTTGCTGCGCGGGCGCGGCCTGGGCGACCACAAAGGGGGCCAAGCCCGCCACGGAGGGGATGACCGAGCCCACGACATAATTTGTGGGGATCAGTTCGGCTCCGGAAAAAGAACCATAAAGCCACACGCCCTCCGCGTTTCTCCACACGGGATAACCGTCGAAGGTGGTGTACCAGTTCGGGGGAAGGCCTTGGGGCTGAGAAACGTAAAATTGCATTCCGATGTAGGAGGGCTGCACCACCAACAAGGGTTCCGCGGCATAAGCCCCTTTCGCGCGGACCAGCAAGAACGCCGTCAGAATTGCCAAGCCTTTCAAAACGCAAAAAATTCTTCTTGCCCTACCCTGTTCGTGTCGCCTCATAGAAGGATCCTCCCTATAGAAGTGTGTGATATAGCTGTTAAACTGGAATATCGCTTGTTTCAGCTATTCTAACTTTTATTCTAACTTTAGGCCTTTTACTTCAATTCACTTTATTGGCTTTGCAGTTCGTCCACGCGGCTGTCGATCTCCGTCAGCTCTTTGTCGAGGGCGTCTATCTGAACCTGCAGCGTGGACTTTTCCGCGCTCAGCTTTTCGATGCGCTTGATGAGGCGATCCAGCTCCAACCGGTTCGCGGCCGTCCCCGAGTTCAAAATCGACGGATCGTCCCCGGTGATGTCCCACACGAAACGAACGTCCCCCGCTCTGGTGGTCGCCTGGCTGATGGAGCCGCTGATGACCAAGCGCAGGTCTTTGATCCCTTCGAGCAGGTTCTTGCCCGTTTTTTCGTCGTAACGGGGAAACCAGATCATTCCGTCGCGCTGTCCCTGCAATTTGAAGTTGAAGCGTTTGTCGTAATCCACCGGTTCGAGAACTTTTTTCCCGGCGTAAAGTTTGAGATGGCGGTCGAAGGGCTGCAAAAACACCGGCGTTCCCGTGGTGTTGAAGTTCACGTGAAAGGCGATGCACTCCTCCAGATTCAGCGTCTTCAGCAAATTGTACTTATAACGTTCTTCCTCGTCTTTGGTCCAGAGGTTTTTTTCGGCCTCAGACCGCACCAGGGCCTCGATGTACTCCGCCGAGTAATAGGTCACCTTGAGGCTCACCGACTGGAGGCCGGAGCCCTCCGTGTAATCCCCTCCCCGAGTCCAGGCCTTGAGTATCCTCTCCTCGATGCTGGCCCCGAAGGCGGGAAACGCGGGGGAGACCGACAACGCCGCCATGCTCAAAAACCCGAGCAACATCCATTTCCGCATTTTCTTCGCGTCTTCCATTTTTTTCGTCTTCATTTTTTTATGACCTCGATCACTATGAAACGCCCCTTTCGAAAGTGGCTATGACCGCATTATACATCATTATTTTTTCTTGAGCTTGTACACCATCGCTAAAATTTCGGCGACGCCGCGATAAAGATTTTCCGGCACTTCGTCTCCTATCTCGACGGCCTCGTAAAGCGCCCAGGCAAGCGGTTTGTTTTCGACGACAGGGATTCCGTGCTCCTCCGCGACCTCCCGGATCCTCCGGGCGACGACGCCCTTCCCCTTCGCCGCGACCTGGGGGGCGACCATCACGCTGCGGTCGTATATCAGCGCTATCGCCAGGGTGGTCGGGTTCGTGATGACCACGTCCGCCTTGGGCACGGAGGACATCATCCTTTTTTTGGCCAACTCCCGCTGTTTTTGACGGATTTTGTTCTTGATCTGGGGGTCGCCCTCCATCTGCCTGTACTCTTCTTTGATTTCCTGCTTGCTCATCCGTATGGATTTCTCGAAATCCCACTTTTGGTACAGGTAGTCCACGAGGGCTATGATCAGCAGCATGACGGCCAGCCGCATCGAAAGGTCCCAAAGCATCTCCCAGAGATGCAGGGCCCCCTGCTCCATCGGGAACTGCATCGCCTGCACGGCCTCCGGAAGTTTGTCCCGCAGCGCCACGTAGATGACGACGCAGAAGAGGGACGCCTTCAAAAGCCCCTTCAAAAGCTCCACCAGGGACCGCAAGGACAGGATTTTTTTCATCCCGGATATGGGGTTCAGGCGTTCGAAATCCGGCTTGAAGGGCTCGAAACTGACGACCCAGCCCACCTGTTTGATCGTCACGGCCACCACGAAAATCGCGATGATGAGCCCCAGAAGCAGCCACGATCCGAAATAGGTCCACAGAGCCGTGTGCTCCAGCCGGGAAAACCACCCCTCTTGCAGCAGCGCTCCGTCTCCCATGAAGGCGATCGTCTCGCGGAGATAGTCGATCAACCCCCCCGCTATGCCCTGCCCCAAAATCCAGAGCCCCACGAGCCCCGCCAGAATTTCCACGGCGGCGGTCAAATCCCGGCTTTTGCAGACCTTTCCCTCGGATCGCACCTTCTGGCGTTTTTTGGGGGTCGCCGACTCCGTGCGCTCCTGGGCGAAAAATTGAAGGTCGAAAAGGAAACGAGGGATCATGGAGGAATCTATCGCCACGCCATCGTGCTGGAAAGCGCGAACTCGATCCACCGATCCATCTGCTCGTAAATCATGTCCACGGCCAAGGGCAGCGCCGCGGCCAGGACGAAAAAGCCCAGGGCCAGCTTCAGCGGCAGCCCCAAAACGAAGATATTCATCTGAGGGACCGTCCGCGCCAAGAACCCCAACCCGATGTCCGCCAGCAAAAGCGCGCAGTAAAACGGAACGACGATCTTGATCGCGAGGCGAAAGGCGGCCGAGAGCCACTCTCCCAGCCCCATGTCGCCGGCGGGGGCCAAGGACGCTTTCGCCAGGGGAATGAGGCGCAGGCTCTCCACCACCGACTGCACCATCAACAAATGCCCGTTCCAGCGAAAATAGAACCACAGCCCCACCAGAAACTGCAGTTGATCGACGATGGAGGTTTGACGCTGCGTCAGGGGGTCCATGACGCTGGCCATGGAAATGCCCATGGCCGTGCCGATCTGCTCCCCCGCCACCTGCATCGCCGTCAGGGGCAGAGCCGCCAAAAGCCCGAGCGCGACCCCGATCAGAAGCTCGCGCAGGGCCAAGACGAAAATCGATATCCAGCTTTCGAAGAGGACCATGGGAACGACGGTCTCCGTCCCCATCGCGCCCGCGGCGGCCGCGGTCAGGAGAACGGCGCAAAGGAACCTGAAGGGAAGGGGCATGGCCGTCGCCAAAAACAAAGGGGACGTGAACATCATGCCCACGAACCGCAGGTGCACCAAAAAATAGACCATCAAAAGCTGGACGGGAATCTCCAGCCCCCTCACGACCCCGGCCTCCCGCGTTTTTCCGAATTCACTGAATGAACCTCTCGAGCTGCCCCAGAATGTCCCTCGTCATGACTAGAACCTTCTCCGCCATCCAGGGTCCGATGAGGACGATGAACAAAAACACCGCCAGAATCTTGGGGATGAAGATCAGGGTCTGTTCCTGAATGGAGGTCGCGGTCTGCAGAATGCCGATCACGAGCCCCACCACCATAGCCACCAACAGGATGGGAAGGGCGACGGCGAGCATCGTCCAGACGGCTCCGCTCAGAACGTCGAACACGCTGATGGCGTCGATACGCATAACGTCTCCCCCTTCGACTCAATTTTAAATTTGTGTTATGCCTTATATGCCCTTACGACACGTTCGTGAAGCTCTTGAGAAGGCTTACGATGACCAAATTCCAGCCGTCGGCCGCCACGAAGAGCAATATTTTGAACGGCAGGGAGATCATCATCGGCGGCAGCATCATCATCCCCATCGCCAAAAGCACGCTGGACACGACCATGTCCACGACGATAAAAGGAATGTAGATCACCACGCCCATCTGGAAAGCGGTCTTGAGTTCGCTCAACATGAAGGCGGGAACCAGGACGCGGGTCGGCACCCCCTCCCGAGAGGCGGGCTGCTCCAGGTCCGCCATGGAGATCATGAGGGACAGCTCCTCCTGCCGGGTGTAGCGAAACATGAACTCGCGGACGGGGGTGACGGTCTCCGTCCAAGCCTGGCCGGAATCCAGGTTGCCCGCCAGATAGGGGGCGAGCCCCCGCTCGTATATTCTGTTCCAGGTGGGGTACATGGTGAAAAGCGTGAGGAAAAGCGCCAAACCCACGATGGTCTGTTGGGGCGGCGTCTGCTGCAAGCCGATGGAACGCTGAATAAAACCCAACACCACCACGATGCGCGTGAAGCTCGTCAGCATCAACAAAATGGCCGGGGCCAGGGACAACACGGTCAAAAGCGCCAAAATCTGCAAAGAAAGCGCCACGTCCTGAGGGGAATCCGCGGGGGTGAGGCTCAACTGCAACATGGGAATGGGGATCGTCGCGGCCCCGTCGGTTATCGCGGCCTCCGCGGGCGACGCGAGCAACAGAAGCGGCAAAAGCAGCAAAAAAAGCGCCTCGGCACGGGCCGTCAGGCAAAAAACCACAAAAACGCTACCTTGGGAAGCCGGTCTCTTTTCCGTCAAAATCCAGTCCTTCCCAATCGATATCTTTTTCATCCATTTCTTTTTCAGCCACGTCTTCCTCATCCATGCCTTCTTCATCCATGCCTTTTTTATCGTCTTTTCCACCCATCCCGTTCCCCATGCCTTCCGAGCGGAGCCATTCCTCATATTTCCACCTGCCCAAAAGATGGGTTCCCGCGTGCCCGGAGGTCAGGGCAAAAACCTCGGGGCCGCATCGCAGAACGAAAAAAACATCCTTACCCAAAGGCAAGGATGCCATGATTTTTACGTGCGCCGCGTTCCGTCTTACCCAACCCTTGTTTTTGGCCAAGCCAACAAATACGATTACCCCAATGATCATAACCGTAAGAGCCAAAACCACGCGTACCAAATAAGGCGTCAGCCCAACTTCCGCCGTAGTCACACAACTCCTTAAAGCCGTCGGCTCTTTTTGCCCGAAGCCTCGACCGGGAACGTCCGGGGCGCAAGCGCCGCGCGCGTTTTAAGCCAATACCTTCGAGATCGCCTCGATGACGCGTTCCGGCTGGAAGGGCTTGACGATGAAGTCGTTGGCTCCCGCTTGAATGGCCTCGATGACCATAGGTTGCTGTCCCATAGCGGAGACCATCACGATCTTCGCGCCCGGATCCAGGGCCTTTATCGCTTTGACCGCGTCGATTCCGTTCATCTCGGGCATCGTGATGTCCATCGTCACGATATCGGGCTTGAACTTTTGATAGGCCGCGACTCCGAGTTTCCCGTTCTCCGCTTCGCCGACGATTTCGAAATCGTTTTTCTGAAGAATATCCTTCAACATCATACGCATAAAGGCAGCGTCATCAACTATAAGAACCTTTTTGCCCATGCTGCACCCCTCATTATACTAAGATTCTCCGATTTTGTTACGAAACTCGAAGTTCATTTTCGAAGCCCATTTCGAAGCCAATATCCTGCCGCTATTCTTCCAATATTCTTCGTCCGCTTGTCATTTGAAAATGATTATACCACGAACCTCCGGACCGGATAGGAGAGAAACAAGGACAATGCCGAAACGCGAAAAACTCTCCCCCGCCACGCCCTTCGTTGTAAAAGCCCGTCTATATCGAATACGCCTTCGAGGCCGTGTTCAAAACCTCGGTAATTCTCACGCCGAAGTTTTCGTCGATGACGACCACCTCGCCCCTGGCGATGAGCTTTCCGTTCACGAGAACGTCCACGGGCTCCCCCGCCATTTTGTCCAGCTCGATCACGGACCCCGTGGAAAGGGCCAGTATTTCGGAAATATTTTTCCTGGTCTTCCCCAGCTCCACGGTCACCCGCACGGGAATATCCGCGATCAGGTCGATGCCGCTGTTGCCCCCCGCCGAGCCTTTGGGCATGAGAGGGGTGAACTCCGCCGGGTGAACGTCCACCAGCGGGGCGGGCTGTTGAGCCCCGGCGGGAGGCGGCGCGAAAGAAGGGGAAGGCGAGGGCGCGCTTCTGCTCTGGGCCGGAGCTGCGGGTTGGGGGGGCGGAGAGGGCTCCTTGGGCGCTTGCTCGTTCATAATCTGGTGGATCACGTCCGCTATGGACTTCGCGGAATCCAGAGGCAGGCCCACCCTCACCGAGAAGGGCTCCAATCCCTCTATCTCCACGCTGGCCGAGCTGCCCCATATTTTCCCCTCGTCGTCCAAGGCCGCGAAGGGCCGCCAGTCCTCTCCCTCCAGGGCGGAGGCCGTGTTTTCGGGCATCAGCCGACGCCCGCCCAGAAGGCCGCTCAAGCTGGTGAAGGCGGACCCCACCACCTGGCTCAATCCCTCCTGCGCCGCGTTCAGGTAGAGTTCGCTGGCCTCCTCGGGAAGCTCTTTCCCCTCGCCGCCCATCATGAGGTCGGCCAAGGTCAAAGCGCCCCGGCGGTCCACGACGAAAATCAGCGGAATATCGTCGAACCCCCCGAACGTGGTGCGAAACACGAAAGGCGTCGAGGACAGATTGGCCTTGAACTCCGCCTGAGTGCTGACGGCGGTGTCCTCCACGCGAGTGTCCACGTCCTTGCCGGCCAACATGCCGAACACGTTGCTTTCGGCGTTGGAGAAAATGGTGGCGACCTCGTCCAGAACCTGAGCGTCTTCCATGGACAAATCCGCGGACACGGGCGGGGAAAAAGACCCTCCCGTAAGGAGCGCGTTTATTTCGTCCTGACTGAGCAGTTCATCCATTAAATTCTTCCTCCAAATTCTTCCTCCATCAGTTTCTTCCTCCATCGGCCTCGAGGGATTCCTCCACCTGGACGACCTCCGTAACCTCGGCCGCCAAGCGCCCGCTCACCGTGCCGGGTTTCGCCTTGAATCGAACGTAATTTCCGACTCGCACGTCGATCGCGCTGCCCACCGTCTCGTCCAGCTTGATGACGTCCCCGGCCTGGAGGCCGTAGACGTCGGCCACGCTGAGCACCGTATGCCCCAGCTCCAGCCCCAGCGGAACTTTCACCCGGTCGAGGGTCTTCAGCAAGTTCTCTTTCACGTCCGCGTCGCTTTTACGGCTCGTGGACACGAACCATTGCTGAGAGGAAAGTTTGTCTATCATGGGCTCCATCAGGAAGTAAGGAATGCAGAGGCTGATCATGCCCTCCACCTCCCCCACCTTCAGCTTCATGATCACCAGAAGGACCATGTCCCTCGGAGGGCAGATCTGCACGAAGAAGGGGTTGCTCTCCATGCTTTCGAAACGGAAGCGGACGTCCACCACCGTGCTCCAGCTTTCCTCCAAAAGCTCGAGCATACGCATCAAGACGCGCTCGGTCACCGTTTTTTCTATGTCCGTAAGCTCTCGCGCCTTGCCGGTGAACTCCCCCTTGCCCCCCAAAAGGCGGTCGATGATCGCGAAAACCAGATTCGGGTTCATCTCGATCAATGCGTTGCCGTTGAAAGGATGCATCTCCAGAGTGCCGATGACCGTCGGCTGAACCAGGGAGTTCAGAAATTCCTCGTAGGCCAGTTGGTCCACGGAGGCGACCTCGGCCGAGACGATGGACCGTATCAGCGTCGACATGACGGTGGAGAGTTGGCGCGCGAAGGACTCGTGGATCATCTGGATGGCCCTCAACTGGTCTTTGCTGAACTTGTCGGGGCGTTTGAAGTCGTAAACCTTGATTTTGTATTCGCCGGAATCCCGCGTCATGGAATCCAGGTCCACGGAACCGCTGGTCAACGCGCTCAACAACGAATCGATTTCACTCTGCGACAACACATCGGGAGTCAAGATTGCTCACCTGCCTTTAAATTGTTGCTTTTCGCTTTGCTTATTGCCCGTCGCTTATCGTTTTTATTCATTTTTATTCATTTGCCGCTTGCCGTCACGCCACGTCACATCAAAACTATCGCGGCTATTGCAGGACAAAGGTCTCGAACAAGACCCGGACCACGGGGGCCTCGCCTCGGATCTCAGGGAGCTGCGCGTTGAGAGCCCGCTTGATCTCCTCCGAAAACTGGAGCGCGCCCTCGGCGCTGGTGAGGTCCTCGTAGATCTTGTCCTTCACGATCAGCAAGATCTCGTTTTTTATCCTCAAGAGCCAGCCCGCCGCGCTGATGGCCTCCGCAGCTTTCGCGTTCAGGGCCTCCAGGGAAACGGTGAAGCTGATGACGTGTTTGCCCGAGCCGGCCAAGTTGCTGGTAAACTCCCCTATGGGCACGATCGGCCCCGGCTCCGCCACCTTCTTGGCGTCCGGGGGGGCGGACTCGCCGGACGCCATGGACCGCCCCAGGGCCAGGCCTCCTCCGAACCCCACGCCGAACATGACCAACCCCACGATGATGAACACGAAAATCCTTTTCATGATATTCCGTCAGCCCCTTTTCATTTGGGATACTGCGACAAGAAAATGAGGTCCACCCGACGATTCAAAGCCCTGTGTTCGACGGAATCGTTGGGGACTATCGGCCGGTAAGGGCCGAATCCGACGGCTTGAAGTTTCTGAGGGGGAACCTCGGCGGCCGTCTCCAGATAAGAGGCCACCACCGCGGCTCTGGCCGAGGACAGGCCCCAGTTGTCCCGATATCTGCCCCCCCGCAGGGGAACGGCGTCCGTATGCCCCTCCACGGAGATGGCCGGCGCCTCGTTTCTGACCAACGTGGCGATTTTGTAAAGCGCCCGCTGCCCCTCGGTTTTCAACTCGGCGCTTCCGCTGTCGAAAAGAAACTGGTCCGATATGGAAACGGCGACCCCGCGCTGGTTGATGGTCACCCGAATGGATTTATCCAAACCCTCGCTGCGCAGATAACTGTTGATGGTGTACGCCACGTGCTGGGTGTCCAGTTCGTAGCGGGGAGCGGACCCGGCGGCGGTTCCCTCTTCCAGGCCGGGGTTCGGCTCGGTGGACTGCTCCGTGGTCACGCCGCCCTTCATGACGCCCAAGGAGCCCCGCAGGGAGATGAGGGCCTTTTGAAACTTCTGGGAGTCGATGGAGGACATGGCGAACAGCAGCACGAAGAAGCACAAGACGAGGGTCACCATATCCCCGTAGGTCGCCATGTAAAGAGGCGCGCCCGGCGCGCTTTCGGGGGCTTTTTCCTTGCGGGCCATCGTCTATTCCTCCCCTTTCTGGGCGGCTTCCAGCCGAGTCCTCAACTTCGGGGGCAGGAAGACCTTCAATTTTTCCTCGACGATACGCGGGTTCTCCCCCGCCTGTATCGCCAGAATTCCCTCCACCATCAGCTCCATGGAAACGATCTCCTTGGAGGACCGGGCCGCCAGCTTTTTGGAGATGGGGATGCTGAACATGTTGGCCATCATGGACCCGTACATCGTGGTGATGAGCGCGACGGCCATGCCGGGGCCCAGGGCGCTCACGTCCTGCAGGTTTCCCAGCATGGCGATGAGCCCGATCAGGGTGCCGATCATCCCGTACGCCGGCGCCAGCTCGGCCATCGCGTCGAAAATGGCCTTGTTCGCGGAATGGCGGTCCTCCAAAATACCGATCTCCGTGTCCAATATGGCCTTGACCAGCTCCGGATCCGTGCCGTCCACCACCAACTGAATGGATTTCTTTAAAAATTCGTCCTCCAGGTCCGCGACGTCGCTCTCCAGCGCCAGAAGGCCCTCGCGCCTGGCTTTTTCCGCAAAACTGACGATGGTCTGAACCATAGCCAGGAGGTTGGGGTCGTGAGAAACGAAGGCGTTTTTGACGGCGCCTCCGACCGTCCTCAGAACGTCGCCCGGATGCGCCATGATGATGGCCCCCACCGTTCCGCCCACGGTGATCAAAATGGACGGAAAATCCACATAGGCCGCGATGTTGCCGCCGGAGGCCATTCCTCCAATGACGAGAATCCAAGCGATAAGAAATCCAATGACAGTGGTTAAATCCAAATTTCCTTCACCTCGGGCCGAATCAAATTGAGGTCATTGTGGGCTTTCCGCGTCCGGCGGGATCCCGAACGGAACGCAGGAATACCCCGCGCGCCTCCGAAAATCCACCGTAGCGCTCGTGATGTCGTCCAAGCTCTCCTTGACCACATAACGGCGCCCGTTCACCAGGCGCACCACCGTGTCAGGAGTGACCTCCACGGTTTCAATCATATCAGAGTTCAATAAAAAAAGCTCCCCGTTCAAACGATGGACTTGAATCATGACGCCCCCCTCACGGTTAACGTTTCAAGTTGACGACTTCTTCCAGAATCTGGTCGCTGGTGGTCACCACGCGGGTGTTGGCCTGAAAGCCGCGCTGGGAGATGATCAGCCGCGTGAACTCCTCCGTCAGGTCCACGTTGGACATCTCCAACGTGCTCCCGACGATCGACCCCGCTCCGTCCGCCATAGCCGCGTCGATGCGCGCCAGCCCGGTGTTCACCGACTCCCGGATCATGGTGTCCCCGATTTTTTCGAGCCCCATGGGGTTGGCGAACTGCGCCAAAGCCACCCGGTAGATGGGCTGGTTCTGCCCGTTGGTGTAAACCCCGACGATCGTCCCGTCCTTGCTCACGGTGTAGTCGTTCAAGACGCCCATCGCGTAGCCGTCCTGGTAGTATCCCTTGGTGGTGCTCTCGGAGGCGAACTGCGTGACGCCCTCCAGCTTGTCCTGCCCGAAAGATTTCCCGCTGAAATCCAGCTTGATCGTGGAGTTTTCCCGCCCCAGCAGGCTGAAGGGCACGTTGATGTCCACCGAGTCCGGCCCCACAAGCAAACAACTGTCGTCGAAGGTCAGCACGCCGGAAGAGGGCGTCGGCATCAGGGTCGTCATCGTATTTCCCTCTCCGTCGACAAAGAAAGCCTCCCACCTCCAGGTGTTTGCCGTCAACTTCTTGAACTGCGTCTCCAGCGTGTAGGGAAACCCCTGGCAATCGTAGACCGTCATCTTGGTCTGGTGAACTCCCCCCTGAGAGATCTGCGCGATGGTGTCGAAGGTGGAGGTCGCTGGAGTGGCGGGGGTTTTCGCGGCCTGGATATTCAGGGTCGCGCCGTCCTCGCTCGCCTCGACCTTGAGCGAACCCGCCACGTTGAAGCTGCCTGGGCCTGTCCCCGTGAGAGGGCTGACCGTGTCGAACGTCCCGTCCGACTTGAACGATACCGTCGCTTGAAGCCGGCTCATACCGGTCCCGCCGGGGTCTTTATACCATAACGTCAATGTCGTCGGAGAGCCGCTGAGGGCCGACTCGTCGAACTCCGCGATAAAATTGTAAGACGTGGGCGGCGTCGCGATCTTATCCTCAAGCGTAAATGAGGTATAGGACATGTTCTCGTTCAAATTGGTCTCCCAAAGCGTCGCTCCCAACTTGGCCGGATCGGTGCTCAGCAGTTTCAACTGCCCTGTAAGATGATCATAGCTGACTGTGGCGTTTTTAGGAGCGGCGGCAGTCCCTAAATTGACCGTCGTCGTCGTCGTCGTCAAATCGGGCAAACCGTTTCTGACGTCCACCATGTCGAACACTATCGACGGCAACGGGGTTATTCCAGAACCATTGTCAAAGGTGACCGTCAGATATCCTTTCCCATCGGTCGAGTAATTCGTCTTGAACGTCATGTCATAGTCCGTCCCGTCGATCTTGACTTTCGCGGGGTGGGCGCTCATGTAGGGAGTGTAGGGGATATCCGCGTAGCCGATGGGCAGATAGGGATCCGCGCGGCTGTCCAAGTTGCATTTGTAACCCACGACGGTCGTTCCTCGGGCTTCCATCTTTCTGCCTATGGGGATGTTGATGTCGCTGATGTCCCCGGCCTTGACGAACTGCTGGGGGTTCAGGGGGTCGCGCGTCATGGCGTAGCCCTGCACGTTGTAGCCGGTGCCGGAGTGGACCAGGTTGTTCTTGGCGTCCAGGGTGAAGTTGCCCGCTCGGCTGTAGATGCGGCTCGTGCCGTCCCGGAGGACGAAGTAGCCCTCGCCGGAGATCATCATGTCCGACTTGTTGCCCGTATACTGGGCGAAGCCCTGAGAGTGGATGGTCTCGATAGCGCCCACCTTGACGCCCAACCCGACCTGGGCGGGGTTGCTGCCGCCTCTCGTGTCCCCAGGGCCCGTCGCGCCCTGGGTGGTTTGGTAGAGCAGGTCCTGGAAAATCGTGAAGTCCTTCTTGAACCCCGTGGTGTTGATGTTGGCTATGTTGTTGCCCGTCACGTCCAGCATCGTCTGATGCGCGCGAACGCCCGTCACCGCCGTCATAAGCGACCTTAGCATGTTTTGAAAACTCCTTCCGCGACAATTCCTTTTATCGCTCCGCGAAACCCCTAACCTCATTCCTTGAAGTCCTTCCTGTCGCCAATGCCGTATTGCTATCTCATTTGTCGGATAGGCGTCGTCAGGGCTAAAACCCGAAAAAGGCCCGGCCATTCGCCGGCGGCCTCGGGCACGCGCGCGGATTGAGTTGTTGTAAGTTCGTTTCGCTTCCTCAGGGAAAGAGGCGTAGAATTTTTCCATCAAAACACGCATCATCAAAACACGCACCCTACGACGGCGGTCGCGTCCGCGCGGGGGGCTAACGTTTCAGGTTGACGACTTCTTCGAGAATCTGGTCGCTGGTGGTCACCACGCGGGTGTTGGCCTGAAAGCCGCGCTGAGAGATGATCAGCCGCGTGAACTCCTCCGTCAGGTCCACGTTGGACATCTCCAGCGTGCTCCCGATGATCGACCCCGATCCGTCCACCTCGGCCGCGTCGATGCGCGCCAGCCCGGAGTTCACCGACTCCCGGAACATGGTGTCCCCGACTTTTTCGAGCCCCATGGGGTTGGCGAACTGCGCCAAAGCCACCCGGTAGATGGGCTGGTTCTGGCCGTTGGTGTAAACCCCGATGATCCTCCCGTCCGTGCTCACGGTGTAGTCGTTCAAGACGCCCATTTGGTAGCCGTCCTGGTAATAACCCTTGGTGGTGCTCTCGGAGGCGAACTGCGTGACGCCGCTCAACTTGTCCTCCCCGAGGGT
>JAISQE010000062.1 GCA_031274425.1 Synergistaceae bacterium | reverse complement strand
CAAAGAAGATCAGCATAAGAATCGAACGCTTGTTGGCCGGATGGGATAATCAGTTCATGCTTGAGTTACTCGCTTGCGCTTGATCTACTCCCCATGCCTTTTCCCGATGCGTTTGCCCTGATCGAGAAGGGCTAAAGTCTTGACAAAGTAGAGGGCGGGTGTTATTTTGGGGCCAATTCAAGAAAGATTTTTCATCAAAAAATTTCATTGGCGAGTGACGTTCAAAAGCCGGGGATGCCGGTCGGATTTCTCGGTCGGATGTCAATGGAGCGGGAGCGATGTATCCTGAGTTCAAGTTATTGAAAGTGGCGGAACTCTACTATATCGAGCAGTACTCGCAGTCTCGCATCGCGTCGGACCTGGGTCTTTCGGGCGCTACTGTTTCGCGGATGCTGAAGGAAGCGCTTACCCGCGGGATGGTTCAGGTCAGCGTTCGCGATCCGTTGAAGCGCAGTTACGAGCTGGAGCGGCCTCTACGGGAGCTATGGCGGTTGGATCGCGTCGTCATCGTCGACGTTTCCGAGGGCGAGGCGGAGTCTCTCTACAAATTTTTGGGGAAAAAAACGGCGGAACTCCTTCCCGAGTATTGCGGGGGAGAAAAAACTCTAGGGGTGGGGTGCGGTAGAACGATTTTCGAGACGGCGCTCTCCATAAACGGTGCGTTGAGCTTTCCGCGCCTGCGGGTCGTTCCCTTGATGGGCGGTTGGGGTGTGGAGGAGATCGAGCGGGACGTCAACCGCCTAGTGAGCGTCATCGGGCGGAAATGGGGATGCCATTTTCAATACCTGCTGATGCCCGCTGTTTTGAGTTCGCCCGAAGTCCTGAAGGCGTTCTTCGACGAGCCTCAGATACGCCTCACGACGGATCGCTGGGAGTCCCTCGACGTCGTGTTGTTCTCCATCGGGCCGGAAATTAGCGCTTCGAACTACTCTTATCTGAATCAGGAACAAGTGGAGTCCATGCGTCTTATGGGCGGGGTTGGCGACGTGCTGGGTCGTATGCTCGGCCGGGACGGGCGAGAGCTGGATTTTGTGTTCAACCGCTGCCTGGCCTCCATACCGACGGCGCAGTTGAGGCGGATTCCCATACGCATCGGGGTCGGCGGGGGGCGGGACAAAATTCGTTCTATAAGAGCCGCACTCGCCGACGGGCTGATCACCTTTTTGATCACGGACAACGCCACGGCGGAGCAGCTTCTGCAAACATAAATAAGCTCAGGGAGCGAGGAGGAAAAAGATGGCGGATACGACGGCGGACGTTTTGATGAAAGAGATTTTCGGCGTAAAAAAACCCGTGATGGGGATGGTGCATTTTCCGCCCCTGCCGGGTTCCCCCCTGTATGACGCAGCGGGCGGGGTGAAAAAAATCCGGGACACCGCGATGAGGGACGCGGAAGCCCTTGTCGCGGCGGGGTTCGATGGCCTGTCCTTCAGCAACGAGGGGGATCGCCCCTACCTGTCCAACGTGGACAAGACGACCGTCGCGGTCATGGCCTCCGTCATCTCCGAGACGGCCTCTCATTTCGGGAAGCCGTTCGGTCTCTCCGTCCTGGCCGACCCCGAGGCGGCGATCGCCATCGGAAGCGCCACGGGCGCGAACTACGTCCGCGTCTTTCTGTCGTGGGTGTTCGTCGGGGACTGGGGCATCGTGGACCCCTGCGCGGGGGCGCTCCAGCGGTTTCGGCGCAACTATGACGGCATGGGAATGAAGGTGTTCGCCAACATTTCGGGGCACACGGAGCCGCTGGGCGGCAGGAAGCTGAAAGACATCGCGGCGGGGGCCGTGAAGTTCGGCCTGGCCGACGCCGTCTGCCTGGCCGGGACGACGGCGGGAAGCCCCGTTTCCGAAGAAGACCTGCGCCAGGCTCGGGAGGGCGCGCACGGCGCCCCCGTCATCGCGGGAACCGGCGTCAACGAGGAAAACGCCGACAGGATGTTGCGCTGCTGCGACGGCATCATTATGGGTACGAGCGTCAAAATCGACGGGGACACCTTCAAACCCGTCGACGCGGCCAAAGCGAAACGCTTCATGGATAAGGCAAGGGAAGTCCGCGCGGCCTTGGGTTGAACTCATGCCGATTCTGGAAACTTTTCACCTGTCGAAAAAATTTCCAGGGGCGCTTGCCCTCGACGATTTCAGCTTCTCCATCGAAAAAGGGGAGGTGCACGGTCTCGTCGGGGAGAACGGCGCGGGCAAGTCCACGCTGGTTAAAATTCTGAGCGGCGTCTATCGCCCCACCTCGGGCGGGTTCCGCGTTGAGGGCCGGACGATGAACCTCCGTTCCCCCCGTGACGCCCGCTTCGTCGGCGTGGTCCACCAGGACCGAGAGCTGATCGCCCACTTCAACGGCTACGAAAACCTGTTCCTCGGCATGGAGCGGACGGCCCTCGGCTTCCTGGAGAAAAAACGGATGAAGAGGGAAACCCTCGCCTTCATGGAGCGGTATCGGATGAATTTCGACCCGGAGCTTCCGGCGGAAAAGCTCTCCGGCGGGCAGCAGCAGATGCTGGCGATACTCAAAGTGCTGTTCCGCAGCCCGGAGATCGTGATTTTCGACGAGCCCACCGCGCCGTTGAGCGTGCAGGAGTGCGACATCCTCTTCTCTCTGATTGACGATCTGCGCGGAAAAGGCGTCGCGATCCTCTATATCTCCCACCACCTTTCGGAGGTTTTGCGCCTCGCGGAGCGAATCACCGTCATGCGCAACGGCCGCAAAGCGGCCACCGAAGAAAGCGCGAAACTCGACGAGCCCGCCCTCATCCGCTTGATGCTCTCCCGGGACGTCGTCAACCAGTATCCCAAGAAGGCGGCGACGGTGGGGGACGCGCTCTTCAAAATGGAAAAATACTCCGTGCCCGACCTGAAAATCGAGCCCTCCGATTTTTACATCCGCTCCGGGGAGATCGTGGGGTTCGCGGGCCTTGTGGGAGCGGGGCGCACCGAGCTCGCCAAAGCGGTGTTCACCGGGGCCCGCCACAAATCGGGAACCCTAATGCTCGACGGCAGGCCGTTTTCTTCCCACAGCCCTCGGGAGTCCATCGACAAAGGCGTCGTCATGATTCCCGAAAATCGCAGGGACGAGGGATTGATCGTCGATATGAACGTCGGCGAGAATCTCTCTTTGCCGCAGTTGAAGGACTGGACCGCGCTGGGTTTCGTGAACGCCGCGCGGGTGCGGAAAGCCGCCAGGGAGACGGTCTCGCGTTACTCTATCCGCTCCTGGGGCCTGCCGCAGCTCGTCAAAACGCTTTCCGGCGGAAACCAGCAAAAGGTCTCCATCGGCAAGTGGAGCTGCGCGAGAGCGCGGCTTTGGATTTTCGACGAGCCCACGCAGGGCGTCGACGTGGACGCCAAAACGGAAATTTACTCCATTATGGGAGAGCTGGCGGAACAGGGCGCGGGAGTGTGGTTTATCAGCTCCGAAATTCGCGAGCTGCTCTCCGTCGCGGACCGCATTTACGTGATGAGAGGGCGTCGAATCGCCGCGGAATGCACGCGCCCCTTCGACAACGAAAAACTCCTCTCCGCCATGATAGCAGCAGGGCCGGCAGGGCCTTAGGCCCTGCACCCGTAATGGGGCTGACGAGGGGCGATTGTTTTTTCCCTCCCGTTGGTCGGGTATCGGGGTATCGGGGTATCGGGGTATCGGGGTGTCGGGTATCGGGGGTCTGGGGGCTCGCCCCCAGTAACGGGGTCTGGGGCCCAAGGCCCCAGTGGGGCCCGCGGCCCCAGGAGGTGAGGGTGTGCGGAATTTTTTGTCGCGATTTGGAACTATCGGCGCTCTGGTCGTTTTGACTCTGGCGTTCGTCGTCGCTATTCCGGGTTTTGCGGACTCGCGGAATATGTTGAACATCCTGAGCCAGATCGCGCTTCTCGCGGTCATCAGCGAAGGGTTCACCATGTGCTTGGTCGTCGGGGAGCTGGATCTGGCGTTTCCGAACGTGGCCAGCCTGGCGGGCGCGCTGGCGGGAGGCCTGATCTTCGGGGGGATGAGCCCTCTTTCCGCCGTTCTGCTCTCTCTGGCGGCGGGGGTGGCCTTCGGGGCGACGGCGGGCGTGCTGGTGACGAAAGTGGGCATTCCGTCGCTGATCACGACGCTGGCTTCGGGAATCATCGCCGGCGGGATGGTTTATATGTACACGAAGGGCGTTTCTTTTTACGGGCAGATGCCGGAGGGCTTCCTGTCTCTGGGCCGGGGGTACGTCGGCCCCATCCCGTCGCTGATCGCTATTATGCTGGCCGTCGTCGTCCTCGCCCAGATTCTGATCTCCACCACGCGCGTCGGCAAGTATATGCAGGCCACGGGGGCCAACCCCGTCGCGGCGCGGCTGGCGGGCATCGACACGGACCGTTTCAAGATATTGGCCCTCTCCCTCTCCGGCCTGGCCGCGGCGTTCACGGGGGTGCTCCTGACCGCGAAGCTGGGTTCGGCCAACCCGGAGGGCGCGGCGGGCTACATGATGGACGCCTTCGCCTCGGCGCTGTTGGGCATGACCGTGTTGGGCATGGGGCGCGCCCACCCGTTCGGAACGTTCGTGGGGGCGCTCATGATCGGCGTCATCAACAACGGCATGACGCTCGCCGGAGCGCCTTACTACACGCAGGACATCACCAAGGGGGCGATCATTATCCTCTCCGTCGCCCTGACCTCGTTGCAGAGCAAAAAAGCGTGACCGCAGGCTTCTATAGTGAATCAAATTAAAAGGCCTAAAGTTAGAATAGCTAAAAACAAGTAATATTCCAGCTTTACGTCGCTGCTTTATGCTATTTCTTAACGTCAACGACTATATATCCATTATAAGGAGGACGAGGAAAATGAGGAAGGTTTTGTTGGGAACGGCGGCTATCGTGTTTATGGCCGCAGCGGTGTTTTGTTCGGGTTCGGGCCCGGCTTCGGCGGGCGAGGTCAAGGTCGGGTTCGTCGCGACGAACTTCGCGGCGGAGGCTCAGGCGCGGGTCGCCGGCCGGTTCGAGGCGTTGGCGAAGGAAAAGGGCTGGAGCGTTCAGCTCCTCAACTCCGCGGGGTCTATCGACACGCAGGCCTCGCAGCTCGAGAACCTGCTCCAGATGAAGGTGGACGCGGTCGTTCTGGCGATGGCGCATCCCTTGGAGGTCAAGCCGGCGCTGGACAAACTGGTCGAGGCGGGGATCCCCGTGGTCACCATCGACTCCGGTTACGCGGACGGGGTCGTCGCCGACATCACCTCCGACAACTTCGGCGTGGGGGCGAAAATGTCCAGCTACCTGGCGGACACGCTGGGGGGCAAGGGCAATATCGTCGTGATCAAGTTCGAGAAACATCAGGGCAGCCGCCGGCGCGGCAAGGTTCTGGACGTCGTGCTGAGCGAATACCCCGGCATCGCCGTCCTCGCGGAGTACAGCGTCGTCGCCACGAAACGCTTCATGGACGACACGCGCTCGGCCATGGAGACCTACGCGACGCGCTTCGGCGACCAAATCGACGCCGTGTGGTGCGCTTTCGACCAGCTCGGCTACGTGGCTGGAGACGTGCTGGCCGAGAAATTGAAGGACAAAAAGGTGGTCATCGTTGCCGCGGACGGCAATCAGGAGACCTTCCGGCGCATCGCCGCCGGGTCCATGACGGCGACGGTGGCCCAGCCGTTTGAGGACATGGCCCAGACCGCGGTCGATATCGTGGAGAAGCTCATCGTCGAGAAGAAGAGCGCCGACGAGGCCACCGGCGGAAAGAAGATTCTCTACGTGGAAACTCCTCTTTACGACGCCGCGAACCTGCCGCCGGACGGAAAGTAGAAGAATCAGAAACACAGGAGCCCCCTTCGTGGCGTACTATCTGGGAATCGACATGGGGACCTCCTCCATAAAAGCCGCTCTCGCGGACGGGGACGGGCGCGTCGTCTGGGGCGCGAAACGGGAAGTCCGGACGCTGAGCCCCCGGGAGGGCTTTTTCGAGGTGGACCCCGTGGAAACGTGGTGGAACGGATTTCTCTCTCTGTGCCGGGAGGTGTTGTCGCGCTTCCCGGCCCGGGAGATACGCGCGCTCTGCGTCAGTTCCGTCTGCGGGTCGTTCGTCCCCGTCGACGCGCGCCTCGCGCCCCTTCACAACGCCATCCTCTACGGCATCGACAGGCGCTCCGCCGAGATCGCGGATGAACTGAACGCCGCCTGGGGCGTGGAATTCCTGCGGCAAAGACTCGGCGGCGCTTTTACGACGCATTCCATTTTCCCGAAAGTCCTCTGGCTGAAACGCAACAGACCCGAGGTCTACCGGGAGGCCGTTCATTTCGTGTCGAGCTTCAACTTCGTCTCCGCCCGGCTGACGAACGTTCCTTCTTGGGACTATCCCACGGCGTTCGGCGCGTTGATGCTGGACGCCGTTTCTTTGGGCTATCCCCGGTGGTTTCTGGAGCCCCAGGATCTGGAGGCGGAAAAATTCCCTCCCCTCGGCTCAGGACTGGGCCTTCTGGGAACTCTGACGCCGAAGGCCGCCCGGGAGACGGGGCTCGACCCCTCCACGAAGGTGATGCGCGGGGCCTGCGACATTAACGCCGAGGCGATGGCGGCGGACGCCGTGCGCCCCGATACCGCCGTCGCGGTCTTCGGCTCGACCCTCTCCCTCCTTCTGAACACGGACCGTCCCGTACAGGCAAAGGGTTTTGTCCCCGGCGTCTCCCTCCTGCCGGGCGTCTGGCGCGTCGGCGCGGCCACGTCGTCCGGAGCGCGAGCGATCGACTGGGGCAAACGCTTCGCGGACGTCGCGCCGCCCGAATTGCCCACGGGAATTTTTTTCATCCCTTATCTGGACGGGGCCAGAACCCCTTTCAACAAGCCCCGCGCCACGGGGGCGCTTCTGGGCCTGAAGAGCGCCCACGGCCCGGAGGAAGTCGCTCAGGCCGTTCAGGAATCTCTGGGGTACGAACTCGCCCTCTTGATAGAAATGATGGAAGAGGTTTACCACCCTTTCCCCGACACGCTGGAAATATCGGGAGGGCTGTCGCGCCTCGCGCCTCTCGTGCAGACGGTAGCCGACATCACGGGACGAGCGCTGCGCGTCCACGCGGAGGACGCCTCCTACGGGAGCGCGCGCATAGCGATGACCGCGGACGTCCCCTACGAAAGCCTTCCCGCCGCCCCCGCTCCAACCCAAACCGTAAGCCCCGGAAAAAGAGAGGGGCTTTACGCGCCCTACAGACAAAAATTCATCCAAACCTGCCGAGACCTGTTCAGAAAAAACTGAGGCGTTTTCCCATTTGAATTAAATTTTTATTGACAAAATTCTACGCCTTGTTAGACCTCGTTTTCACAAGACATCAATTGGGGAACAAGGGGAACAGCGATATTCGGACATTAAAGCAAAGGAGAACAAAAAAGCGAGAGGAGAAAAGACGTTCTAGACGTCCTCTCTCCTCTCGCTTCTTTGTTTGTTCTATCTTTATAGTTTTCTGGCAGAGACCTACTCTTCCGTATGTACCCCATACAGTACCATCGGCGCTGTCAAGCTTAACTTCCGGGTTCGACATGGAGCCGGGTGTGACCT
>JAISQE010000056.1 GCA_031274425.1 Synergistaceae bacterium | reverse complement strand
ACCCTTAACAACCTGCATGGCAACGCATTTCATCAATCTTGACGGTTGAGTTTCAGGGCGGTCATGGCCTATCCTTTCGTCAATAGGAGTACCCGTTCAATTTCGGAGGCTTTGAGGCTAATATACTACCTAAAATCCCGGCGAAAATTATAGCTACAACGGATATACTTGGTATTGCTGAGTTTATAAAAATGTCGTAGCTATAATTATAGCTACGCAAAAATTGGTCAAAGCTCTGATAAAATTAGTATTTACAATATTTCATGTGATGTAGCTATAAAAATACCCGGGATTTTAGGATACTATGCCCGGTTTTGATGGATAGTGAACGATGGGTTCGCTTTGATCCACTTCCACATTTTCGCTGCCGAAAATATACCTGAGGAGCGGGTGGAAAGAACACACATTCCATAGATTTGGACCTGGAGGAAGATCCATGTAGGGGTCTTCAATCGTAACACCACTGCTGTCAGCTTCAGGACGAAACAGGTTCGCGTGCATGGCGTTCTCTTCGCAGCTTCCCTGCTTTGCAGAAGTTCTCCCGAAGAGGGATAAAAAGCTTGAGTTGACAGCAGTGGCTTTTTGTCTCCTTTTTTGCTTTCCGTTTTCAGGTTCTCCGTCCGTAACGTTCGAGCATGGCGCAGGCGAATGACGCCATCAGGGCGGCGCCGGCGGGAAGGACATCATCGTCTATGTTGAAATGGGGAGAATGATGTGGAATCGTGCTTTTTTTCTCTTCGTTGCCGGAGCCGAGGAAAAAAAAGCAGCCCGGGACCTTCGTCTGGTAGAAACTGAAATCTTCCGACGTCATGCGCGGCGGCGCTTCCTGAAGGTTTTCTTCTCCGACAAGCCGGGCGGCCGTGTCCCGAAACAGATGCGTCAGATCGACGTCGTTAATAACCGGCCAGGGATAGATTCCATCGTAATGGATTTCCACATCGCAGCGATAAGTCGCACCCACTCCTTCGGCTATGCGCCGAAAACGCTCTTCCACGCTGTCTCGCACCGCTCGATTGAAGGTGCGAATATTGCCGACTATTTCGGCGGACTCGGGGATAACGTTGACTACATGGCCGGATTCCAGCTTCCCCACGCTGGCAACGACCGTTTCCAGTGGATCGATTTCCCGGCTCACGAGAGTCTGGAGCGCGAAAATGAAGCCCGCGGCGGCGACTGTCGAGTCGATGGCGAGGTGGGGCATGGCTCCGTGCCCGCCCTTCCCTTTGAAAATGATCTTCCACGCGTCCGAGGAGGCCATCAACGGACCTGCCCTCCACTGCACCTTCCCGGAGGGAAGGTCGGACCACAGGTGCATTCCCGCGATGGCGGAGACGCCCTCCAAAACGCCGTCATCGATCATTCCCTGAGCCCCGGATCTGTAACCGTGCTCTTCCGCAGGCTGGAAGATGAATCGCACCTGCCCGGGCAGCTGTTCCCTCATTTCCGACAAAATTTCCGCCACGGCAAGCAGCATGGTTGTATGGCCATCGTGGCCGCAGGCGTGCATCGCTCCCGGCTTACAGGACCTGTACGGAACATCGCTTTCCTCCGTTATCGCAAGGGCATCGATATCCGCTCTCAGGGCGACGCAGGGCCCTGTCGCGTCACCTGCAAGATCGGCGACGACACCGACAGGCTGCCCCCCAACCCCTGTTCTGACATCCGCAAATCCCAATTCCCTGAGTTTTGAAGCGATCAGGCGGCTCGTCTCTACCTCCTGCCAGGACAATTCCGGGTTTTCGTGGAGGTAACGCCGCAGGCGGGTCATCTCCCCGGCAAGCGACATCGCTTTGTTTTTAATCTTTTCGACATCCATACAGTTTCCTCTCCCCCGTTGGTCAAATCACAACGCCTTTTTGAGATTATTGTTGAGCGATGATCCGGGCCAGATATCCCGCCAGAACGACGGAGCCGATTGTGACCGTGGTGAACCCGCTGACCAGCATTTTGGGCAGAATCTGACTCAGGACATGCTTCCTTTCTTCCTCGTTGTCCGTGACGGCGGCGCTGACTTCATTGGAAAGAATGAAGGTGCCAGGAAAACCGAAAAGGCACGTGACGCTGATCGCCATTGAGATGAACCACGAGTAACCCAAAATCGGGCCCGTCGCCAGCGAGGTGACGGCTAAAGCCGCGAGAGCGATGACGAAGCAAAGGAGAACCGGCTTGAAGAGTTCCATGACCATCCCGGGGGTGGCGGCGGTCAGTCCCGTCCAGATGGGAACGAGGCAGAAAAAAGTCACGTAACCCGCCGCATTGGCTTTGGTGAAGATGTCATGTTCCAGAAACCCCGTCTCGTAGAAAATGATGCCGAAGACGAGGGCGAGAACCAGCTTGTGAATGTTGACATAGCCTCCGGTGAAATTGGAAAGAACCGGGGAGAACCAGACGGCGAGGTAGGCGACGAGAGCACCCTTGAACAGCAGGACGAAGGGGGTTCGCAGGGCCCTCGGCGTCTCGGGGAAAAGGCGGAACGCGGGAACCTCGGGGTCGATCTTCGCGACCGCTTCCGCCTGCGCCGTCGAGTTCGAACGGAACGCCTTCAAAAGGCGCGCGCTTTCCTGTTTGAGACAGAAGGAGGCGATGGGAAGCCCCACGAAGTTCTGAAGGACCAGCAGCAGGGAGGCAAAAACGGCCAGCTCGGCGAAACCCTTGGCCTCGGCGGCCTCGCGGACGATTAGCGTAGCGACGACGCCGCCGGAGATCGGTCCCGCCGCCGTGAGGGCCATCACGTTGCCGATTATCGGCCCCGCCGCGTAAAACAACCCGGCGGACAGGCCGACCAGGCCCGCGAAGGCGACAGTGACGGTCTTCCATTCATTGATGAGATTCCTGACCTTCATCAGGGTTCCCATGTGAACCAGAATAAAGGGCATGGATATCGCGGCGAACGGCATGAGCCCCGAGGCGTTGAAAATATCCTTCGGCAGGCCGCCCCAGAATGCGAAAAGGAAAATCGCGCCGGTGACGAAGATCATGGAAAAAATCGCCTTCGTCCTGTTGGAAACGACATCGCCGATCGCGTAGGCCAGCATGACGACGGCAATCAGACCCAAGCCCGCGTCGGCCGGGTTGTTCGCCCAAAAAAACCTGAAAAACTCCATCTCAACCAATCCTCTCAGGGAATAAGATTATTAATTTGGCATTATACCCTATTATGACTGTACAGTTGCTTCAGGTAAAGGGGGCACTTCCCCTCCACTGCGACCCGAACCCGTTTGCCGCTGAAAAGAGGGTGCGGCTCTCGCACCCTCCCGACCTGAGGCAACTTAACAGTCATATACTCTATTATCCGGAGGCCGCTGCGGAGACGGCGATAGACAGGAATTTTTCCTCACTGGAAGCGCCGCGGGAAGTCAGCACGATCGGACATCTGCCGCCCACCACGAAGCCCGCCATCCTGGCTCCGCAGGTATAAGCCAACATTTTTCCCATAATATTGCCCGCGTGAATGTTGGGCACCAGCAGGACATCGACATCGCCGGCAATTTCGCTTTCATATCCCTTTATTGCGGCTGCCTCCTTACTGATCGCGCAGTCATAGGAAACAGGCCCGTCCACAATGCAGTTCCTGATCTCCCCGCGCCGATTCATTTGCTTCAGCGCGTCGGCCTCCACCATCTCCGGCATTTTGGGATTGACTTTTTCGGCGCAGGCAAGCACTCCCACTTTGGGGCAGGTATATCCCATGTCGAGCAACGCCCCCACGGTATTTTCGATAATGCTTTTTTTCTGCTCGAGGGTCGGGTACGCCACCATTCCTCCATCGACGGGGACAAGAATTTTATGATAACCCGGCACGTCGAACATGGACAAATGGGACATCAGTTCCCCTTTTTTCAGGCCATTTTCCTTATCCACAACCTCTTTGAGAAGAACGTGCGTGTCGATTTTCCCTTTCATCAAAAAATCCGCATTCCCCGTTCGCACCAGTTGCACAGCCAGCTTGCAGGCTTCAACGTCGTCCGGCTCGTCGTGAATATCCGCGTCCGGCACGTTCTCCTTTTCTCCCATTCCCGCAAGAATATCGAGAATGCGTCTCTTCTCCCCAACCAGTACCGGCACGACGATACCTTTTTGCTTCGCCTCCAGAGCCGCTTTCAACGTCGCTTCATCGGCGGCGACCGCGATCGCCATTCTTTTCGCGGCGGAAAAAGTCCTGACTTTTTCGATCATCTGCTCAAAATTTTCATAGACCATCGTTTATCTCCTTTTAAACTCGAACGTTTACCGTTTACGAAACAATGTCCACAACTTAAGGAAGAAAATTAACGGGGTCAGGGGACTGAGAAAAATCCCCTGCGGGGTTTTTGTCGGGGGGCGGAGCCCCGCAGTTTCGCTTAAGTTGTGAACATTGGTTTACGAAAAGAACTTGTCGATGTACCCAAATACGAGAATAATGGCGATGGCTACGGGAATGACGTATGCAACGTAGGGGCGCAGAGCCTGCGCGACTTTGAGTCCCCTGCCCGCGTTGGCCTCGGCCATGAAGTT
>JAISQE010000053.1 GCA_031274425.1 Synergistaceae bacterium | reverse complement strand
CGAGTTGTAGACTCAGGAATTTCGCAGATCGCGTAAAGATGCAGAAGAGGACGGAGACGTCTCAAACACCTGGAGAGGAACCGGCGGAACCGGGGAGGGTAAGGGCAGGAGCATCGCGGTCTCGACAAAAGAGGAGTTAAGACAACTGGATACGAAAGTATCAAAGCTGAACACGAACCGCCGTATACGGAACCGTACGTACGGTGGTGTGGGAGGACGGCCGTTCAACTAATGAGCGGCCTCCTACCCGATATCGACATCAACCTGAAGTTCTGCACTCTGTACGACATCGAGGGCTATCAGATCGAAAGGGCGCTCAGGGAGGCGGGCATACCCGGCCTCGGGCTGGAGACGGACTACACCGACGAAGACGCGGGGCAACTGCGTACTCGCGTCGGCGCCTTCCTTGAAATGCTTGACAGCGATTGACCGAATGAGTGATTGACGGATGGAAGCCGGGCGGATATGGTACGTGCTGTTCCCCAATCATACGCAGGGCTTGTTGCTCGACAGACTGCTCGGGGACGCCGGCATTCGCGCCACCATCGTGCCGACGCCGCGTGCGCTGAGTAAAAGCTGCGGCATGGCGTTGCGGGTGGGCGAGGAATCGCTGCCTGCCGTCCGGCTGGTCGCAGAGGGAAACAAGATTGAAATACTAGACATCGCTTCCCTGCCGGACGACATAAACCCCGGCAGAGACAAATATTGTTAAAGGATGCTGATTGAGAGAGGCGTTTTCTCAAGAAGCCTGTTGAATTGGGAGGAAAAATGGCGAACTGCGTTGGAGTAGACATAGGCTCCACGGCCGCGAAGGCTGTCGTGATCGGCGAAGATGGATCACTGCTCTACAAGCTTGTTCTTCCGACCGGCTGGAGCAGCGTCGGCGCGGCGAACGCCTTGCGCGAGGGCATGGAAAGGGAGGGCTTCGACGTGGCGCGCACACGAGTGATCGCGACGGGTTATGGACGCGTGTCCGTGCCTTACGCCGCGAAGACCGTCACCGAGATAAGCTGCCACGCGCAGGGCGTGCTCAGGCTCTTGGGGCGCGACTGCACGGTCATCGACATCGGCGGGCAGGACACGAAGGTCATCCGATTGCGAAAGGGCAAGGTCGACGGCTTTTTGATGAACGACAAGTGCGCGGCGGGCACCGGACGCTTTCTTGAGGTCATGGCGAATACTCTGGCCGTAGACCTGCCGGAACTTTTCGAGCTGGCGGCGCAGGGCGGCGGAACGAGCATCAGCTCCATGTGTACAGTTTTTGCCGAAAGCGAGGTCATCAGCCTGATCGGCGGCGGAGCGCAAAAAGAGAACATCGCCTTCGCTGTCTGCGAGTCCATCGTGACGCGCGTCGTCGCTCTGTGTGGCAGACAGGGCAACGACAAAGAATTTTTCCTGTCCGGCGGGCTTTGCGAAAGCGACTACCTCCGTGAAAGGCTCAGGGAGAAACTGCGCGTGCCGGTACTGACGAGCCCGATGGCCCGATACGCCGGGGCGATCGGCGCGGCCGTTCTCGCGGAGCGTCTGGAAATGGAACAGCCAGCGTGAGGTGAAAGAGGATTTGGGCAATGATAAAATTCGAGATGCCCGACGGGAGCATCATTGAGATTCGTAACGTAGTGCTGGACTTCAACGGAACGATAGCGACGGACGGAGTCCCTATTCCGGGCGTTGCGGAGCGCCTTTTACATTTGTCGCAGCGGGGAGTGAACGTCCACCTGATAACAGCCGATACTCATGGCACCGTTCGTGAACAGTGCAAAGATCTTCTCATTGACATAGATGTGTGTGAGGGCGCGGACGTAAAAGAGCAAAAAAGACGCCTGGTGCGGGAACTTGGAAGCCAGTGGACCGTCGCCGTCGGCAACGGGCGCAACGATGTGGGCATGCTGCAAGAAAGCGGACTGTCAATCTCGGTCATAGAAAGAGAGGGGTGTTTTACAAAAAGCCTTTTGGCATCCGACATCGTGGTGAAAAGCATCCTCGACGCCCTGGATTTGTTGTTGCGCGAAAAACGCCTGAAGGCGACTTTAAGAAGCTGACTCCAGATCGACCGTGATTTCTCGTTCGGCGACGGCAAGAATAAGCAAAATAAGCAAAAAGAAAAGGAGTGTTTTACGGTAATGAATAGCGTGAGAAAAAAAGTTGTCACGATTTTGTGTTGGTCCGCCGTTTTCGCCTTCGCATTTTTGGCGGCGCCAGCCTTGGCCGCGCCCCTCGACGCGTTTAAAAACCTGGAGGGCACTTTGGACATAGCGGGCGGAACGGCCCATATTCCGGTCATGCAGCGGGCGGCGCGGAATATCATGTCCGTCAATCCCAACATCCGCATCACCGTCGCGGGCGGCGGTTCGGGCGTCGGGGTCAGGCAAGTCGGAGAGGGTCTGGTGGGAATCGGCAATACCGGAAGGCCCCTGACGGAGGCCGAGATCGCGCAGTATGGGCTTGTAACCTTTCCTTTCGCTATTGACGGCGTGGCTGTGGCGGTGAACCCCGCCAACCCCGTCAAGGAATTGACGAGTGCGCAGATAGCCGGCATTTATTCGGGGGAAATCACCGACTGGAAAGACGTGGGCGGAGAGTCGGGCGGCATCGACGTCTATGGTCGCGAGGACGGCAGCGGCACGCGGGAGACGTTCACCGAAAAACTGCTGGGAAAAACGCCCCTCGCCTCGTCGGTAAACGTCGTCAACTCCAACGGGGCCATGAAAACCGCTATCGCTCAAGATAAACGCGGCGTCGGTTACGTGGGGATCGGGCACCTGGAAGAATCCATAACGGGTATTGTCATAGACGGGATGATCCCGACCCAGGAAAACGCCGCCAGCGGGAAATACACGATCGTGCGGAACCTTTACATGAACACAAAAGGGACGCCTGCCGGCCTGACCGCCGCGTTTATTGACTATATCCACAGCGACGAGGGCGCGGGGATCGTGTCGGAAAGCGGTTACATTCCGATCCCCCCAAAATAGCGGGCGCGCATGTCTTTAACGGGAAATCCGAGAGAAGCGGGGAGCGTGCGAATCGTATTCGGCTCTCCGCCGCCTCCTTTATGGCTGAAAACGCTGGCCTTCTCCATAGGAGGAATGCTGTCCGCGGTGTTCGCTTTTATCCTTTTCTCCGCGCTCTCGGCGGCTTTCCAGGGGGGCGGGCTTTCTCTCTTCGGGCCCGTATGGGCTCCATACGCGGAAAAATTCGGACTAGGCCCCATGATTCACGCCTCGCTCCTTCTCTCCGCGTCCTCGCTCTGCGCGGGCTGGCTTCTGTCCCTGGGGTGTTGCTGCCTTTTGCGGGGGGTGGGACCGCGCTGTTTCGCGCGGGTTCTCATGGGGATTTTACGGTTCATGACGGCCATACCCACGGTCGTTTACGGGTTCGCCGCCGTTTTCGCGCTGGTTCCCCTGATCAGAAACGCCCTGGGAGGTTCCGGTTTCTGTTGGCTGGCCGCGGGGACGATGCTGGCGGTTCAGGGGGTTCCTACCATGGCGCTGATCATGGACGGAGCCCTGCGCTCCGTGGAGAACGACGTTTTTCTGACCGCAGCCGCGCTGGGGATGACGCCGCTTCAAACTTTGAGCCGCGTCGTTATCCCGGCTTCGCGCCCCTGGCTCGTTTCCGCGGCCGTGCTGGGGTTTGGGCGCGCGCTTGGAGACACGCTACTGCCGACCATGCTGGCCGGAAACGCCGTGCGGTTCGCCCTCTCGCCTCTCGACTCCATGCGGACGCTTACGGCTCATATCGGGTTGGTCCTTTCCGCCGACATCGGCGGAGGGGAAAATTTGTCGCTGCTTTTAGCGGGGGGATTGCTCCTTCTGGGCAGCGTGGCGGTCAGCCTTTTAGCGCGCCGCGTCTCTAGGGGTCGGAATGATGAAGCGGCGTGAAAAATTTCTGCTGTGCCTGAGCTGGGGTTCCGGCCTGTTGATCTGCGGGGCCGTCGGGACACTGCTCGTTTTCCTTCTCGCGAGAGGCGGCCCCGTTTTTGGGAAGGAGCTTTTTTTCGACTCCACGCCGCCAATGGACGCCCTGCTGGGGCTCAAGCCCGTATGGAACGGCATCTGGCCAGCCGTAATGGGGACCTTTTTTCTCCTCTCGCTGACCCTGGCCTTCGCCGCGCTTCCGGGGATAGGCTGCGGCGTCTTCCTCGCGTGTTACGCCACCCCGAAGCAGAAATACCGGTTGGGGCTCGCCGTGGACCTTCTCGCGGGAATTCCGTCGATCGTCATGGGCCTGTTTGGATTCGTGCTGATCGTTTACCTGAGGCGCACAGTATTGCCCAACGGAACCACCTGCCTTCTCCTCTCGTCTTTTTGCCTGGCGCTGCTGGTTCTGCCCTCCCTTGTTGTGGGAACGCGCACGGCGCTGGAAACGCTGCCGAGATACATCTCTCTCACCGCGGCGGCGCTCGGATTTTCCCACGGTCAGACGGTATGGAGACTTCTGCTGCCCGCAGCGGGTCAGGGGATTCTGGGGGGCCTCATGCTGGCGCTGGGGCGGGCGGCGGAGGATACGGCGGTGATCATGCTGACGGGCGTGGTGGCAAACGCGGGGCTTCCGTCGGGGCTCACCTCCAAATTCGAGGCGTTGCCGTTTCGGATCTACTACACGGCGGCGCAGTACGCGACCCAACGCGAGCTGGACCTGGGTTTTGGAGCGGCTTTGGCGTTGCTGCTCCTTTCAGGGAGCCTGCTGCTGTGCGCCTGGGGATTTCAGCGCGGACTGGAGCGCCGATGGAGAGGCGTCCGATGACGGCTCCCTCCATCGCCGATCGGGAATTTTGCGCCGCGATCCGGGGGCTTTCTGTTCGATTCGGCGACCGCCAGGCCCTGAAAGGGGTCGACATCGATTTCCCCGCAAAAAGGATAAGCGTGCTGCTGGGACGTTCCGGCTCCGGGAAGACGACTTTGCTGCGATCGTTCAACAGGCTGAACGAGTGTTTTGAAGGCTATGAGGGAACCGGAACGGTGAAACTCGGCGGTATAGCGGGAGCCCCTGACTCCCTCGAAGAAGTGAACGCCCTCCCGCTTTCCCGACTGAGGCGTCTCGTGGGGATGGTCTTTCAAACTCCGAATCCTTTACCGCTCAGTATTCGGAAAAATCTGCTTCTCCCCCTGACCTTGGTCGCCGGACTCGAAACAGACGAGGCGGAGGAAGCAATGAAACGCTCCCTGACGGCGGTGGGGCTTTGGAAAGAAGTGGCGGATCGATTGGACCGTCCCGCGTTCTCGCTCTCCGGCGGACAGCGGCAACGGCTGTGTCTGGCGCGCGTGCTGGCGCTGGAGCCTGAAATTCTGTTGCTGGACGAGCCCACCGCGTCTTTGGATCGGCTGGCCGCCGCTGTGGTGGAAGACCTCATCCTCAGCCTGAAAGGGCGCTATTCCATCGTCATGGTTTCGCACAGCCTCGCGCAGGCCGGAAGGCTGGGTGACTTTCTGGCAGTACTCACCGACGGGCGCGTCGAGGAAACAATGGCAGCTTCCGCGCTCCCCAAGGGGGCAGAAGCGGAAAAATTTCTGGAAAAGCTGCTCTAGAGGCATTTCCTCGCCAGAACCTCGTAACGGGGAGTTGTGCCTGTTGTGGCGTTTCCCTGTTTCGCCTGCGCGGCGCATACAAGCACCCCTTTTTTAAGGGGCTCCGGGTGGCCTATCCCCTCGTAAGGATTGCGTTCA
Source organism: Synergistaceae bacterium (assembly GCA_031274425.1). GTDB lineage: Bacteria > Synergistota > Synergistia > Synergistales > Aminobacteriaceae > JAISLU01. The sequence goes on along the minus strand of JAISQE010000053.1, from coordinate 7,815 downwards.
ACATCCTTTATGATTTGATTCAGTTTTTTGAGCGTTTTCTTGTCCCGCGTCTGCCAGTATAAATAATCCTCCCAGGCTTTATCGGTCCATAATTTCCCCACATGTCAATCCTCTATAAGCTCATGAGCGGTAAGTTTTCCCTCATTTGCCTTGACGTTGGATTGCCTTAAAATCTTCAGGTTGAACGGGTTATAAAAAGGGTCAGGCTTTGTTGTAATTGTAAAAGGGATCCCGCCTTCGCGTACCGCCTGGCGGACGAATATATTAAAAGCCGTCGTCATGTTCAGACCAAGTTCCCCGAAAATAATATCTGCCTGTTCTTTTAAATCGTCGTCGATTCTGATATTGACCTGAGCCATGATAATCACCCCCATTAACTTACGCACTATTGTATAGCATATCCTATACATGGTAAATATAAAATGACGAACCTTACCTCCCATTTTTTGCGTGCCATGGGGTGTTTGCAAACTCTAACGGTGAACGAGACGAGGGCATGTCAGCGGCGAGGTCAAGCGCCGGCGAACGACGGAGGCAGCGCAATCACCGGATACAAGGTCTCGAAGGATAACGAAAACTGGGATGACGCTATGGAGACGAGCTATGTCTACACCGGCCTGACTAACGAGACGGAGTATACAGAAGCGCGGCTAAACACAGGTACGCGCGACATCAAAGCGGCATCAAGTCAGTATCCGGGATACGGGGGAATTTTTCTCAACGAAACGCCCCCGCGTCCCGGCGGTAAAGGTATACCGAGCGCCTGGCGGGCGAGAACCCGATAGAGTTTTACCCGCCAGGCGCTCGAAAGTTTCTATAGCGCATATATTTTCATAGGAGATTTATCGATGATGACAGCCCGTATCGAAGACTACCTGAAAGAGATTTTCCTTCTCGAAAAAACCGGCCGCGACATCACGGTCACCGAAGTTGCCGAACGTTTGGGAATTAACGTGAGCCCCGTAAGGGCAAAAAGGTTTTGTCGCCCATTTGACGGCTGAAAAGAAACTGCGTAACCGCACCGTCGCCGCCTGTATCCCCGGCAAAGACGTGTCCCCGCACCACCATTGACTATTTTGCACATGAAATTTATCAATTAAGTGATAGAAGGGATTTACGATTTTCATGCGTTTGCCCTGCAACACCTTCAGGGCCGAAATCACCTACGCAAGCTCTATTACGGGGGCTCGCGCATTTGTACGGAACATGGGCGGGGCATCAGAAAAACTAGCGATCGGAATCCGGCGTGATCGTTTATACTTCCAACCTAACTAGTCATGATCTGCGATCACAACGAGCAATGGAAATAGGAGACGAATCTATTTCCGTAGGAAATAGTTCAGCCGTGAGCGTCGAAGATGTGGAATCTACTGAAAGCGGGATTATTGAGGAAGAAAGAGAGCGGAATCCCAGATGCGGAAGAGTACGCGGAGTACGAGAGAAGCTACAAGCCCTGGGTAGCTAGAGTTATGTTTAGTTATGGAGAAAAAACAAATGAAAAACGAAACATGGGTATGCCGAAGAAAACGCCGGGCCTTCACACTGGTTGAAATTCTTCTCGCGGTAACGATTGCCTCCATTGTTTTCGGAGCGACGATCCTTTTGATGGGGCAAGGCATCCGAATATCTCTGGCCAACGTCGCCTACTCCGTGGCGCAACGCGGAGCCCTTTCCTCGATCGAATTTTTGCCCAAGGACATCGCCTACGCCGGGCAGGTGGAGATCATCACGGACCCCGCCCACGCCGTCACGGACGATCTTCTGAGCCAGGACTGGCGCTATATCCTGCGGAACGGCGACAAAGTGTTTCATATTTACTGGGACAAAGGGCGCAAAAGCGACTCGATTCCGGGTTCGGAGTTCATTACGGATCTAAAATTCGGCGCGGACGTGTTTTCCCCCGACCGCTACCCCGGCGGGCGAGTGCTTCGCTGTTACGTTCAAGCCGAAAACGACAGCAAAAAAGTCGCTTTGGACCGCTCTTACCTGCTTCGCACGCCCAGCGGGGCGGTGGGGGAGGGCAACGCTTCCATCGACGCCTCTTTTACCGGGGGGCCGATCCTGCGCTATCGGTCGCTGCCCGCCGATCCCGCCGTCAAGGTGGAGATGTTCGGAAGCATGAACGCAAAACGCGGCGAACAAGCCTCTTTCGACTACGCGAACCCCGATACCTGGAGTCGTCTTAAAGAATACAGCTACACGACGAAAATGGACGCGGTTTTACAACTTCCTGAGGACCTCTACAAACAAATGGAGCCCGATTCCGTCGTCTTCACGTGGATTGCCGCAAGCCCTGACGTTTTCGCCCCCGAGTTCGCCAAGGATTTCGGCGGGGACTTCGCCAAGGATTTTCCGAAGCTGCCGAGCGCGGAAAAGCAAAAAAAATTGCTGGCATTTTTAAAAAAACGCATTCCCTCGGAGGAACTGGAAAACGTGAACCTCATGCGGGTCAGCCTCAAGGAGCTTTTCGAGAATCGAAGCGATCTGTTCGAGAAGGGCAAGCTTTTTCGCGTTCTGGAAATCGCCGAGGGCGTCGATAAACCTGAAAAGAAGGCCTACGCCATGAAGGAGCCCGATTATTTCGACCTGGGGAGCATCGTCAATATGGTTCCCTGCCCCGACGCTTACGTGATCGTGGTGGCCCACTACAAAACGCGGGACGGCGCTTGGAATATGGCCCCCGCCTTTGTCGAGCTCGACGCCGGCACGTCTGGAAGACTGATGGAAATGGTCCTGGACACGATTCGCGGGGGAGGGGACGGTTCCGAGAAGTTCTTCAACACCCACGGCGATTTTGGGGCGATCCGCTTCGACGGCACGGGCAAGGCGTTTACGGTGTACGGGAAAATGTCGGCGCGGCAGAGAGGGCCGCAGGTATTGCTCAAGCTCACGGAGAAGGACTTCCAACATCTGAAGCCGAAAAATCCAGAGGACCCCGACCTTTACGGGGTCACGAACTACACTCTCTACTTCGACGGTCAGTTGACCTACACCGGCTCCGGCAAAACGGTGGACGGCGGGTACGGGATACTCCTGAACGGCTCGGGGGTGCAAAGCCTCACCCTCAAAAACGGCAACGCCAGCGTTCGGGAGCATCTCTCCTCCGGGTACATGTTCCAGTTGGACCCCGGCGCCGGCGGCTATCCCATGCGCTATCTCTACTACACCAAGCCGACCCTGGAGAATCCCACGATCGACAAGATCAAAGGCAGCCCCACGCTCAGCGTCTACAACCACGACGCGGCCGTCTCCTTCGGGGTGCATCCCCTGTACAGTTACGACGCGTCCAAGGCCTATCACAACCTGAATAACCGCAATCTGGTCGCGCCGCAGACCGTCAGCTTTTTCGCCAGCTCGGACGTTTCCGATCCCACCGTCCTGACGGAGGACTTCAACGCGAACGTGGGCATCCCGAACCCGGCGCAATGGGTATTTTACCGTATGCCCTTCCTGCCGGAAAACGCCGGGGAGCCCAACGCCTCCACCCCCCACTACATCGGGGATATGGCGAACCCGAAGCCCAGCAAGCCCATCCCTCTCCTGATCTTTACGCGGGGACGCAACAAAATAGGGGTGAGCCACTACAAGGCCTACGGCGGCCCTTTCGGCATGACCTACGGCGGGGGCAACCGGGCGGTCTACAACCCCAAGCAGACGCAAACCTGGCATCTGTACTATAAGGGCACGGATCAACCGGACACGAACGTGGTGCTGAACTTCCCCACCAACGTGGACACGCGAAAGGGGTACCGTTGGGACATGGACAGAAACGACACCTCGTCCAAATCCGTGCCGATAGTCTGGAATACCCGGCACATCATCAAGCTGACCGTTCTCGAGGTCACCCGGGACATCTACGCGTCGGAGGTGGCTGAGGAGTGGCGGGGCAGGATTCACCACGACGGCTCGACGGACTTGGGGTACTCTCCCAAAGACGTCATCCATCAGGCAGGGGACCTATTTGTCCGAATGGAGATGGGGCAGCTCAGAAACATGAACCCCGCCACGACGGTGAACACGGACATCTACGACTCCCGAAACTACATCTTTTCCAAGCCCCTGTGGTACGGCAAGTTCAAGGGAGACGCCTGGAGGGGAAACTCTCCGTCCCCGTTCAAAAAAATGGGAAACAGCATGATGCACATCGTAACGCCTCCAGAGCCGGAGGAGGGCGACAGCCAGTCCTTCCGGCATCGGCGGATGCGGGTACGCTCCTGGAAGGACACCTTCCGGGGCTGGGATTTCGCCAATCCGGTCTACACAAACAAGGGTTACGCTTGGAAGGACGACCTTATCGGAAAGTCTCCCGTTCATCCGGATCTGGAGGAGGGGGCCGATAAGGTTTGGACCCCGCCCGTGGCCATCGACCTGAAGGGTTACGGAGTCACCGTCGCCGTAGCCGGCACCATCAAGTATCAGACCCCCGGCTCGGACGAATTCGGTAGATACACCCTCGGCTCCGACGGAAAATCCACCCCCAACGGCAACGCGGGATTCGTCAACGACATCCACTCCGTCTACCAATGGGGGGACCGCGCGTACAACACCTTCGGGAACTACGCGGCTCTCGGCCAGAAAGTACAGTTCGAAAGGAGAAGGAAAGACCCCGATTCGCCTTATGTTTACGGCTACAACGGGTATTACGACGACAAGATCTACGGCCGTTTGAGCCTGCAAAGGCCCTACGGCAACAACGTCCCGATTTATGGTCTCTATGCTCTGCGCGGCTGGGATTATCTCAACATCAACCTCGGGCCCACCACGGGCACAGCGAACCCCGTCAACGATCATAATACCAGCACCTACGGCAAGGGAAGCGTCGGCTACCCCAGCAAGCGTTTTTTGATGGTGGCGCAGGGCCTGCAAATGCCGTACCAGCCCAGCCGGATCGGGATATCCGGGAACGTCATCCTTCCCAATCTGAACCCACCGGACTACTATCGCCGGGCCCCCGAGAACACCCCCGATGTCGTTTACAGGAAGAACCGCGACCGCGTATTCGGGCTTCGTTTCTGGGGAGGCGACAGCTCCGGGCAAGGCGCCGCCGACGCGTCCAACCCTAACCAGTTCAAGTTTTACGACATGTGGATCGAAGAGGGTTTTTCTCCGAAGGAAGTTCGCGCTATTTTGGGGCTGGATCCCAAACAGTTTCCAGACAGCACCCTGAACCGGGAGATCCCCAAACTTTACGACACCAAGGCGCCATAGGAATGGCGGAGAACGGCATGAAAACGAAATTTTTGGGAATGACTTTATCTCATTTATTGTCTTTACGGGGGCGGCGTGGCGGGGTTTTCCCTTTGACGATACTCGTGATGACGCTTTTTACGGCCCTCTGCGTGGCTATGCTCTCCTTGTCGCAGATGAACGCGCGTTTCAACCTTTTTTTCGAGCGACGGAGCATTTTGGAGCAGGCGACGCTGAGCTTGGCCCAGGAGCTGGCCGACGAGATCGTGGCGAACGCGGACGCTTGGTGGGCCGCGGAGCCAAATAAAGAGGGGAAAGGAGAGCTCAACGTGAACGCCTCCGCCCTGCCGGGGGTCCCTCAGATGAAGTTTACTTACGTCGTGACCCCGAAGACCGCGACCCTGAAGGGGAACCGTTATGTTCTTTTCGTTCGGGGCGAATACGCGGCGGCCGGCAAGAAAGCCGACGACACGGTATGGGGCGTATCCCTGGACATCTACCCCGACGCCACAACCACGTCCCCTGTCGAATGGTCGAAACATGTTCAATTGAACTGATTTGAACTGATTTGAATCGAGGTGACTCGTATGAAAGCAACATGCGCGCCAAGGCGCCGTAAGGGGTTCCAGGGGGGGCGGCGAGGGCCCCGAAAGTCCGCCCTCCTGGGCTTGAATCGCGGGCGCGGCGGATTTACGTTTCCCGAAGTGCTCTGCGCGCTGGCCATTCTGACGCTGGCGATCCTGGGAGCCTTGATGACGATCAGTCATACTTTGTCGGTGACCGTCAACTTTCAAAACCACATGAGCGCGTTTTCCTCGGCGGAGCGCGCGGGCGTGGTCACGATGGCGTCACAGAAACAAGAACCAGACCGGGCGGTCGATCTGACTTCCGCCACGATCGACTGTCCCCTTTCCATCGGCGGCACAACACGGACAACCAAGATGGAGCTCCTCGCCTACGTGGAAAAGAAAGAACGGAAGGCATACCAACTTCTACAAAACCCCGTCTTCGTCGTTTTTCTGAGAACCGCTCCCTGACACTGACGGCTTTCAACAACCGGGGCCTACCTACTCCGCCGCCATGACGCCCCCGATGATCCTGACGGTAAGACATCCGGCGGCTGCGACGCGGGCTTCGCCGGATTGGCCCTGCTCCTAGCAACTCCGTTGTTCATCCGCAAGAAGGACTAACCCGAGTCAATAAAAGAAAGGGGGTTCCAGGGGGGCCAGCGAGGACCCCGAAGGGGCCGCGCGGGCTCTGCCCCCCTGGGCTTAAATGTTTAGTGGTCTCCGAAGCGGTTGATCTCCTTGGGCAGCGTACCTTGCCGCTCGGCCTCGCGAAATTCCTGCTCCTCTTGCGGCGAAAAGAGCGTGAGATTTGAGTCCATTGCGAAAAGCCTCGCTTTCTTATTCTTTGCCCATCAGTTACCGCAGGGATAAAATCTCGTCCTTCGAGAGCCCGGTGACCTTCTCGATCAGTTCGAGGGGCGCGTGCTCCGTCAGCAAAGCGCGGGCAACCTCCGCTTTGCCTCTCGCCTCTCCTCTTGCCTCTCCTCTCGCCTCGCCTCGGCGTTCGGCGCTTCGGAGTTCGGAGAGGGCGTCGAGCTGGTGCTTTTCTTCTCTCCACTGGATGAATCGGTTGCGATTGTCTCCCCAGAAGTCGTGTTCCACCTTCACCACTTCCGCAAAAATCGGGTCTGTCTCCGCCACGTTCGCCATCATATCCACCCCCACATTGGTCATATATCCGCCCCACAACACAAGGCGCGTCGTCGAATCCAATACGTCCATCTCCCCCCGCTTCGCCTTCCTTCGGAGGTCGGACACGATGCTTTCCAGTTTCTTCATTTCCACGAAAATGATCAACAGGTCTTTCGTCAGGATTTTTCCGGTTTTGACGTTGGTCAGCACGAAATCCCAATACCACCCGTCCCAGTCGAAGAGCGTAAAGTCCAACAATCCGACGAAAATCGTCTGGCACAGCTCGTCGAAGTCCTTGCCGCTGGTGAGCTGTCTGTTGATGAGTGTACCGGAACAGTACAGGGCTCGTTTGATGAACTCGCTGCCCCCGTACTTCTGGAACTCCAGATTGATGACTTTCCCCGCGGAAGTCCTGCCGAAGTAATCCAGCCTCAGCCCGCGCCCACCCTTGATGACCGGCGACAGCTCCCTGTCCATAGGCTCGATGTCAACAAGGGGCTCGTAACCCATGAGCCGCAAGATCGTGTTGATGAGGTCCAGCAGGAGCGACTTGCGCTCCGGAGCCGCCAAAAGGAACTTTAAAAAGTGATCACCGAAGCGGTTGATCTCCTGGGGTAGCGTACCTTGCCGCTCGGCCTCGCGGAATTCCTGCTCCTCTTGCGGCGAAAAAGGCGTGAGGTTTGAGTCCATTGCGAAAAGCCTCGCTTTCCTCTTTTTTCTATTATTATAACGCTTACGCCGGGACAAAAATTTCTTATGGAATGCACTTTTTAATTAGGAAAGAAAATTCTTCGATTTGTACGGTGAAAGGGAACAATTTTATCAACCTAGTCGCCATCGAGGTCGGCATGGAATTCAGTCAAAAATGTAACATAACCTGGTTGTGTTACATTTTATTTTTTCGTCAATCACTCCCCTCACTGGCTTT
>JAISQE010000116.1 GCA_031274425.1 Synergistaceae bacterium | reverse complement strand
AAAGAGGCAGTGGCATTCCCCGGTTTCGTCCCGATAACAGTGGCGGGGCCGCTCCGGTTTTTCACCGGATTCCCGAACACCGAAACGCACCTATTCGATTGACCTCATTCTACTCTTTCCTCTTGAGTTGTATTACTCTTCTAAAAATGTCAGTCAGGGAAAAGCTCCCAATGAGATCATAGACATTCTGAACATAGATGAATACTACGGTCTCGGAGAGTCACCATTCCGGTGGATGAGAGCCACGCGTACGGTTGAGTGTGGCCACGGTCACGGGACGAGAGAGCCACCTGAAGCGGGAAGGGCTGGCGGTCCCTCCCGAGAAACAAAAATCAGGCAATACCCTTCTTTTTACGCATGGATTCCTCTCCGTCGATTAACATCGTATAGGAATCGTAAACAATACGATCCAGAATAGCGTCTGCCAGGGGGCCTTCCCCGATTTTGCCATGCCAGCCCTCCGGTCGAAACTGTGACGCAAATATCCTGGAATTTAGCGAACTGCTTTTCCCATCCATTTGTTCAGAAAGGTGATTTGCTCCTCTGTATGAATCCAGTGCTCGCCATCTTCCAGTACAGTAAGATTTGCTTTATGACTTGCGATAAAAGCATCTACTGTTGTTCGAGAAGTAAGATTATCTTTTTTTGCGTATAGAATTTCTGTTGGAATATCCCACCTGATAGGATTTTGCCGGACAAAGCTCAGGTATTCCCATGACAGCATTTCTCCAAAGTCAGTCGGGATTTCACCTTTTTCGCAAAAATCATTATTTGCACAATGGTGCTATCTTCTTGCTAAAAATCAGTATTTAAGCTATAAAAATCTCGGTATCGTAGCGTTTTTGGATTTTGAAAAGCCGAATTTATCACCAACTCCACTTTTTCAAGCATTTCATTAGGCGGATTTGTGACAAGCGAAAACAAGTTCAAATAGCCCTGTGTGTCATCTCGCATAGTATAATAACTATTTAATTAGTTTAGCCAAGCGGGTTGCTTGGAACAGGCTCTGCCCTCTTGAGCTTGAACGTTTAAAAGAACAGCCGGGAGATCTGCCCCGGCTGTTCTCTGTCCCGACTTGATTCGGAAATGACGGTCCTCAGTGTGGCATAGGGCCGATCACGGATCGCTCGATAACTGAATAATGGGCGAGGCCGCGGTGATGGTTACGTTGTCCGTCAGGTATTCGCGCCAGGCGGTCTCATATAAGGCCACCGCCTCTTTGGTGGGCACGAAGACGGTCACGTCGCGGTTCTCGGGAAAAAGGCGGGTGGGGCCCGTCGAGTTGGATTTGCCTATCGTCGGCGGTACTTCGCCCAGACAGGTGACGTTTCTCAGGTTGACGCAACCCAGAAACGCCGAGCTGCCGATAGACGTAAGGCTGTTGGGCAAGACGATGTCGGTCAATTGGGCGCAGCCATAAAACGCGTAGCCGCCGATGCCCGTAAGCCCGTCCGGGAGGGTGATGCTGTCCAGGCGGGCGCAGCCGTAAAACGCGCCCTTGCCTATAGACGTGACGGCATACGCGGCGTCGTGTTCGCGATAGTCCTTGTCGTAACGAGCCGCCGCGATCTTGGGGACGACGCAACTCGTGACGTCGATCGGCGCGAGAGACACCTCGGCGATGCCGGCGATTCTTTCGTCGGCATCGCTGCCGCCGGACTCGACCCGGCCATCGAGCACCTTGAAGTACAGACCGCTGATGTTCTCGCGAAATTCCCCGTTCGAGAGCGCGTGAAGCCTCAGAGGCGCGATGAGAAAAAACGCCAGAAAGGAAATTAACAAAAAAACCCTCCCGCCAAACCCTGCTCTCAAAATCTTCACCCTACGTTCCATTGCCAATCGTCCCCCTTTTTTCGAAAATTGATTTCCCTCACGCAAATAAAAAGCCGGCGGAAGAATTGCCGCGTGTGCGGGTAATCCTTCTGCCGGCTTTTATGCGAATTTGACGCGCTCTGTCGAGCGTTCTTCGCGCAAAACGGCGCGGTTATAGTGCTTTAACAAAAGAACGTACTGGTAAAAATGAGTTAAACCCTTTAAAAAACTGTTTTTAGCTATTCTAACTTTAGGCCTTTTACTTCAATTCACTATATGCGTTTTTGCCATTGCTGGTTTTGTTGCGTCCATCCCAATCGAACCCGCTTCGGGAGGCTTCGCCTTCCTGAGCTTACATTGATGTTTTAATTTCTTCGTACTTGCTGAAAATCAGTTTGAAGCCCGTTTCGATCGCCTTTCGGGAATATCCGAAGTAGCGTTTCTGGAGCTTCTCGATGAGCCCGTCGACGCCGTCGTTCATGTTGTAGCCGTGGGTCATGTTGGAGATGAAGTCCCTGCCCAGCTCCGTAACCAGAGAAAGCTCCGCTCTCATGATGACTCCTGTGCGTATATCCACCTCCACGGCGATGACGAGAATTTTGTAAATCTCCTGCGACGTGGTGTTGGTCGGCAGTTTTACATGGCTACTGATGAAAATCGTTTCCATTCCCATCCACATCCCCCCGTTTGCGTCGCGTCGAGATCCAACAAAAAAAGCCGACGCTGAAAAGAGAATAAATATATCCCTCTTCACTGCCGGCCTCATGTCAGAATTTTGACGGATTACGTCCGTCCCTCCGATATAAGCAGCACGTGCTCTAGATTCAAATAAAGTATACAGCAGTCATATCCTGTTTGTCAAAAGATTTGTCGAAATCCGAACGCGAGATCGCCGCGCCGCGCGATTTATGCCTTGCGGACGTACAGCTCCAGAATTTTGAGCATCATCGCCGTTGCTTTTTCCATCGACGGGACGGGGATGAACTCGAATCGGCCGTGGTAGTTGTGGCCGCCGGTGAAGAGGTTGGGGGTGACGAGTCCGCGCCAAGAGAGCGCCGCGCCGTCCGTGCCGCCGCGCATCGGGATGATGTCGGGTTCGATCCCCAGTTCGCGCATCGCTTCGAGCGCCGTTTCGACGATGTGCTCGTTTCCCTTCACCTTGTCGGCCATGTTCCGATACTGGTCCTTCATGTCCAAGGAGAACCGATCCTCGCCGTACTTGTCCTTCATCCACCCCACGGCTTTTTCCATGAATTTTTTCCGCTCCTGGAAACGGAGCGCGTCGTGGTCGCGGAGGATGTATTTGAGGACCGCGCCCTCCGTGGTTCCCTGGAAGCTCAAACAATGGTAGTAGCCTTCGTAGCCCTCCGTCGTCTCCGGCGTTTCCGCCGGGGGGAAAAGGGCGTTCAGCTCCTGCCCCATCGTGACGGCGTTCAGCATCAGGCCCTTGGCTTTGCCGGGGTGCACCGCGCGCCCTTTGATGGTCACGACCGCGTTCGCCGCGTTGAAGTTCTCGTAACAAGCCTCGCCGACGGGGCCGCCGTCCAGGGTGTAGGCGAAGTCCGCGCCGAATTTTTCGATATCCAGGAGCTTCGCCAGGTGGCCGACCTCCTCGTCGGGGGTGAAGGCGATCTTCACGTCCCCGTGTTCGATTTCCGGGTGCTGGAGCAGATAATCCACTCCGCCGACGATCTCCGCGATGCCTGCCTTGTTGTCCGCGCCCAGAAGCGTGGTTCCGTCCGTCACGACGATGTCCTGTCCTTTGTAGTCCGCCAGGTAGGGGAAGTCCTTGGGGGACAGGACGATCTTCTCTCCGCCTCCTCCCTCGTTCAGGACGATGTCGCCGCCGTCGTAGTTCTTCACGACCCGCGGCTTCACGTCCTTGCCGGTCACCTCGGTGGCCGTGTCCATGTGGGCGACGAACCCGACGGCGGGAACCTTCTTTTTCTTCTCGGGGTTTTTCACGTTGGACGGCAGCGCGGCCGTGACGTAAGCCTGCTCGGTCACCTGGACGTCCTGGAGCCCGAGGGCTTTCAGCTCCTCGCCCAGCGCCTTCGCCAGCGCCAACTGTCCCGGGGAACTCGGCACGGTTTCGGCTCGATCCACGGACTGGGTGTCGTAGGTCACGTACTTCAAAAAACGTTCGAGCGTAGAGTACATACGGTCATTCTCCTTTATATGGCAAAATGTACAGGGGGTTCCAGGGGGGCCGAGCGGCTCCGCCCCCCTGGGCCCTTCAATTCAAATGACAGGCGTCAAATGACAGGCGACGAAGTGATCCGGGAGGACTTCCTTCAAGTCGGGGGTCTCTTTTCTGCAGATCTCCTGGCAGTAGCGGCATCTTCCCATGAAGCGGCAGCCGTTCGGCGGGTTGATGGGGGAGGGGACGTCGCCCTCCAGGATGATGCGTTCTTTCTGCACGTCCAGCTTCGCCACCGGTATCGCCGACAAAAGCGCCTGAGTGTAGGGGTGCGTCGGCTTCACGAACAGTTCTTTATAGTTCGAAAGCTCCACGATCTTACCCAGGTACATCACCGCGATGCGGTCCGAAACGTGCTTCACCACGCTCAAGTTGTGGGAAATGAAGACGTAGGTATAATGGAACTCCTTCTGCAAGTCGTTCAGCAGGTTCAGGATCTGAGCCTGAATGCAGACGTCCAGCGCCGAGACGGGCTCGTCCAGGACGATGAATTCCGGGTTCAGGGCCAGAGAACGCGCGATCCCTATGCGCTGACGACGGCCGCCGTCCAGCTCGTGGGGATAGCTGTTCTCCAGGCGCTCCGCCAGGCCCACGGTGTTCATCAGCTCGCGAATGCGGGCTCTCATGTCGTTTTTGTTGGCGAAAACATCGTTCACGATCAAGGGCTCCGCGATCAGCTCCCAGACGGAGAGCCGCGGGTTCAGGCAGGAGTAGGGGTCCTGGAAAACGATCTGGACTTTTTTGCGCAGCTCCTTCATCACCGAGCTGGACACCTTCGTGACGTCCGTATCCGTCCCCGCCTTCTCGTCGTGCAAGACGACGCTGCCCGCCGTGGTTTCCAACAGGCGAATGAGGCAGCGCCCCAGAGTCGACTTTCCGCAGCCGGATTCGCCCACCAACCCCAAGGTCTCGCCTTTTTGAATCGTGAAGCTGACGTCGTCCACCGCGTGTAGAAGGCCGCGTTTCGTGTGGAAATATTTCTTCAGGTTGTCTACCCGGATATAGGGTTTATTCCCGCCGGTGCTAGTTTTTACGTCGTTCATCTCTTTCACCCCCTACGCCGCGCCCAGCGCTTTTGCCCGGATGGGGCACGCCGCGAAATGTCCGTTTCCCACGTCGATCATGGCGGGCTTCGTCTTCGAGCACTGCTCCGCCGCGCAGGTGCAGCGAGGATGGAACGTGCAGCCGGCGGGGAGGTCCATGGGGTCCGGCATCAGGCCAGGGATCACGTTCAGGGCCTCTTTGTCGTCGTCCAGGTCCGGCACGGAGTTGAAGAGCCCTATCGTGTACGGGTGCACGGGGTTCGAGTAGAGCGCGCGTTTGTCCGCGTACTCCACCACCCGGCCCGCGTACATGATCGCGACCTTGTCGCAGATATCCGCCACGATGCCCAGATCGTGGGTGATCAGGATCATCGACGCGTCGAACTGCTGTTTCAGTTTCTTCATCAATTCCAGCACCTGGGCCTGAATCGTGACGTCCAGCGCCGTCGTCGGCTCGTCGGCGATCAAAAGGCCGGGGTCGCAAGCCAGGGCGATGGCGATCACCACCCGCTGCTTCATACCGCCCGAGAACTGGTGCGGGTAGTCGTGCATACGCTCGCGCCGGATGCCCACCAGTTCCAGCATGTCTCCGGCGAGTTTCAGGGACTCGGCCTCTCCGACGTTCTTATGCAGCTTGATCATCTCCGCGATCTGTTTGTCCACCGTCATGACGGGGTTCAAGCTCGTCATGGGGTCCTGGAAGATCATGGCGATCTTTCCGCCGCGGATCGCGCGCATTTCGGGTTCGCTTTTTTCGAGCAGGTTCTGCCCCTCGAAGATGATTTTGCCCGACTTGACGACGCCGGGCGGCGAGGGAATCAGGCGCATGATGCCGAGCGCCGTCGTCGTCTTGCCCGCCCCAGTCTCGCCGACGAAGCCCAGCGTCTCGCCGTGTCCCAAATGCAGATTCAGGTTTTCGACGGCGTGCACCGTTCCGGCGTCGGTGATGTACTGGATCGTCAAATCCTGTATTTCCAGAAGAAGATTGTTTTGTGTGTTTGCGTCCATAAAAATTTGCACCTCCTGGCGATACTTCGACGCCTAACGTTTCAACTTCGGGTCCAGGGCGTCGCGAAGGCCGTCGCCCAGGAAGTTCAGCGCGAGGATGGTGAACATGATGACAAGGCCCGGATAAAGCGTCAGGTGCGGGTAGTCGCGGATGTACTGGCGTCCGCCCGAGAGCATCGCCCCCCATTCCGGGTACGGCGGTTGGATGCCGAGCCCGATGAAAGAGAGCCCCGCCGCGTTCAGGATCGCGGAGGCCACGCCCAATGTGGACTGCACGATGATCGGGGCCATACTGTTCGGGATGATGTGTTTCAGGATAATGCGCAGGTCGGAGCTGCCCACGGCGCGCGCCGCCTCGATGAACTCCATTTCGCGAATGGAAAGCACCGAACCGCGCACGATGCGCGCGTAGTTGGGAACGGCCGAGATCCCCACGGCGATCATCAGGTTGAAAAGGCCGGGCCCCAGCGCGGCCGCTATGGCGATGGCGAGCAATGTCTGCGGAATCGAAAGCAAAACGTCCATCACCCTCATGATCCCGTTGTCGATCCATCCGCTGTAATATCCCGCCACAGCCCCCAACATGCCCCCCACCACCAGGGCGATGCCCACGGCGATAAACCCGACCTGGAGCGAGATGCGGGCCCCGTAGATCAAGCGGCTCAGGATGTCGCGTCCGAATTCGTCCGTGCCCAACAAAAATTGTTTCGACGGGGTCTCGAACATGTGGGCCAGGTTTTGTTTCTGATAGGGGTAAGGGGCCAGCAGGTCGGCGAAGATGGCCACGAAAATCAGAAGCAGAATGACGCAAAGGCCGAACATAGCCAGAGGGCTTTTGCGGAGACGGAACAGGACCTCCGCCAGGGCTCCTCGTTTTTTCTTTCTCACGTAGGCGGTTCCGGCGTCGTGAATCGTGTCTGCCACGTTGCTCATGCTTTCCCCTCCTTTATTTGTACTGCGCCTTGATGCGCGGATCGATATAGGCATACACCAGGTCGACGAGGAGGTTGACCACGCTGAACGCCACGGCGACGAAGAGCACTCCGCCCTGCACCATCGGGTAGTCGCGCATCTTGATGGATTCCACCATCAGACGCCCCACGCCGGGGATGGCGAAGATCGATTCCGTCAGAATCGCGCCGGCCAAAAGGTGCCCAAATTGAAGGCCGCAGAGGGTCACGACGGGAATCAACGCGTTGTGGAGAGCATGAATCCATATAACCACAGACTCTTTTTGCCCTTTGGAGCGGGCGGTTCGGATGTAGTCGGCCCGCACGACTTCCAGCATCGACGAGCGCGTCATACGGGTGATCATCGAAATGGACTGGGCGGACAGCGCCAAAGACGGCAAAATCATGGCCTTGAACGTGTCGAAACCGGAGGAGGGCAGCCACCGCAGATAGACCGAAAAATAGAGAATCAAAAGAAGCCCCAGCCAGAAAACCGGCATGGAAAGCCCCACCATTGCGAAAATCATCGTGATGGTATCGAAAATCGAGTACTGCTTGATCGCCGACAAGATGCCGCAGGGCAGCCCGATAAGAATGGCGACGACGATGGCGAACGCGGAGAGCTTCAACGTGGCCGGGAAAACCGTCATGATTTCGTGCATGACGGGGCGCTTGGTGATGTAGGAACGTCCGATGTCGCCTTGGGTGACGGCCTTGTAAATGTAGTGTCCGAATTGAAGCAAAAAGGGCTTGTCCAACCCCTCTTTGGCCCGGAATTCCTGTATAGCCCCCTCGGTGGCCATGTCCCCCAGGATCATTCTGGCCGGATCTCCCGGCGTCAGATAAAGGAGGGTGAAAACGCAGAAAGCCACGCCGATAAGTACGGGAATCAGGAACAGGACACGGCGAATGATATAGCGAATCATTGTCTATCCTCCCTTTCTTGTATTGAAAGATATAGTACGGTATACAAAACGGCAGGGGGCTGAAACCCCTGCCGTTTCGCGGCCAACGAGGCCTTCTTTATTGCGTTTTGAAATTTGCGTCGCCGCTATTCTTCGAAATACACATCGCGGAAAGAGTGAATTTCGGTGGCGCGGGGGATGAAGCCCTTTACCGTTTTTTGCGTTCCCGCGATCGACTCGTCGTTGTGGAAGTAAATCATAGGCGTCAGGTCGTTGATGTAGTTTTGCAGTTCCGTGTAAATCGCCTCGCACTCCTCCCCATAAGGCGTACCGCGTCCTTTGAGCAGCAACTCGTCGATCTTTTTGTCGTTCGTAAAGGTGTAGTTGCTGCCGGAGGTGGACTCCAGCAATCCCGAGATCGGACCGTTGGGGTGAGGAACCGAGGTGACCCAGCCCAAGAAGAAAGCATCGTGTTTTTTATCCACGAGCCCATCCAGGTACGCGCCCCACTCCAGAACCTTGATTTCGGCTTCGATGCCGATTTCGGCGAGTTGAGCCTGAACGATCGTCGCGCTGTCGACGCGTTCCTTGCGCTCGTTGCTCCATATTTCCATCTTGAGGTCCTTCACCCCAGCCTCTTCCAAAAGTTTCTTGGCCTTTTCGACATCCTGCACATGGGGAGGAACCTTGCTGTTGATGGAATAGGGGATCCCGTCGGGAACCAGAGAGCCGGGCACCTTGCCAATGCCCCTGTAGGCGGCGGCTTGAATGGCGGAGACATCGAGAGCCGCGGAAATAGCGTGCCGGACGCGAATGTCGTCAAACGGCTTCTTCGTCATATTGAAGCCCAGGTAGGTGGTGGAAAGCTGGGGCCTCCGAAGGAGCACCAGGTTCGGGTTCTCCTCGACGCGCTTCAGGTCGTTGTGCACGATCGGGAAGGCGATGTCGACCCCGCCGGATTCCAGTTCGATCGTCCGGCTCGTCGGTTCGGGAATGGAACGGACCCTGAGGGTTTTGTACTTGGGCTTGGGGCCCCAGTAATCGTCGAAGCGCTCAAGAACGTACTAGTTGCCCTTCTGCCAGCTCACGAACTTGAAGGGACCGGTCCCCATCGGGTTCATTCCGAAATTTTCGCCGACCTCCTCCACATACTTCTTGCTGGTGATCGATCCCCAACAGTGGGACAGAGAAGCGAAAAAGTAGTAGTCTGGCTCTTTCAGGCGAAGGATGACCGTGTAATCGTCTACGATCTCCACGTCCTTGACGTTCTGGGAGAAGACTTTGATTTTAGCGCCCTCGTCCGTCGTGGCGCGCATAATCGTGAATTGGACGTCCTCGGCTTTCATCTCGTCGCCGTTATGAAACTTGACGCCTTTGCGGAGGTAAAATTTGATCTCCGTCGGGGACAAATTTTCCCACTTCTCCGCCAAACCCGGCAGGATATTGCCTTCCCCATCCAGGAAAATCAACGTGTCGTAGAGCGAATAGCAGGCGCGGGAACTGGGAACGTCGTTATGTCCGATGGGGTTCATCGTGGTGGCGTCGTACTGGTCGGCCACGATCAGCGTGTCTTTCGCCGCGGCGTCGGCGACGCCGCACAAACCGCCCAACCCGATCAACAACGCGAAGACCAACAAAACAATACTGCTTTTTTTCACAACTATCCTCTCCTCTTGTTTACAAAAAAGTACATTCCAATAAATAAACGCGACGTTCAGCACGAATACGATCTCTCCGATTTTCACGAAGTATTCCCCAACCTCCTGTCCTCAAGCCTCCTCCCCTGTCGCGGCAGAGGTTATCCCGCTTGGTATAGTGCTTTAACAAAAGAACGTACTGGTAAAAATGAGTTAAACCCTTAAAAAAACTGTTTTTTAGCTATTCTAACTTTAGGCCTTTTACTTCAATTCACTATATTGATAGACGAGTTCTCCGTTTATAAAAGTTTTCACGACACGGGAACGCGAGTCCAAGGGTTCTCCGTCCCAGACGGCGATGTCCGCGTCTTTGCCCGCTTCGATGGAGCCCACTCGGTCCGATATCCCCAGGTGCTCGGCCGCGTAAATCGTGACGCCCTTCAAGGCTTCCTCCGCCGGCAGGCCGGCGCGCACGGCCAAGGAGGCGTAGACGCTCAAGTGCTCGATGGGGACGACCGGGTGGTCGGTGATGATGCAAAAATGCACCCCATTTTCCCAAAGAATCCTCGGGGTATTCCAGGTTTTGTTGCGCACCTCGATTTTCGACTTTGTGGCCAAAGTGGGCCCGATGGCGGCGCGCGCTTTTTTCTGGGCCAGCCAGGGCGCTATTTTATGGCCTTCGGTGCAGTGCTCCAGGGTGAAGTCCAGGTTGAACTCCTCGGCGATCCGCACGGCGGTCTGGATATCGTCCACGCGGTGGCAGTGAACGCGAAGGGTCAGCTCGCGGTCCAGCACGGGAAGAAGGGCCTCCATGCCCAAATCCAGGTCTGAAAAGGTTTCTTTCTTGGCCGCGGCGGTCTCTTTCTTGGCCCTGTAGTTTTTCGCGTCGAGAAACGCGCCCCGCATCAGCGCCGCGACTCCCATACGGGTGTTCGGGGCTTTCTTCATGGCGGTGTAGACCCGAATGGGGTTTTCCCCCAGAGCGGCTTTCATGGCGGAAGGGGCAAGGACGGTCATGCGCTCCAGAATATCGGGCTTCGTCTTGACGACCATGCCCTGCCCTCCGATGACGTTGGCGCTGCCCGGCAGGGACTGGACGCAGGTGACCCCGCCCGCCAGAGCGTCGGGGAAGGACGTGTCGTCCGGGTAAAGCGCGTCCAACACGCGGAGCTGCGGCGTCAGGGGCTCCACTTTTTCGTTGCCGTCGCTGAACCCCTCGGGAAAGCCCTCGTTGTAGGTCCCCATGTGCACATGGGCGTCAATCAGCCCCGGAGTGACGATTTTCCCCTTGAGGTCGAACGCCTCCGCTCCCTCGGGGATGGGAATTTCCCTATCGCCTTGCGCGACCTGCTCGATCTTCTTTCCATCCAGGACGACGGTCGCGTTTTTCAGACTTTTGCCCGTCCCGGTGAAGACGGTTCCCCCCACAAGATATTTCTTGTTCATCAACGCCACGCCCCCAGCGTACATTTTATAGTGTGCAATTATAGCCTATGTTCCGACACGGATGCAAATTCAGATTTTTTCCGGCCCGAGACCGTTTTCGCGCGATTGTCGTTCATCTGTCATTCATCGCCCTTCAATCAAAATAGACTTCGAGGAAAGAATGGTTTTCACTGAAACTCGGCTTGAAGCCTTTTACGTAGTTTTGCGCGCCGACGATGGATTCGCCGGCGTACAAGTAGATCATCGGAAGCTGCTCGTTGAGGTAAAGCTGCATTTCTTTATAAATCGCGGCCCGTTCGTCGCCGTCGGGGGTTCCGCGCCCTTTCCTCAAAAGCTCGTCCAGCTTCGCGTCGCTGAATAGGGTGTGATTGTGTTCGGCCCCCGTTTCCAGCAGGCTGGAGGCGGAGAAGTTGGGGTCGAGAATAGGGGAGGGCCACCCCATGATGAACAGGTCGTGCGTATTTTCCTTGAGCTGATTCAGGTACAAGTTCCCCTCCAGGACCTTGACGTCGGCGGCGATGCCGATTTTCTGGAGTTGAAGCCGAATGACCGCCGCGATGTCGACGCGCTTCTTGCATCCGTCAGTCCAGATCTCGAGTTTGAGGTTTTTCACCCCCGCCTCGTCGAGGAGGCTTTGGGCCAGTGCCGCGTCTTGAACGTGAGGCGCGATTTCCGCGTCGATCGAGTATCGGATCGGCTCGGGGAACAGGGATTTGGGGACCTTGCCGACGCCGCTCCATACGCCCGAATGGATGCTCGCGACGTCGAGGGCCGAAAAAATGGCGCGGCGGACGCGAACGTCGTCCAGGGGTTTTTTCTTGCAGTTGAATCCCAGGAAGCCGACGGAGCTTTGGGGGACCCGGTAAAGAATCAGATTGTCGTTCTTCTCGACGCGTTTTATGTTCTCGTCGGCGATGGAAAAGGCGATGTCGACCTGGCCGGACTCCAGCTCTCTCATCCGGCGGGACGGCTCGGGGATGGAACGGACCTCGAGGGTTTTATATTTGGGTTTGGGGCCCCAGTAATCGTCGAAGCGTTCGAGGACGTACTTGTCGCCTTTCCGCCAGCTCGTGAACTTGAAGGGTCCCGTCCCCACCGGGTTCGTTCCGTAGCTGTCGCCGGCGGCCTCGACGGCTTTCTTGTTGACGATGGAGCTCCAATTGTGGGAGAGGAAGGGCAGGAAAGAGTAATCGGCGTTCTTCAAGCGAACGATGACGGCGTAGTCGTCCACGATTTCGACGTCATCGAGGTTTCGGAAGTACTCGCCCGTTTTCGCCCGCAAGAGCGAGTATCGAACGTCTTCCGCCTTCATCTCCTCTCCGTTGTGGAACGTGACGCCCTTGCGAAGATGGAGCTTGTATTCCGTGCCCGACAGGATTTCCCACGACTCGGCCAAGCCTGGGACCGCGCGGTCGTCCGTGGGGTCTCGGCAGATCAGCGTGTCGTAAATCGCGTTACAAGCTCGATCGCTGGCGAGGGTATCGTGTCCGATAGGGTCCATTGTCGCGACGTCGCACGGGTCGGCGACGACCAAGGCGTCCTTCGCCGCGGCGGGGAGGCATACACCCAAAATCAGCGCCAGCGCCATGCCGGCAAAATAAATTTTTTTCATAACTCGTCTCTCCTCTCTCTCTCTTTAATTCTCGTCTCTTTAATTCTCGCGGGCCGGATCATGCCCCAAACGCCAAGAGCGATACCTCTCTTTCATATTAAAATACATAAAGTAAACATCTCTCTAAATTAAAACTCTATACGTAACATAAATCAAAAACGTCTATGCCGCCGAAAACCTGAAACAAAAAACTCGGGTTAGAAAAAATTAGAAAAAATACGGAAATGTGCGCCAAACTTGCCAAGTTGTGTATTCGGATTATACTGCTTGTTGAGAGCCAATGGGGGGGCGTTTTTGTGGGTACTGTAGTAAGTGGAAATTCGGAAAAAACGGGTATGTGGAATGACCTTTTCGACGGCCGCGCCGATCTTGGAAACGACGCGCCGGTGAAGGCGATTTTGAAGTTGGCGATTCCGTCGATGGGGCTTTTCGTTTTCAACAGCCTCCTGCACTTGGTGGATACGATCTTCGTCTCGTGGCTGGGGGAGTTCCCCATGGCCGCGATGTCCTTCACGGGGCCGGTGAACCAATGCGTTTTCGCCACGCTCGAGTGCGTGGCCGGAGGAGCCGCCGCCCTGATGGGGCGCAACCTGGGGCGCGGCGATCTTCCCTCGGCCCGGCATGTCGCGCGCAGCGCGCTGGCGTTGCTCTACGTCGTCTGCCTCGTTTCGACGCCCCTGATCCTGCCGGGGGTTTCCAACGCGGTCTTTGCGGGCATCGGGGCCAGGGAGGCCGGAGGCCCGTTTCTGCTCAGGCTTTGTTGGCTCTACAACCTATGGGTGCCCGTCATGCTGCCCTTCATGGGCTTCACCTACGTCGCGAACACCGTGTTTCGCGCCCAGGGGGACACCTTGACGCCATTCAAAGCCATCGCCCTGGCCAACACCATCAATATCATCTTGGACCCCCTTTTCATCTTCACTTTCGGATGGGGCATCTCGGGCGCGGCCATCGCCACTTGGATATCGCGCATCGCCTCCTCCATTTACCTGATACACCGGATGAAGAAGAGCAGCGCCATCACCGTGTCTCCGTGGCTTGCCCCTCGCGAGCAGCTGACGACCTATTGGAAGGGCATCCTGTGGATCGGCGTTCCCGTGGCCTTGACGACGGCCAGCATCGCCCTGGGCATGGGCAGCGTCAACAAGATTCTCTCGACCTTCGGCCATCGCGCCGTGGCCTCCTGGATGCTGGGGCTGCGGGTGGAGGAGCTGGCCTTCAACTTCGTCAACGGGATCAACTCGGCTCTGGTTCCCTATATCGCGTTCAACTACGGAAAACGGGATCACGGACGGATGCTCGCGGGTTTCAAGGCCGCGTATCTCATGGCGTTTACCCTGATGTGTTCTATAGGGGCCGTGATTTACTGTTACCCATGGCTTTTTCTGGGCCTTTTCAGGCCCCTGCCGGAGATTGAGGCGATGGCGGCCCGCGCCATACGCGCGTCCGTGCCCGCCTATCCGTTCGCCGCTCTGGTTCCGCTCGTCTGCGGTTTTTTTGTCGGGACGGGCTACTCGATCTTCGGAACTCTGACGCAGCTCATGCGCAGCGTCGTCTTCCGGGTCTCCGCGGCTTGGGTCTTCGCCAAGTACTTCGATTTCTCCAATATCTGGTTTTTTCAGTCCTTCGCCGCTTTTTGCGGTAGCTTCGTCGCGATTTCCTTCTTCTTGCTCGTCTATCGGAGGATAAAGCGGGCCTTCGCGCGGGACACCGCGTAAAGCGAAACGGAACGGAACGGATATGACGATCGAACCGAAAACCGGGGGGAGACCGAACGGATCTTGCCCCCGATCTCAATCTAGGAGGGTCTGTATTGTTAAAGTGCGGAATAATCGGTCTGCCGCTTTGCGGAAAATCGACGATATTCAACGTCATCACTCGGGCCGGCGCGGAGGTGAAACCCTACGCCAGCGGGAAAACGGAGCCGAATCGCGGGTTGGTCAGCGTTCCGGACCCGCGGTTCGATAAATTGGTCGAGATCTTCGAGCCCAAAAAGGTAACGCCCGCGACGGTCGAGTTCGTGGACCTGGCGGGGCTGTCTCGGGACGCCAGCAAAGGGGCGGGGCTGGGAAACTCCTTCCTCTCGTTCGTGTCGGAGTCGGACGCGCTGTTGCACGTGGTGCGTCTTTTCGAGAACGCGGACGTGCCTCACCCGGAGGAAAGCGTCGACCCTTTGCGCGACTGGCGCATTGTGGAGACGGAGCTGATCTACCGCGACCTGGGCGTCGTCGACAACCGGCTTTCCCGGCTCTCGGACAAGAAGAAAAACACGCCCGCGGAGTCGGCCGAGATGGAGCTTCTGAAGAAATTGCAGGACCACCTGATGGAGGAACTTCCGCTTCGCGAGTATCCTTTGACGGACGAGCAGAAAAAGAGCTTGAGCGGTTTCGCTTTTCTCACCTTGAAGCCGGAGCTGGTGGTCTTGAACCTGGACGAGGGGCAAACGGGGCCTCTGCCCCAGGTCGAACCTTTGGAGGCGGCGCTGCGGGCGAAAGGGCTGGGTTCGGCGCGGCTTTTCGGGTCGCTGGAAATGGATCTGGCCCAACTGGAACCGGAGGAACAGGCGGAGTTCATGAAGGACCTTTCCATCGAAAAACTGGGGCGCGACCGCCTGATCCACGAGGCCTACCGCCTCTTGGGCTTGATCTCGTTTTTCACCAGCGGCAAAGACGAGGTGCGCGCCTGGACGCTGCATTCGGGAGACAACGCGGTGGGCGCGGCGGGGGCCATACACTCCGACCTGGCCCGCGGCTTCATCCGAGCGCAGGTTGTCGCTTACGACGATTTCATCAAAATTTACGCTCAGGGGTCCTATCCCCCCAACGACCCCCGGGCCGGCGGGGCGACCATGACCGCCTGCCGGGACAAGGGCACGCTCCGGCTGGAGGGCAAAGAGTACCCCGTCCAAGACGGCGACATGATCGAAATTCGCTTCAATGTATAGCCCTTTCCCTTATTAGCTCGCTATCCCCATCCCTCGGAGACGCGGATTTCTCCGGGGGTATTTTTTGCGTTCTCTTAAGTATTCAGAAAGCCATTCAAAAAATATCTTTGGGTTTTCTTACTGGGGGGACGATGCGCAAGACGACTCCAATGATGGAAAACTTGTCCTCTTCCGTGACTTCTATGTCTTTGTATTCCTGCCAGTTCCGCGCCCGCAGCATCACCCTTTCATTCTGCTGAACGACGCCGCGAAGCATCAACGTCCCGTTATAGCGGAACACGATGACGTTTCCCGTTTTCCACGGCATGTGTCTGTCGAACACGACCTGTTCCCCTTCCACGATATCGGGAGCCATGCCGTTACCCTCGACGGCCGTCATAAAAAGACTGGTCGGGTCGTGATGGAGCCCCAATGTTTTATCCACGATCGGATAATGGTACGAAACAGGCCATTTTTTATCGCTGACTTCATCGAACTCTTTGCTGACAAGAAAAGAGCCGTCGATGGCCCGAATCCAAAGCACATTTCCCAAAGGCGCGGCGCGAAAAGCGTCGAGGTTTGGGGGCCTTTTACGCATAGCCAGTATTCGCGAAAATTCGGGGTCATCGGTTTCGCCGAGGAGGTAAGAGACAGAAGTTCCCAGGGCTCGGGCCAGGAGAAGCAAAATATCCAGCGAGGGCTGCCGTATCTCGCGCTCGATGGCGCTGATGTACGGTTGGCTGATGCCCACCAGGTTCGCCAACTCGATCCCGGACAAGCCTAAATCATTCCGCCGTTTCCTGATCCTGTCTCCAATCATGTCTCCGATCATGCCGTTACTCCTTTTCGCAAAGAATAACAGACAGTTATAAAAATGACAAAGAACGCAAAGGAGTTATATTCCTTATAGTTATTGACAACAAATCACTTAAAGTTATAATCCTTTAAAGAGAAAAAAAGAGAAAAGAGGTGCCGTGGCGTGTTTAAAGGGGATTTATTGCTGCAATGGAGGACTGCCAGAGGGTTTTCGCAGGCCGAGTCCGCCGGAAAAGTCAATATCACACAGGAGTATTGGCACGCTTTGGAGCACGGCAAAAGGATCCCCTCCTTAACATTACTCCATGTTATATCCGAGGTTACCGGCATCAAAAAATCCGTACTTCTAGGCGAATACGAACACCAACAGGATGAAATGACGCGGATGCGTTAAAGAACGGACATACGGCACTCCTGAGGGGGATTTTTACAGATGATGGTCTTGAAATGCAAGATGTGCGGCGGCGACATCCAAGTTGGCGCGGAACAGAATTACGGCGTCTGCGAGTATTGCGGCGGCGCCATGACGCTGCCTCGCGTCTCCGACGAACGGCGCGCCAATTTGTTCAACCGCGCCAATCACTTTCGCAGGCAGAACGAATTCGACAAAGCCCTGGAGGCGTACGAAAATATCCTCAACGAGGACAACTCCGACGCGGAGGCCCATTGGGGCGTGACGCTATGCCGCTACGGGATCGAGTACGTGGAGGACCCTCGAACCCGCGGGCGCGTCCCCACTTGCCGCAGGGCGCAATACGAATCCATTCTGGCCGATCCCGATTACCTCGCGGCGCTGGAGCACGCCCCGGACGGATATGCCCGAGGGTTGTACGAACAGGAAGCTAAAACCATCGCCGAAATCCAAAAGGGCATTCTCGCCATATCCCAAAAAGAAGAGCCCTTCGACGTATTCATCTGCTACAAAGAAACCGACGACGGCGGCGCGCGCACGAAGGACAGCGTGATCGCGCAGGACGTTTATTATCAGCTCACGCAGGCGGGATACAAGGTCTTTTTTTCGCGCATCACATTGGAGAGCAAACTGGGGAGCGCCTACGAGCCCTACATCTTCAGCGCCCTCAACAGCGCCCGCGTGATGGTCGCGATCGGGACGCGCGCGGAACACTTCAACGCTGTCTGGGTGAAAAACGAGTGGAGCCGCTACCTGGCTCTGATGAAAAAAGACCGGAACCGCCTGCTTATTCCCTGCTACCAGGGGATGGACCCCTACGACATGCCGCAAGAGCTGTCCTTCCTGCAAGCGCAGGACATGGGCAAGATCGGCTTTATACAGGATTTGATCCGCGGAGTTCAAAAGGTCCTGAGCGCGGACAAAACCCAATCGGAAACCGCATCGCCTTCGACGGCGGAAAGCGGCAGAAAAGCGGACGTAGACGCCCTGCTCAAGCGAGCGGATCTTTTCCTCCAAGACGGCGACTTCGAGAAAGCCGACGAGTACTTCGACCGCGTGCTGGACCTTGACCCGGAATGCGCGAAAGCCTACATGGGGAAATATCTGACGGAGAACAAATTCAGGTCGGAAGAAAATCTTGTTTCGCATTTTGCGGAATCCTTCAAAAAACAAAAAACGGAAGCGCTTCAGCTTTCATTGCAGGATTTGAAACAGGAGACGCTTCTCACGACATTGGAGGTAAATTACGCGACGAGAGGGACCATTGGCTATCTGTACAGGAATGGGGCGCTGGATAAGGAAGAACTTGACCGTTGGTTGTATTCCGGCCTCCGCTACGTGCCCGTCTCCTCGGTGGTAGACGAAGTAAAACGAAAATTAAGAATGCCGGACGCGGATTCGAACTACCAAAAAGCGCTGCGTTTCGCCACAGCTTCCGAAAAACAAAGTTACTCCGGCCATTTGGAGAGGATACGTGGGGAAATCGAAGAAATCACAAAGTCCGCGGAGCGAGAGGATAACGAAAGCCTGCCTCTGCTCAAAAACTGTTACGCGAACTATCTTGGCAAGATAATTCCTTTATTGTGGGAATTGCAGAAATTGCCTTCACCACAACAAATGCAAGAAAAAAAAGAAAAAATCGAAAAAAAAATTATGACAGCGCTACTGTTCTGTAGCGCTGTCGTCCTGATCACTTCCGTCGCCTTCGCCGCCACAGGAAGTGGCGTAATCGTATTATTATCCTTTCTTCCACTGGCAGGTGTTTGCCAGATTGTACAAAAATCCAGACAAAAATCCAGACAAAAAATAGTGGAGGAAAAGAGACAAGAAATTTATCGATCGCTGCACGAAGCGACATTGATAATCGATAACGATAAAGCACTGTCGTTTGGGAAATGAGAAGAGAATACGGCACGTCGGAGAGCGGGGAGGCTGGGCGGATTGTTGGGCAAGTTGGCGGACGTCATTAAATATGAAGGGGACAACACCACCTTCGTTTGGAAACACCCTGTAGAGGACTTCAACACCGGCTCGCAGCTTATCGTCCACGAGAGCCAGGAGGCTGTTTTCTTCATGAACGGTCAGGCGCTCGACCTTTTCGGGCCGGGGCGGCACAGGCTGTCGACGGAGAATATTCCGCTGCTGGGCAAATTTTTCAACATCCTCACCGGCGGCGAGACGCCCTTTCACTGCGAAGTGTACTTCGTCAACAAAACCGAGCAGATGGAGGTCAAATGGGGCACGGACTCCCGTGTGGAATACGTGGAACCGACTTACGGCTTCCCGCTGCAAATCGGCGCGTCGGGGGCGATGAGCCTGCGGGCGGAGGATTCGCGCAAGCTGCTGGTCAAGGTTGCCGGGACGGAAAAAACCTTGTCGCAGCAGTCGCTGATGAATAAGTTCCGCATGTTTCTGAACACGAGAATCAAAACGTATCTGGTGCAGTTGATCAAAGCGGAAAAAGTCAACATTTTCGAGATCGACGAGCACCTGACCCGCATGTCGGACGCTTTGCGCGAGAAGCTGCGCGCCGATTTCCTGGACTACGGCGTATTTCTGGAGCGCTTTTTTGTCGGCACCTTCGTCAAGCCCGAGGAGGACAAAGCCTATCAGAAATTCAAGGAATTGCACTTCCGGCAGTACGCGGACGTGGCGGAGGCGAGGCTGCGTCAGCAGGTCGGGGTGATCGACCAGGAGACGCAGGCCCAGCGTATGGTGATCGAGGCGCAGGGCCTAGCGCAAAAACGCACGGTGGAAGGGTATAGCTATCAGGACGAGCGCGGCTTCGACGTGGCGGAGCGCGTGGCCTCCAATCAAGCCGTGGGGCAAATGACAAACCTGGGCGTCGGCCTGGGCATGATGACCGGCGTCGGCGGCGCGGTGGGGGCGACGGTTGGAGGCCTGGTGCAAAACGCCGTGGACAAGGCGCAGCACCCGAGCGCGCCCGAAAACGCCGCGGCGGGCGCGAAGTGCGCAAAATGCGGCGCGGCCTTGCCCCCGAACGCAAAATTTTGCCTGGAGTGCGGCGAGAAGGTCGCCTCGGCGGGTGATGAAGTCGTCTGTCCCGCCTGCGGCGCAAAAACGGCGAACGGCAAGTTCTGTGTGGAATGCGGCGCGCCTCTCGCGCGGAAGTGCCCGGAGTGCGGGGCGAGCGTGCCGCCGGGCGTCAAATTCTGCGGAGAATGCGGACATAAGATGGCATAGGGGGCTATGAGCATGACAAACTATAAAACACGCGTCACGTTGATCGCGCTGATTATGGCGGCCGTCGCGAGTTTGTTTTTTCTGGTTTTGAGAGAAGTTACCGTGTTGTTTCGAATCGCGTACGGTTTCGCGTTGCTGGGTATCGCTGTTTTCTGGTGGAGCGGCATGTCGCTTGTCGGAAACATGAAAAACTACCCCTGGGGCGCGGCCTTTCCGGTGACGGCTTGGCTGTATCTGAGCACGCAGGTCGTTTTCTCCGCCGTTTTCGTGTTGCTGGAGCAAACCTCCCTGTTTCGGCTCCCGGTGGCGTGGTTTCTCCTGATTCACGCGCTCATCGGGGCGTTTTTCGGCATCCGTATCGTTTTGCTGAAGGGCGGGGAGGAAATCATCGAGCGCCGGGGCGAGGAGGCGCGGGAAAAAGTATGGGCGTTGTCGTCCCTGCGGGCGGACGTATCGGCGATTCTGGAGCGAACGCCGGGGATGGCGCGGGAGATTCAGCCGGTCATCGACGCCCTTCGCTACAGCGACCCCATGAGCCACGCCTCCCTGGCGTCCTACGAAAACGCCGTCAAGGACAGCGTGATCCAACTGGAACAGGCCGCCGCGCAAAACGAAGCGGACAAGATCCCCGCCCTGTGCGTCACCCTGCTGCGCCAGATCAAAGATAGGAACAACCGCGTGAAACTGATGAAATGACGAGGATGTATTGGTGATGCGGAAAAAAATTTTTGTTGTGGCTTTGTTGTTGGCTATAATTTTTGCCCAAATTGCAGAGGCAACTCCAACAAGGGGATATTTAAACGCAAGAGAAATAAAAAATTTACTGGACCAATTTTCTGGTATTCAAAAGCGTTCAGAAGTTGAGACAAGACTCGGTCGGCCTTTAAAAGAATTTGAAGATCCCTATGCTTGTATTTATGCATCGACACAAGGATTCCTTTTAACTAGTACCTTGACAAAGTTAAATGTAAGGATAAAGTCTCTTTATCCAACATAGCGATTAGCTGTAGTTTCGCGTCGTTTTTAACCATGGCCGCGCTTCTCCCCGTCTACAGAGCAACAGGAGCGGAATGGGCAGGCCGCGCGGGTATCGCATAGTCGGCGACGTTTAGCATCATCATGAATATGGAGGTAAATGAAGGGCATCGGATTGAAGTTCCTGATCCTCCGAAGTGAGTTAAGATTGCGGAGGAGTTGCGCCACATGTCGATGGAGGAAAAGGAGGATGAAGAGCGAGGAAAATAGAAGTTCAGCTTTCATGGATGGCTATGCTGTGTCGGAAGAGGCGGTTATTCAAGCGGCATACGCTAAAGTATGAAAAACTTTTTTGGAGGCTTTGCTATTATGACTATGACTACCACAACCGTAGACATTAAAGAATCCACTATGAACGACAAGAAGCCGATGCAGTACCAAAAGGACGCCATAGAAGCATTGGACACATACTTTACTTTTGGGAAAAGTGAGGCGCAGAACGGCCTTTTGGTGATGCCCACGGGCAGTGGGAAAACCTTCACTCTCGTCAACTGGCTTCTGGACCGCGCCGTGTCGAAGGGCTACTGCGTTTTATGGATGGTGCACCGTCAGGAGCTTGTGGAGCAGGCGAAAACAACTTTCCGAGAACAAAGTCCGCTATTGAAAACGCACGGTATGGAGAAAATAAAAATTATTCCCGTTTCAGGCGGACATTATAACATTTCTCAAGCTGTAGGGGGCAATATCTATGTGTGCAACATAGCTTCCGTGGCGAACAAACACGGCATGAGGCATATTCCCCGTATGTTGAAGGCTGGGAAAGAAAAATTGATCGTCGTGATCGACGAGGCGCATCATGCCGTTATGCCGTCTTACCGGAAGGTATTGGAGAAAATAACCGAGATCAATCCCAATAGAATCCTCATAGGGCTAACCGCGACCCCCACCCGTATGCAGGAAGACGATCGCGCCCGTCTGCAAAAGATATTCGAGATCAACGCCAACCGCAGGGAAGGCAAGGGCAAAAGAGGATTTATCCACGAAGTGACGTTGAAAGAACTGCTGAAAAAGAACATGTTGGCGAAACCAATATACAAGAAGCTAGAGACCCAAATTGATGGAGACGCCGAATTTTTGCCTACCAAGGAAGACAAGGATTATTTTGACAAATTTGGCGAATTGTCTGAAGCGATAAAGGATCAGCTGGCCAATTCCTCCAGACGAAACACGATCATCGTCGACGAATACTTGAAAAACAGGACAAAATACGGTAAAACCCTGGTTTTTGCCGTCAATCAGGCGCACTGCAAAACGCTTTGTAAGGAATTCACAAAGGCCGGGGTGCGAGCGGATTACTGTATATCGAGCGAGCCCGACAGCCGCCAGGCGATCAAGGAGTTTAAGGAAAGCAAGCTCGGGAAAGACGAGCTTGAAGTTTTGATAAACGTCCAAATACTGACCGAGGGCAGCGACGTGCCCGATATCCAGACCATTTTCATGACAAGACAGACCAACAGCGATTCCCTGTACATGCAGATGATCGGACGCGGTTTGCGCGGAGTGGAGGCTAAGGGAACGGAGTACCTATATATTGTGGATTTCCATGATATGTGGGAAAAATTCATCGTTGGGTTGGATCCTCGCGGTCTATTCGAGGATACTAATGTTCCTGAGGACGACTCACCAAAGCCGCCAGTAAAAGAGCCGCTAATATTAGTGCCCTGGGCGCTGATCTTGCGCATATATGACACTATGAAATCCAACATGCTCGGTCTCTCTCACACCGAGGTTTATCCGCATGGCTGGTATGCCGTGACCGACGAAGACGGCGAGGACAAAAATGTGCTGGTTTTCGACAGCCAGCGGAATGGTTATCAAAATATTGCCGACAACGCCCAGGAGATCATGGACAAAGAGTTTAGCGCCCAGGATTGTCAGGAGGAATATTTCGACACGGAGACGCCGCCGAATATCGATGACGTCCGGCTGGTCGTCAACGCGCTCAAAGAAAATGGAACTATGCCCGACTACTATACTTTTGAGCAGCGTGACGCGATTGACGCCAGAAAGATCGCGGCAAAAATTATCGAGGAGGATATGCGTCCATCGGAATCCGACCGACACCTTGAGCAAGTCTATCAAGAGAACCCTGTATCGCAGCAGATCTACAGGACATACTCGATGTTTGTCGACAACGTCTACGACGCGATAAAAACATTGAAAGGTGGGGGTGAAGTTCGGCCAAAGCAGGAAATCATCTCTCGGGACGAGCGCGGCGATTACGAAATCATCCCCGATTACTTCGATCTGCCAAAGCTGATGGACGAGGTCATCAAAGAAAACGCCATCCTCAGCCCCGCCATCGTTCCCATCATCCGCTGGACAAAGAAACCTCTGCGTCTCTATTTTGGATTATGCAGAAGTTTTCCCGACGGACGTTGCGACATACTGATCAACCAGCTTTTATCCTCGTCGCAAACGCCGGTTGAAGTTCTTAAATATCTGATCTATCACGAACTTCTTCACGCCAACGGATTTTGGCGTCATGACGATAAATTCAGAAGCGAAGAATGGAAGTATCCGAACTCGGCGGAACATGACGGATATTTGGATAGTTTAGCCCTCAATTTCAACATAGAAGATAAATACGGCAGGAGCAACAGTCAAGCCGCCCGAACCACAAATAACGACGCGCCGAAGGAGGCGTTTCAAGAAAGCGCGGGCAGGGGAGAATCTGCCCCAAGCGCCGAAAGCTTTGGAAAACCAGCTTCAGTGTCCCAAAGAGCCGATAAAGAGTTGCCGAAAACGGAGTTTAGAGAAGACATCGATGAAATATCCGAGAAATATGACGCGTTGCTGAGCCAAACGCCCGGCGATAGCAAGATCAACATGAATTACCTCGAGGAAATCGTCTCCGCCATTACGGCATTTGGCGCAAGTTTTTACAGCATGGACAAAGCGACCGCAAAATATGTGCTGGATAAGTACCATACACTCATGGACAGGCTGGATAAAAAAGACAGGGCGTATGATTTTTACGCCGCTTTCGACTGTTATTTGCTGGGCCGCTATGAGGAGTATATGAGCCTCATGGGAAAATACATGGAAAGATATTTTGCGGAAAATGGTTCTTTTGACTACGAGTGGTCGCAGAGAAATATTTTTGACGTCATTGACTTTGTAAATGCCGACGATCCCAAAGGGGACTATGACGACCTGCTTTATGGCCTGTTGAGGGTCGTGAAGAAGCTGAGTCCTGGTTCGGCGCTTGAAAAACAACTTGAGGTCAACCTGCCCGACGTGGACAGCGCCAAGCTGGAAGAAGAATTGCTGGAAATTTTGAAGATTGACGGCAAGTGGGCGTTGGCGGATTTCTACTTGGGCAAGATTTACTTCAACAAGCAATTTTGGGAAAAAGCCATAGCGCACTACGAAAAAGCATTCGCCAGCGAAGTCGTTCCTAAACCATGTATCGATTATTTCGACTTGGGTTTTAGCTACAATGAGACAAAAAAAATACCACAGGCCATCGCCGCGTATGAAAAATGCCTTGCGATTGCGCCAGACTATCCTATGGCCAACAACAATATAGGTCATTGTTATGAGCATTCGGGAGAAGACGACAAGGCTTTGGAATTTTACGACAAGAGCATTGCGGCTTATGAAGCAAGCCGGGATGGCGACGCGCCTCTTTTTTATCGCAATAAGTTCTACCTTCTTTCAAAGATGGGCAAGGACAAAGCGGCGCTCGCCTTTGCCGAGGCCAACCCCAAATATTTCAAGACCAAATACTTCCAACAGACCCTGGACAGAATGAGGCGCAAAGGAGAAGCGCTTAAATGACACATTCTCAGCGCGGACGGCAACGTAAAAAAGTGGGCGCAATGGAGGCTCAAGAGTTAATCTTCGCTGTCTGTCATAACGAAGATCCGGAAGTTCTGCGCGCTTTTGTCGAGGCGGGCGCGGACGTCAACGCTAGATAATGAAAAAACGGGAGGAATCGCAATGCCTAAGGTGGACCCTTTTGTCAAGACAAAAAAGGTGAGGCGGCCATTTTGAGATCAAGAATCCAGGGTCGGAACTTCGCTGAAACTTTAATACCTCTTGACCCCAAAGCTTTCTTCAATGACACGCTTGGATCGGAAATGCTTCTCGCAAACATCGACTCCCTAATCCAGAGTCAGAACTTCGATGAAGCTCTCAGGATACTGGAAATAACAGTCAAAGGTATCGAAGAGGGAACAAATCAATTGTTTGGGGGGAAAAAGTATACAGACGACAGCATAAACGAATACCATCACTTTGACAATCCTCTGGAAGTCTTTTTGTATCTGCGGTTATGTCAGCCAGCAAAGCAAATCAAGCAAATTCCGGAGAATTACGCTCGTCTTTACATGCGGTACGGTTGTGTATGTATGGAGCTGAAGCGGTACGGCGAGGCGAGAACTGCCCTGCAAAAAGCGTTGAGGTGGAATCCGATAAAGGTCAGTATTCTTTTTGAACTGGCGGAAACCTACAAAATCGAAAAGAAGCTGGACAAGTTTCGTGAGATCACCGTCAAGTGTTTTCATTACGCTTACACCAGTCAAGATTTGGCGCGATGTTATCGTAACCTCGGTTATTACTACATAGAGCGGCAAGATTATGATTTGGCGGTCGCCCTTTTTAATTACAGCCTGTTTTGGGCGGAGTCGCCGATGGGACGGAACGAACTTGTCTATATTGCGCAAATGACAGGTAAGGCGATCGTCGCGCCAAGCGCGAAGGAAAGCCAACGTCTGTTCGAAACCCATAAAATTCCGCTAAGGCCCGATCTCACGATATTGAATATCGTCACAGGGCTGGCGGCAGGGGCTAAAAAAGAACACGAGATCGACGCGGCCAACTTTTTCCATAGTATTCTGGACAATCTCCAGCCTGAACACGCCAGGTTCACGAAAGGCAACGTATCTGAGGGAGAGCCTGCAAAGAAGCGAGGTCGTCTCAAGGCAGATAAACAGGACAAGGGTAGCGGTAAAATTACGCAAACAGCGGTGAAGCCGACAACGGGGTTTAGAGAATACATTGATGAAATATCCGGGAAATATAACACGCTGCTGAGCAAAACGCCTGCCGATAGCAAGGTCATCATGGATAACCTCGAGGAGATCGTATTTGCTATTACGGTATTTGGCGCGAGTTTTTACAGCATGGA
>JAISQE010000091.1 GCA_031274425.1 Synergistaceae bacterium | reverse complement strand
GTCCATCGTGCGCAAAGGCGTCGGCGTCGGTTGACATTCTCTGAAATCATGTTATATTACCTCGTGTTAATTCTTACTTAATATCTCTACATTAATTTGTTTGACGGGAGGTGATGGAGGTGGATGCGAAAGCGCTGAATATGAAAGTGCTGGATGTGAAGCCGTTCGATAGTGTCTGTCTCGATATGCGAATGTGGATGACGCGGTTCCAAGATGCCTGCGTCGTACGATGTCGCGCGCCGAGAAAGAGATTTTGAGTTGCGGTTTTTCTCGTAAGTTCACGTCGTATAGGCAGGATATCTTGGAAGCTTCGCAAGAAGGGCTTCCAATTTTTTTTGCGTAAACTCTTCTCCTTGCGGAACGGATGTAGCTAAATTAGGGATGGCAAAAGATGATCGTATTGGAAAACATCGGGAAGGCCTTCGAGACGAACGAAAGTTCCATCGAGGCGGTCAAAGACGTGAACTTGAGGATTGGGAAGGGGGAGATTTATGGGATCATCGGGTTCTCCGGCGCGGGGAAATCCACGCTCGTACGGTGCGTCAATTTGCTGGAGCGGCCGACCACCGGCAGGGTTTTCGTGGACGGGGTGGAGCTCACCCGATTGCCGGAGCGGGAGCTTCGAAGGGCGCGGCGCAAAATCGGGATGATCTTTCAGCAGTTCAACCTCTTCGCCTCGCGCACCGTGGCGCAGAACATCGCTTACCCTCTGAAAAACAGCGGCCTGAGCAGGAAACAAGTGGCGGATAAGGTGAGCGAGCTTCTGAGCCTGGTGGGGTTGGAGGACAAGGAGCGCGCGTATCCCTCTCAGCTCAGCGGAGGGCAAAAGCAACGGGTGGCCATCGCCAGGGCTCTCGCCAACGACCCCGGGGTTCTGCTTTGCGACGAGGCGACCAGCTCGCTGGACCCTCAGTCGACGCTTTCCATATTGAAGCTCTTGAAGAAGCTGAACGGTCAATTGGGGATCACCATCGTGGTCATCACGCACGAGATGCAGGTGGTGAAGGAAATATGCGACAGGGTGGCCGTGATGGAGGAGGGCCGCGTCGTCGAGGAAGGGGACGTGTTTTCGGTGTTCGCCGACCCGAAGCGGCCGATCACCCGCGATTTCATCGACACGACCTCGAACCTCTCGAAAATCTACGGGCTGATCGCGGAGGGCTCCCCCGTGGTGAAGCTGAAGCCTGGGGAGTGCATCCTCAAGTTCAAGTACCTGGAAAAAAACGTCTCCGAGGCGCTGGTGTCGACGATTTCGAGACGGTTCGACGTGGACGTGAACATCATTTTCGGGAACCTGGAACTGATCGGCGAAGCCCCGCTGGGGGGGCTCGTGGTGATCGCCAGCGGCAGGCGGCAGGACATAGACGACGCCATCGATTATATGCGCGACAAAAACGTCGGAGTGGAGGTG
This sequence comes from Synergistaceae bacterium, assembly GCA_031274425.1. Classification (GTDB taxonomy): domain Bacteria; phylum Synergistota; class Synergistia; order Synergistales; family Aminobacteriaceae; genus JAISLU01. The sequence continues at coordinate 58,299 of JAISQE010000091.1, read as the reverse complement.
ATTTTGGATGCTAGAGGAACTTCTGAGCTACCTGAGCTACCTGGACTACCTGATGCCCAATGTGACGTCGAAGTGGCCCGTGTTTTTTAGGTCCATCGGGGAAACGCTGGTGATGGTGGGGTGCTCCGGGGCTATCTCCTTTGTGTTCGGCCTGTTTTTGGGGATAACGGTCACGGTGACCAAAAAGAACGGCATCCTGCAAAACGCGGCGATCTACCAGACCCTCGACAAAACCGTGAACTTCTTCCGCTCGATTCCCTTCATCATCCTTCTGGCGAGCCTGATTCCGTTGACGCGGTGGGTCATGGGTTCGGCGATCGGCGTGAAGGGAGCCATCATTCCCCTGGTGTTCGGCACCGTGCCGTTTTTCACGCGGCAGATCGAAACCGCGCTGGCGGAGGTCGACCGGGGCGTCGTCGAGGCGGCGCAGTCCATGGGCTCCGGCCCGATGGAGATCGTCGTCCGCGTCTACCTGAGAGAGAGCCTGGGGGGAATCGCGCGCGGCACCACCATCACGGCGATCAACCTGATCGGGCTCAGCGCCATGGCGGGCGCGGTGGGGGCGGGCGGGCTCGGCGATTTCGCGATACGCTACGGCCACCAACGCAACCAACTGGACGTCACCTACGTGACGGTCCTCACGCTGGTGCTGATCGTGAACGTCATCCAGATTTTGGGCAACCTGGTCGTCAAAAGAAACAGCCATTAAAATATTACGAAAAAATATACGAAAGAAAGGGACGGGGATCGTGAAACAAATCATGAAACAGAACATGAAATTTTTTAAAAATTTATGCCTGTGGACGCTCCTTCTGCTGACGCTGACGGCGGGAGTTTTTGCCGAGGCCGCGGACGAGAAGAGGACCACGGTGAAGGTCGGGGTCACCGGCGAAATCTATCAGGACGTATGGGGACCGGCGATAACGGAGCTGGCGGCCGAGGGGATCGACCTGGAACTGGTCAGCTTTTCCGACTACACCCTGCCGAACGCGGCGCTGGACGCGGGAGAAATCGACCTGAACACGTTTCAGCACTACAACTACCTGAACAACGAGATCAAGACCAAAGGGTACAAGATCACGGCCATCGCCGACACCTTCCTTTCCTCGATGTCCGTGTATTCCAAAAAAATTTCCAAGTTGAGCGAACTGAAAGAGGGCGACAAAATCGCGATCCCCAACGACGTCATCAACACGGGACGGGCCCTTCTGGTGATACAGGGCGCGGGGGTCATCGAACTGGATCCCTCCAAGGGCAACACTCCGGAGACCACGGACATCACCGCCAACCCTCTCAAGATCGAGTTCGTGCCCGTCGACGCCGCGCAGGTTCCCTCTTTGCTCCCGGACGTGGCGGCCGGCGTCGTCAACGGAGGTTACGCCCTCGACTTCGGCCTGAGCCCCTCCAAGGACGCTATCTTTTACGACGACCTGAGTTTTTACAAAGATAAAGGCTACGTCAACCTCGTCGCCGCGAGAACGGCCGACAAAGACAACGAAGTTTACAAGCGCGTCGTCAAAGCGTTCCACTCGGACGAGGTGAAGCGCGTGCTGGCGGACAAGTTCCAGGGGGCGCTGCTGCCCGTCTGGGAATAGGAACGAGATAGAAACAAGATAGAAACAAGAATGGAGGAAAAGGAAATGAAACGCAGCGCAATTTTAGGGGTCATCGGGGCATTGGTTTTGACGGCGGGCCTTTGGGCCGGCCTGGGCGAGGCCGCGGACGGCGAAAGGGTCAAACTCAAGGTCGGGATCGTCGGAGAGAGCTACCAGGAGATTTGGGCGCCGGTAATCAAAAGACTTGCCACGGAGGGCATCGACGTCGAATTGGTGAACTTCGCGGAGTACACTCTCCCGAACGCCGCTCTGGACGCGGGCGAGATCGACCTGAACGCCTTTCAGCACCACAAGTATCTGAACAACGAAATTCAGACCAAAGGCTACAAGCTGACGCCGATCGGCGAGACGTTCCTTTCCGCGATGTGCCTTTACTCCAGAAAGATCAAAAACGTGGGCGAGATCAAGAAAGGCGACAAGATCGCGTTTCCCAACGACCTGGTCAACCAGGGACGCGCCTTGACGGTGTTGCAGGGGGCCGGGCTCATCAAACTGAAGCCGGACGTGGCCAACCCCGACGTCCCGGACATCATCGAAAACCCGCTCTCGTTGGAGTTTGTGCCCGTCGACGCCGCGCAGGTCCCCTCGATTCTCCCCGACGTGGCGGCAGGCGTCATCAACGGCAACTACGCGCTGGATTTCGGGTTGAGCCCGTCCAAGGATTCGATTTTTTACGACGATTTGAGTTTTTACAAGGACAACAGCTACATCAACGTCATCGCCGCGCGAACCCAGGACGCCGACAAGGAAGTTTTCAAAAAAGTCGTCGCGGCCTACCAGTCGGACGACGTGAAAAAGGTCTTCCTGGAGTACTTCGAGGGTTCCTACCTGCCCGCGTGGAAATAAATAATATACGACGGGCATGGACATGAGCAAAAAGAAGTTGTCTACGGAGCTGATTCACACGGGGGACGGGCAGGTCTGTAAAGAACTGGGGAAAACCGCGTCCGTGCCCGAGACCTTTCCCGTCTACCTGACCTCCGTTTTCGCCTTCGACGACGTTCCCTCGGTGGACGCGATTTACGGGCGCGAGGCGGAGGGCTACATCTACTCCAGGATGGCGAACCCGAATATGGACGCGGTCTCCCGAATTTTGGCCGCGGCGGACGAGGGCGAAAAAGCGTTGGTGTTCTCCTCCGGCATGGCCGCGATCACGACCTCCATTCTGTCCTTCGTGAAGACCGGCGATCACGTCGTCGCGTCGAGCGTCCTGTACGGCGGCGTGTACGACTATCTTGCCAACGAGCTGGCGCGTTTCGGCGTGGAGGTCACGTTCATCGATCTCCTGAAGGAGGACCTGGCCCCGCGTATCCGCGCCAACACGAAATTGGTCTACACCGAGACGATCAGCAATCCCCTCATGGAGGTTCCCGATATCGTCGCGGTCTCGAAAACGGCTCACGAGCGAGGGGCGCTGGTGTTCGTGGACAACACCTTCGCGACCCCGGTCATCGCGAAACCTCTGACGCTCGGCGCGGACGTGGCCTTGTACAGCACGACGAAATACCTGGGAGGCCACAGCGACATCACCGGCGGGGCCGTCGTCTCCCGCTCCGACCTCATCGACACGATCAAAAGGTTTCAGGTGCTTTACGGGGCCGTGCCGAGCCCGGTCGACTGCTGGCTGCTCGCCCGAAGCCTGCGGACCCTTGAGCTTCGGATGAAGAAGCACTCGAAAAACGCCCTTGCCGTCGCGAAATTTTTGGAGTCGCACGCCAAGGTGGAGAAGGTGTTCTACCCTGGACTGGCCTCATCGCCGTCCCACGAAAGGGCGCGGCGGCAGTTCGTCGACGGGCGTTGCGGAGGAATGCTCAGCGTCAACTTGAAGGGCGGAGTGAAAGAGGCCTCCGCCCTCATCCAGGAACTCGACATGATAGCGTTCGTCCCCAGCCTGGCCGGGACCGCTACGACCGTGTCCTACCCGGTCAAGACGTCCCATCGCTCCTACAGCCGGGACGCGCTGGAGGAGGCGGGCATCGCCCCCGGGCAGCTCCGGTTTTCGATCGGGCTCGAGGACGCGGACGACATCGTGGAAGACCTCACCCGAGGCCTGAATAAAATTTAGCGAGAAAATTTAGCGAGGAATAGGACTCATGCCCAAGAGCGATCGAGCGGAGCTGAAGCGGAAAATCAAGCGAGAGGCAAAAAAACTCGGAATGAACCTCATCGGCGTCGCCAACGTGGAACGCTGGGAAGAGTACGCCGAGACGGACCGGGCTTTTTTCCCGACGACCATCTGGCCCTGGAGCCGGACGGTGATCGTGCTGGGAGTGCAGATTTTCCTTCCGATGATCGAGACCACTCCCTCGGTGGTCTACTCCGAGCTTTACAACACCACGAACCGGATGCTGGACGAGGTCGCCTATCGCCTCGCGAACTTCCTCAACACGCTGGGGCGGAGGGCCTTCTTTTTCCCTCGCGATTGTTACGGCGACATCTCGGTGTTGGTCAAAAAACCGGAGGCCGCCTTTTCCCACGTCATTGCCGGAAAGTACGCGGGCTTGGGCACGATCGGGTTCAACCACACCCTTTTGACCCCCGAGTACGGGCCGCGGGTGCGGCTCGTCTCGGTGATCTCCGACGTGGACGTCGCCCCGGACAAGGTCATCGAGAAAGACTTGTGCATCCGGTGCGGCGTCTGCAAACGAAACTGTCCCGTGAACGCGTTTACGCCGAACCCGGACGTCTTGATAGCGAACATGGCCAAAAACAAATGCGCGGCCTACCATCAAAAGTTGAAGGACGAGCTGCGCTATCCATGCGGCGTCTGCACCATGGTCTGCCCGATCGGCCAAGACCGCAAAATCTACGGAAACTCCTCCGTCACGAAAGAAGGCGTCGCCCACTGCCAGAACTTCGGGTCGAGAAACGCGGTGTGACGGGGGCGCGGAAGACTAGAAAAACCCTCTGACTAGAAAACCCTCTAATTAGAAAAAACCTCTTGATGAACGAGTCAAAAAGCGGTATCCTTTCTTACAAATAAAATCAAATAAAATTTATATTTTATTTATTGAAATTAGATTTGCCATTTTGACTTATCATTTTGACTTTAATTAAGGAGGGAAATTTAATATGAAAGCTGCGGAGGCTATCGTCAAGATTTTGGAGATGGAGGGCATCGACGCCGTCTACGGCATCCCCGGCGCGGGGATCAACGGCGTGTATAAATACCTGGGGCAATCCGCCGTTTTGAGGCATTTTTGTCATCGTCACGAGGAGGCCTGCGTCCACGCCGCGGGCGGGCACTTCCGGGCCAGCGGGAAAATGGCCGTGGCCATGTGCACCTCCGGCCCCGGAGCCACCAATTTCGTGACCGGAATCTACACCTGTAACATCGACAGCATTCCCGTCGTCGCCGTGACGGGGCAAGCCGTCGTCTCTCAACTGGGCAAGGACGCCTTTCAGTGCGTCGACATCGCCAAGATATGCGCGCCCGTCGCGAAGAAGACCTACTGCGTCACCGACCCCAAGCGGGTTCCCGAGGTTTTCGCGGAGGCCTTTCGGATCGCCAGGGAGGGCAAGCCCGGCCCCGTGCTCGTCGACTTGCCCCTCGACGTGCAAAACGCCGACATCGACTTCGACCCGGCGAAATATGCGCCCCTGTCCTTCGAGAATCCCGCGCCCAAGGCGGAGGACATCGTCAAGGCCATCGATATGGTCAACAAGGCCAAAAATCCACTTTTGCTCATGGGGGGCGGGGTCCTGCTCGCCGGGGCGGAGAAGGAGTGCGTGGCCCTGGCGGAAACTTTGAACCTCCCGGTGATCACCACCTACATGGCGAAGGGCGCCATTCCGGTGGAGCATCCTTTGAACGCCGGACACTGCGGCATTCAGGTGGGGCAGCCCATCGGCAACAAAGTGTTTCTCGACTCCGACCTGGTGTTGGGGATCGGTTGCCGTTTCACCGACCGCCACACCGGAGCGATCGACGTCTATCGCGGAGCCCGCAAATTTATCCATATCAATGTGGAGGCGAGCGAAATCGGGAAGATCTTTCCGGCGGACCTGGGGATCGTCGCGGACGCCAAAAAAGCCGTCGACGCGCTTCTGGCCGAGGCCAAAAAGAACGGAAAGAAAAGCGCCCACGTGGACGTCGCCGACCTGCCGCGGTTGCGCAAGGAATTGGCCCGCAAGGTCGATTACGACGTAAAACCCATCCACCCCCATCGCGTTTTCGCCGAGCTGAACAAATTCTTCGACAGCGAGACCCTGTTCACCACGGGGTGCGGCATCACTCAGATCTGGTCCGGGCAGTTGCAGGACATCGACAAACCCCGCAGGTACTTGCCTTCCGGGGGCGCGGGGTGCCTCGGCTACGACATTCCGGCCGCTTTCGGCGCGACCGTCGCCACGGGCAAACGGAGCGTGGCGGTGATGGGCGACTTCGGCTTCACCTTTCACGTGCAGGAGCTGGCCGTCTGCGCCGCCAACAAAATTCCGGTCGTCGTGGTCGTCGTCAACAACGCCTACCTGGGGCTCATACGCCAGAATCAGAAGTACGCCTACCAGTACGAATGCGACGTGGCGATGCCCGAGAACCAGGGGATGATGGACTACGTCAAAGTAGCCGAGGGCTTTGCCTGCTACGGCGAGCGGGTGTTCGATCCCGCCCAGATTCCCGCGGCCCTCGACCGGGCGGTCAAGAGCGGGAAACCCGCTGTGATCGACATCGTGTGCGACCCGAACTCCGACTGCTCCATGGGCGCCGCCCTCGACAACGTAAAGGAGTTCTAGAACACGGCGTAGTCGTTGTCCAGCGGGTCGGCGATGAACATGCAGCCGGGGGCGTGAGTGATCGCGAACTCCGGCTTTGCCGTCATGATCGCGGCCTGGGGGGTGACGCCGCAAGCCCAGAAAACAGGGAGCTCCCCCGGCTCGATGGGCACGGAGTCGCCGAAGTCGGGCTTGGCGATGTCCGCGATCCCGATGTCCGCCGGTTCTCCGATATGCACCGGCGCGCCGTGCACCGCCGGAAAGCGCCCCGTGCACAACACGGCTTTGGAAACCAGGGAGGCGGGGACGGGGCGCATCGAAACGACCATGGGTCCCTTCAGCCTCCCCGCCGGACGGCAGGGGATGTTCGTGACGTACATCGGCACGTTGCGGTCGCGGTCGATGTGGCGCACCGCGATATGCGACTGGATCAGGGCTCCCTCGAACGAAAAGGAACACCCCAGGAGAAAGCCCACCAGGTCCTCGCGCCAGTATTTCGTAACGTCCGTGGGCTCGTCGACGCACTCGCCGTTTTTCCAGACGCGGTAGCGGGGAATGTCGGTAGCGATGCTGGCGCCGGGGGCCACCATCCGGGGCTCGGGGTCGCCGGGCTCGGTTACGTCGAGAATCGGGCAGGGTTTCGGGTTGCGCTGCGCGAAGACCAAAAAATCGTAGGCCCAATCCCTCGGGAGCACCACCAGGTTTCCCTGCACATGTCCGGCGCACATCCCCGACGTGGGCCGGTCCCACTCGCCCTCGCGGATCATCCGCCTCACGTCCCGCGGGCTCCACGACGCGTAATCGCTCATTTTAGCCATAAATCTACCGCCTCCTTCTAAAACAGTCGAGTGAGTGAGTGAGTCGCTCAAAGCGGGCTCCGTTCCTTGAGCTTGGGTGTTATAGTGCTTTAACAAAAGAATGTACTGGCAAAAATGAGTTAAACCCTTTAAAAAACTGTTTTTAGCTCTTCTAACTTTAGGCATTTTACTTCAATTCACTATATCGCAAAACTTCTCTCAGGTTTTTCACCGCGACGCCGTTTTTCTCCAGGGTCGCCCGGACGGCCTCCGCCATTTTCACGGCCGCGGGGTTATCTCCGTGCATACAAATGGAATGGGCCTTCAACTTCAAAATCTGCCCGTCGGGGGTGGCGACGACTCCTTCATTGACCAACTTCACCATGCGGGCCGCCGCCTCGTCGGGGTCGTGGACGAACGCTCCGGGCCGACCGCGGGGAACCAGCGAGCCGTCGGGCATGTAACCGCGGTCGGCGAATGCCTCCGCCGCGAAAGGCACTCCCAGTTCCGCCGCCGCCGTCTCGAAGGCGGAGTTCGCGAGCCCCACCAGAATGATCTTTTCCCCCGCGCCCTTGACGGCCCTGGCGATAGCCGCCGCCAGTTTCGGGTCTTTCGCCGCCTGATTGTACATCGCGCCGTGAGGCTTCACGTGCTGGAGTTCCAGCCCCTCGGATTCGCAAACGCTCTTGAGCGCCCCCACTTGGCAGAGCGTGTAGGCGTATACCTCGTTCGGCGTGCAGGTCATGTCGCGGCGTCCGAACCCCAGCAGGTCCGGATAGCCCGGATGCGCCCCCACCGCGACTCCCTTGCGCTTCGCGGCGCGGACCGTCTTCACCATGACCTCGGCGTCGCCCGCGTGCCATCCGCACGCGATGTTCGACGAGCTGATGTGCTCCATCACGTCTTCGTCCATTCCCATTTTCCACGCGCCGAAACTCTCGCCCAAATCGCTGTTGAGATCCACTACCGGCATTTTCGCGCCCCCTCTGAGCTTGACGTTCACTTTTTTTACTTTTTTTGATTTTATTCCAGTCTTTCCCATTCCACGCGGTGGGGCTCGCCGTCGACGCAGACGGAAAAAATTCCCGCCTGGGGAACCGCGGCCCCGCAAACGGCGTAAACTTCCGGCCTCGAGCGCCAGGCCGCCCGCAGACGCCGCACCTGCCCGAAGAGTTCCTCCTCGTGGCGCAGCAGGGCCACGGCCTCGGCCACCGTGATTTTTTCGAAGCGAACCCCTTGGCCGGGCAGACGCTGGGCCAAGTTCCCCACGTCCACCGCGCAGACCGTGGCGATTTTCGTGTAGCCGCCCGTCGTCTGGCGGTCCGCCAGCATCACGATCGGCCGTCCGTCCCCCGGCACCTGAACGCTGCCCAGGGAGACGGCGTCGGAGACGATGTCCGCGCCGTTCCTGTGGGCGATCGCTGGGCCCTCCAGCCGATAGCCCATGCGATCGGCTGAGTTCGCTATGACGTACTCGGACGAGTAGAAGGTCGCGAGCCCCTCCTCCGTGAAGAGGTCGTCCTGAGGGCCGGGAATCGCCCGCAGCGGCGCGGAGGGGTCTCGGCTCGGGCGCAGCCGCGGCGGGCACTCCAGCCCCTCGCACTCCGCCCACAGCACGTGGGGCGCGCCGGCGGCGAGCACGTCGCCGGTTCTCAAAGAACGCCCCTGGTGCCCGCCGAACTTTCCGCGCGTATAGGTGGACCGGCTGCCCATCACCAGCGGAACGTCGATGCCCCCGGAAACGCAGAAGTACGCCCGCGAGCCCCCCTGGGGAGAAAATTGGGGAGAAAAATTGGGAGAAAAATTAGGAGGAAAGAAGGCGACCGCGTCGCCGGCGGCGAGCCTGTGAACCGTCCAGCAGGGCAGAGAGACGCCGTTTTTCGTCACTCCGACCTCCGCGCCCGTGACGACGAAACATCCCTCGCCCTCCAGCACCCTGATCGCCGGTCCGGCCACGGTGATTTCCAGCCCCGCGAGCTCGCGGGCCGAGGGGCTTCCGTCGTTGCCCACCAGAATGTTCCCGACGCGGAGCGCCGCGGCATCCATCGCCCCGGCGACGGGGACGCCCTGCGTCTGCCGTCCGTGCCGTCCCAGGTCCTGGACGGTGGTGAACATGCCCGGTTTTTCGATCAGAAGTTTCACCGCGTCGTCTCCCTTCTTCGAACGTCCGGTTTCCAGCCCGGCGTCGCGGACTCCCGAGCCAGAGCGTCGAACTCCGCCCTGCCGATCGGGACGAAACGCACCCACATGCCCGCGTTCAGAAATATCGCCGGGTCCCGCTCCGGGTCGAACATGCGCAACGGCGTCGTGCCGATCAAGTTCCACCCGCCGGGGCTCTCGATGGTGTAAATGCCCGTCTGCTTTCCGCCGATCCCCACGGAGCCGGGCGGGATTTTCTCCCTCGGCTCCTTCAGGCGCGGCGTCTCCAGCGACGGGTCCATCCCGCCCAGATAGGAATACCCGGGAACGAACCCCAGCATGTAGCAGCGGCAATCCCTCCCGGTGTGCCGGCGCACCACCTCGTCGGGGGAAAGCCCCGTGTGCGACGCGACCCGTTCCAGGTCTGGCGCGAGGTCTCCCTCGTAACACGCGGGAATCGTCAGGAGTTCCTCGTCGCCCTTTTCCTCCGCCGCCAGGTCCTCGGACATTTTCAGCAGGAGTTTTTCCAGCCCCTCCGGCGCCCTCAGGGCGTCGAAACACACAGCCAACGAGCGATAGGTCGGCACCGTCTCCACGAGCCCCGGAAAAGGATTCGCCTCTATTTTTTTGCGCAGCCCATAAACGCGCACGTTGACGTTCAAGTCGATGCCGTCGCCGAACTCGACGACGACGCAGTTTTCCCCGGCGCGAAGCAAACGCGGAAAAAGGAGCGGAACGTCGTCCTTCGAGGAAACGGTCATACCCGTCGCCGCCTTTCTTTACCGAACGATTTTATTATGAATGATTTTGTTATGTAATGATGATACCACGCCCGACAGGCTACAGGCCCAGATACGCCTTGCGCACCAGCTCCGACTCCAGAAGTTCCGCGCCCCTTCCCTCCGCCGCGATGCGTCCCGTCTGCATCACGTAGGCTCTGTCCGCCATCCGAAGAGAATGATGGATGTCCTGCTCGACGAGCAGGACGGCGATGCCCTCTTGTTTGTTGATTTTTTCGAGCGTCTCGTAAATACGGGCCACGATGTTGGGTTGAACGCCCAAAGAGGGCTCGTCCAGCATCAGGAGCCGCGGCTCCAGCATCAGCCCTCTGGCGATGGCGCACATCTGCTGTTCTCCGCCGGACATGGTTCCGGCCGACTGCCGGCTGCGCTCCGCAAGGCGAGGAAAAAGCTCCATCACGTAGGCCAGGCGCTCCTCTTTCCGTTTTTTGTTCCGAGTCGTAAAAGCGCCCAGCATCAGATTTTGGTACACCGTCATGCGGGGAAAGAGCAGCCGCCCCTCCGGCACGTGGGAGATCCTGCACTCCCTGACCACGTCCGCCGGGTCCCGGCCCACAATCGGCCTGCCCTCGAAGCGAACTTCGCCGCTTCGGGGCCGCACGGTGCCCGAGATCGTTCGAAGCAGCGTGGATTTGCCCGCTCCGTTGGAACCCACGATGGAGACGAACTCGCCCTTGTCGACGTAAAGCGACACGTCGGAAAGCACGTTCGTCCCCTCGTACCCGGAGGAGACTTTTTCCAGCCGCAAAAGCCGCGAAAGCCGCGAAAGATCCTCTTCCGGGTAATTTGCGGCTTTTGCGGCTTCCGTTTCGTTTTTTTTCACGCCGCGCTCCCCAGATAGGCGTCGATGACCTTTTTATCCCGAGCGATTTTCTCGGGAGTGTCCTCGGCGATCTTCGTTCCCGAGTCCAAAACGACGATCCTGTCGGAAATAGGCATGATGATCTCCATGATGTGTTCCACCATCAAGACGGTGACGCCCCAGTTCCGTATCTTGTAGATCAGCTCCACGGCGTCCCGGCTCTCTTTGCCGGTCAGGCCGGCCATGACCTCGTCCAGAAGCAGAAGCTCGGGCTCCGTCGCCAGCGCCCTGGCCACCTCCAAGCGTTTTTTGTCTCCGATGGTGAGGGACCCGGCCTTCGCGTCCGCCAAGGGGGACAGCCCGCAGAAGTCCATGACCTCCCGCGCCCACTCCCTCGCCAGGGGGATGCGCTTCGAGACCATGAACGCGCCCACCATGATGTTCTCCAAGACCGTCATTCTGGTGATGGACTTCACGATCTGAAAAGTCCGGGCCAGTTTCATGGCGCATATCTCGTTCGGGGACATTCCGTCGATCCTGCGCCCGTCGAAATAAATTTCCCCTCCGGTGATCCCGCAGTGTCCGGCGACGCAGTTGAAGAGCGTCGTCTTGCCCGCCCCGTTGGGTCCGATGAGCCCCACGATCTCCCCCCTGCTCACGTACATGTCCACGGAGTCCACCGCGGCCAGACCTCCAAAGCGCTTCGAGACCCCCCTGATTTCCAGCAGCTCCATAATTTTAAATTCCCTCCCTTTGCGGTGTTTTCGTTTGCGCCGCTTCCGATCTAAAAAAACGCCGCCGGGCTCCCTCGAAAATTCCGATGAGGCCTCGGGGCTGTAATATGACGATGACCACGATGATCAATCCGTAGAGGATCTGGTCCAGTGCCTGCCCGGAACCGCTCCAATAGGCGCGGGCGTACTCCTGGACCGGGATCAGGACGCCCGCTCCGATCAGGGGGCCGAACATGGAACCCGTTCCCCCCATGACGGTCAGGAGCATGATGGGAATGGAGAGCATGAAAAGAGAATCCGGGTCCGCAAATAAAAGATACTGAGCCAGAAAGGTCCCGCCCATGGCCGCGAGGGTCGTGCTGAAAGCCATCGCGATGGCTTTGTATTTGGGGACGTCGATGCCCAGCGCCTTGGCGACGTCCTCGTCCTCGCGGATCGTTTTCAGGTAGTAGCCTATGTGGGATTTTTCGATGATTAGGACCATCAAAAAGGAAAACAGCATCAGGCCGAAAGCGATGTAGTAGTACGGGGCCTTGGCCCGAAACGCGAAAAACCGCAATCCCCAGTTTTTCAGGGGAAAATAAATCCCCCGCGCCCCGCCGACGAACTCCCAGCGGGTGACGATGATGTAAGCGATCTGAACGACCGCCATGGTCGCGATGGCAAAATAACGCCCGCTCAGGCGGAAACAGGGTTTCCCGATCAGCCACCCGAAAATCGCGGCCAGCAACGCCCCGGCGATCATGCCCAGCCAGGGATTGACGCCGTAGCTGACGAACAGCACGGAGGAGGTGTACCCGCCGACGCCCACAAAAACGGACTGCCCCAAAGAAATTTGCCCCGCGTAGCCGCTCAGGATATTCCACGAGGTCCCCAAAGCGGAATACAGGTAGATCATGATCAGCACGTGCAGAGGAAACAAAATCTTGATGTAGACGGGGGCCAACAGGGCGACCGCCGTCAGCGTCAAAAACGCGGCGATGGGAAACGCGTTCTTTTTTGTCCAAAAGCTCCGCTTTACGAAGGTCCGATTCATGCCGTCACCTAGCTGTGGGTCCCGAAGAACCCGTGAGGGCGCACCAGAACCACTACGATATAAAGACTGAACACGACGAGATATTTGTAGGCGGGCTCTATCAGGTACCCCGAAAGAGCCTCGATCAAGCCCACCGCTATCCCGGCGACGATGGCCCCCGGGATGCTGCCGAACCCCCCCAAGGCCACGGCGACCAGCGCCAGCAACTGGAAGGTGGCCCCCACCTGAGGGTAGATGTAATAATAGTTGGCGAGGAAAACGCCCGCGGCCCCGACGCTGGCCAAACCGATCCCCCAGGCCAGGGCGAACATCCTATCGACTTTGATCCCCACGAGGGGGGCCGAATAGCGATTCTGGGCGGTGGCCATCAGGGCCCACCCGATTCGAGTTTTCTGGATGACCCACCAGATCGCCCCGGCCAGGAAAAGCGAGGCGACGCCGGCGACCACCTGGCCTTTGGAGAGGGACGCGGCGAAGATTCGAATGTTCCCGGAGACCAGGGGCTCGTTGATCATCTGATAATTGCCGGTCCATAGATATTGCGCGACGCTTTGCAGGAGGACGACGAGGCCGAAAGTGCAAAGCGTCTGCTGCACCAGTTCTCCGCCGATGACGTGGCGAATGACGAGAAAATACGTCAGAACGCCCAGGCAGAACATCCCGGCGGCGACGAGGGGTAGGGAAAAAAGCGGATCCAGGCCGAGCTTGGAAAACAAAAGGTAGGTGAAATACATGGCCAGCATCATGAAGTCGGAATGGGCGAAGTTCACCATATCCATGATTCCCCAGATCAGGCTGAGACCTATGGAGATGAGCCCGTACACCATACCGGCGAAAAGTCCGCTGACCAGCACCTGCTCTATATGTTCCAAGAAATTCGCCTCGCTCTAGCGGTCCTTCCACTGCGGGATCGGATAGAGAACGTCCGCCCCGGCTATCTCGTAGGGCCACACCGGAATGTAGTTCTGATCCTGTATCTGAACGACGATGCCTCGGCCGGTGGTGATCTGGTGGGTCTCCGGGTCGAACTTGACGCCGAGCCAGGGAAAGATCACCTGCTCCGCCGGGATGTCCGTTTCGAGCAGCGCTTGACGCAGGTCGTCGGGCTCCGTGGATTTCGTCCTCAGGAGGGCGTCGGAGAGAACCAGGACGCCCATGAGAGCCCGCGCGGAGTTTCCGTCAAGGGGATAGCCCGTTTTCGCGACCATCAGCTCGTTGAGTTTTTTGACCGACGGTTTGTTCAACAGCGTGGACGCGTAAACCTCCCGGCTCAAGACGTAGTTCCCCGCGCTTCCGACGGTCTTGAGGAAGTTGGGATCGTTGAACCCGGCGTCGTGGGCCAGGATGATCGACGGACTGTAGTCCAGGTCCCTGAACGTCGTCTGAAGCAAGATGGCGTCGGAGACGTAACTGGCCAGCATCACGATGTCGGCGTTCGCGCTCTTGATCTGCTGGACCTCGCTGGTCAGGCTTGCCGCGCGGGCCGTGTAGGGAACGTCGGCGATGATCTTGTAATCGAACTCCGCGGCGTATTTCTGCACGGCTTTCGCCACGTCCGCCCCCCAAAGGGTGTTTTCGTAGAGAACGGCGATCGACCTGCCGTAGTTTTTGCCCTTGGCTTCCTCGTCACGAAGGAACTCGAAAAAGTTCCGCGTGAAGAAGTCGTCGTCGGGCGTGCAGCGAAAGAACCACTGGAAACCGCGGTTCGTCAGAATCGGGGACGTGGAGCTTTCGTTGAGGAAGGGGATGCCCAGCCTTTCCGCGGCCTGAGACGCCGTGGCGGTCGTGGCCGAGGTGTAGCATCCCAGAAGGGCGACCACGTTTTCCTGCGTGATCAACTGCTCCGCCGCGCTCATCGCCTTCTCGGGGACGTTCTGGGAGTCCATGAAGACCAGCTCCAGTTTGGCCCCCAGATTCGCGAACCCCTCGGTGGTCGCCCCAGGGACGAGAATGTCGTCCACCTTTCCGTTGACGATCTCCTGCGCTATTTCCATAGCGGCCTTGCACAAAACCCCCGTTTGGGCCACGCCCCCGGACAGGGGGAAAATCGCGCCCACCTTCACCGTCTTTTCCGCGGCGTAAGCGAAACCGCAAACGCCGTAAATGAAGAAAGTACAGACCGCCAAAGCCAACCCCAACGCGAAAAACCCGCACAACCGTTTCACCATACATCGCCTCCCTCGATATTCCCGGCTAAAACCGCCGCCGGCCCGCCAAATAAAACCAATTTGAAGCTCGGGGGGAACGGAACCCCCCAAACCCTCCTGCCTTCGGTACGAAAATATGCGAAGCCCAAGGTCTTGTTTTGGAATGAACTTAGAATTTATAAGCAAAAACATGCTAGAAATGATATTTTTGCATGTTTTGTGGCATTATAAGCATGTATAAATGCCATGTCAACTGCTTAATTTAAATTTATTCATTCATGATATTGGGCCATGATATTGGGCATGCGATTCCCCTCATACGTTGAAAACGCCCCAATCGGCTTGACGCTTGCATTTATCAATCATTAAGATAAAATCGTTAAGATAAAGTTCGTAAAGTAAAAATTGGGAAGCGCGTCGAAAACGAAAGACGCGGAAGCTCCACGAGCGTGTTTGTGGAAGCGGGTGAGGTTTTACGGATCCGACTGCAAAAATTTTGTTCGACTATTTGAACGACGCGATGTCCAAACCCGCGCACGGCGAATTGGGGTTGGAGCAGTTGCCTGATGGGTTTCGCGATTTGGGGCGGAAACTGCAGCATCTTGTCAGGTGCATTACGGAGGTTCGCGAAATGGCCAGCGCGTTGTCGAGGGGAGATCTGCACGGCAAACAACCCTCGCGCGACAACAGGATGGCCGATCCTCTGAAAGCGCTGCACGCTTCCCTGAACCACCTGACCTGGCAAACGCAGGCGGTGGCCGACGGGGATTATCAACAACGGGTGGCGTTCATGGGGGATTTCTCCAAGGCCTTCAACGCCATGATCGAGCAGTTGAGCCAAAGGCACGAAGTCCTTTTGAAGGCCAGGCTCGAGGCGGAGGCCGCGTCGAAATCCAAAAGCCATTTTCTCGCCGCGATGAGTCACGAAATACGCACGCCGCTCAACGCGATTATCGGCCTATCCGAGATACAACTCCAAAAACAATTGCCGGACGATACTCACGCCGGTCTCGAAAAAATTCACAATTCGGGCAGGACTTTGCTGAGCATCATCAACGACATTCTGGACATCTCCAAAATCGAGGCGGGGAATTTCGATCTGCTCCCCGCGGATTACGACGTCCCCGAGCTCGTCAACGACGTGGTGCAGTTGAACGTCGTGCGCATCGGGGCGAAAAAGATCTCCTTCGAGCTGGAGATCGACGAGACGATCCCGGTCAGGCTGCACGGCGACGAGCTGCGGGTGAAGCAGATCCTGACCAATCTGCTTTCCAACGCCTTCAAGTACACGAAAGAAGGAAGCGTCGTCCTCAAAATCTATTGGGAGCGGCAGGAAGACGACGCCCGGCTCACCCTTCTCGTCAGCGACACGGGCATAGGCATCAAAGAAAAGGACATGGAGAAGCTTTTTTCGGAATACGGCCAGTTGGACCTGCAAGCCAATCGCCACATCGAGGGGACGGGGCTCGGCCTTTTCATTACGAAAACGTTCGTCATGCTGATGGGGGGAACGATCACGGCGGAAAGCGAGTACGGCGCGGGCAGCACGTTCAAAGCCGTCATCCGTCAAAAGATTGTGGACGCCACGCCCATAGGAAAAGAAACCGCGGAAAACCTGAGACGTTTTCGCTTTATGGGAGGCAACGCCGATTGGGGCAAAAACTTCGCCCGCACCCCCATGCCTTATGGGAAAGTCCTGATCGTGGACGACGTGGTGACGAACCTGGACGTGGCCGCCGGGCTCATGGCGCCCTACGGGCTGACGGTGGACTGCGCCGCGAGCGGCCGGGAGGCCATAGAGAAGATAAAAGCCGCGGGGGACGGCGCGCCCGAACAATACGACGTGGTGTTCATGGACCACATGATGCCGGAGATGGACGGGATCGAAGCGACCCGCATCATCCGCGGCGAGATCGGCACGGAGTACGCGCGAACCGTCCCCATCATCGCGCTCACGGCGAACGCGCTGGTGGGCAACGAGGAGATATTTCTCGCGAACGGCTTCAATGCGTTCTTGTCGAAACCCATCGACGTCATGCGCCTGGATACGGTGCTCAACACATGGGTGCGAGACCGTCAAGACCGGGAGACGTCGCGAAACACGGAAGAGAGGGCGAACGCCGAGACGAAGGGGGACGCGCCCTTCTTTTCCTTGAATAGCTTCCAGTCCTTGAACGGCTCCCAGGCGGAGGGCCTCGACCTCTCGGCGGGCATCAGGCGTTTTGAAAACGAGGCCGTTTACCTGCAGGTCCTCCGCTCCTACGCGACCCACACGCCGGCCCTGCTCCAGCGCCTGCGCGATTGCGTCGAAAGCGATCTGGCGGAGTACGCCATTGCGGTGCATGGCTTGAAGGGCAGCAGTTACGGCATCTGCGCCGACGATATCGGCAAACGGGCCGAGGCGTTGGAGTTCGCGGCGAAGAAAAGAGATGTGGAAACAGTGCGGGCAAACCATGAAACCCTCCTGGAACGGGCGGAAACCTTGATCGCCGGCGTGAAAAAACTTTTGGAAAACGCGGCCGGCCCCAGCGCCCCCAAAAAACGCGCGTCCGCGCCGAACGCCGCGTTACTGGAGAAAATGTTGCGGGCGGCCAGGCAATTTGACTTGAAGCCTCTGGAGGATGTCTTGTCGGAACTGGAGCGATACGAGTACGAATCCGACGGAGAACTCGTCGTATGGCTGCGGGAGCAAATAGAAAACCTGGAATACGACGCCGTGCGAGAGCGTTTGGAAGATCGCGCCGCCTCTCGAACTCCTCGGGAGGAACGGTAGTTTGTCCGCGCCGTTTGTTTGCCTGCCGGGCGATGTCGCGCGGCGCGAATTATTGAAGTAAATTCGTAAATTCTAGTACGGGAAGAGGTGCCATCAATGGCCGACAAGTTGCCGATTTTGGATTTGAAACGAAGTTACGCGGCCGTCAAAGACGAAATCAGGGAAGCGCTGGAGCGGGTTCTCGAATCGCAGGCGTTTATTCTGGGGCGGGAAGTGCGGACTTTCGAGGAACACGTGGAGAGTTATTTGGAAAAGGGCACGGCCGTCGGCTGCGCCTCGGGAACGGACGCTCTGGTTTTGGCGTTGATGGCCTTGGACATCGGGCCGGGAGACGAAGTCGTGACGACGCCCTATAGTTTTTTCGCCACGGCGGGCTGTATAGCGAGGCTGGGAGCGACGCCCGTTTTCGCGGACATCGACCCCGCGACGTACAATATCGATTTGAAACACGCCGCCGCCAAGTTCGGGCCGAAGACAAAGGCGTTTCTGCCGGTGCATCTGTTCGGCCAGATGACCCCGGTGGAGGAAATCGCGGGGTTGTGCCGCGAACGGGGCATCGCCGTCGTCGAGGATGCCGCCCAGGCGTTCGGCTCCTGGCGTAAGGTGCGCCAGGAGCGAAGCTCGCGGGGTTCGAGCGAAGAAGGCGGGATCGAGGAGAAAATCGTCCGGGCCGGAGTCATGGGGGACATAGGGTGTTATTCGTTCTTTCCCACGAAAAATCTGGGCGCTTGCGGCGACGCGGGCATGGTCGTCGCCGTCGACGCGGAGCTGGGGAAACGCGTCGGGAAGCTGCGGGTGCACGGCGAGGGCGCGGCGTACCTTCATGACGAGGTGGGGTTGAACAGCCGCCTTGACGCCATGCAGGCCGCTATCCTGGACGTGAAGTTCCGCCATCTCGAAGAGTGGAACGCGGAGCGCCGGGTGCTTGCCGACCGTTACCGCATGTTTTTCGGCATGAAAAAACTCCAGGAGTTCGTGACGCTTCCGGCGGAACTGGATGGAAATTTTCATATTTACCACCAGTATGTGGTCCGCGTTCCTCGGCGCGACGAGTTGATGGCCCGGCTGGAGGCACGGGGATTTTCCACGCGGATTTACTACCCGCTGCCCTTGCATTTGCAGAAGTGCTTCGCCTTTTTGGGATACAGGCCGGGCGACCTGCCGGAGTCGGAACGCCTTTCCCGAGAGTCTCTGGCGTTGCCCCTTTTCGTCGGGCTGTTGCCCGAGGAGCAAGAAAAACTCGTGGACGCGATCGCGGAGTTTTTTTACGAAAAGTGAGGCCGTTTTCGACCGGGTTGCGGTTATCCTGATTTTCCGTCGAAAATGCCGATGGCCTTTCGAAACGTTATTGTTATGCTTGCGCCACGGTAGAGAAGGGCAATAGAAAAGAGCGAGAGATAAAGAAAAGCGAGACATAGCAAGAAAGGTGGCGGTTTTCATGATGCTTCCGTATTTTTTCGATCCGACGATGATTCTCTTGTTGCCTGCGCTGCTTCTCGCGGGATGGGCGCAGTTGAGGGTGAAATCGACATTCGAACGATACAGCCATGTGGGGACACGGCGCGGCATGACGGCGGACCGGGTGGCGAGGATGCTTTTGGACCGATTCGGCTTGACCTCCGTCTCCGTGAAGCGGGTGGCGGGGCAGTTGACGGACCATTACGATCCGCGGGACAAATCCCTCAGCCTTTCGGACTCCGTCTACGGCAACGCCAGCATCGCGGCGATCGGCGTGGCGGCTCACGAGGTAGGGCACGCGATACAAAACAGCGTCGGCTATGTGCCCTTGGGGATTCGCAACAACCTCGTCCCGGTCGTCAACCTTGGGTCGTTTATGGCCATGCCGCTTTTTTTCATCGGGTTTTTGTTTCGGGGGTCCCTATGGATGAATATCGGCATCTTTTTGTTCCTGGGCGTGGTGATTTTTCATTTGGTCACGCTGCCGGTGGAGTTCAACGCCAGTTCGAGGGCTGTGGCCATCCTGGAGCAAACCGGAGCTTTGAGCGGCGATGAACTGCAAGGAGCCGGCAGCGTGCTGAACGCCGCCGCCTGGACCTACGTCGCGGCGACTTTGATGGCCGTTATGCAGTTGCTGAGGCTTCTCGCGCTTGCGGCGCTGAGAAGGGATTCGCGCGACTGAAAGTCGCGTATTCGCGTCGAGCACGCTTTGAGGGGGAAAATGGTTATGAAGGACATCGTGGGGGAGTTGCGGAAAAATTACGAAAGAGGATTCGGTTTTCTGTTCCAACAGATCGAGGAGGCCTCGGACGAGGCGTGGAAGGCGAAGGCAGGAAAATGGCATTACTGGCAGCACGTTTACCACGCTTTTGCCTGCGTCGATTTCTTCATCCTTCCCGTGGGGGGAAATATCGATCTGGGGCCTGGCTCCATCGATATCGCCATGTTTAAGGAATCTCCCAAGGAGGTTCTCTCCAAAGACGTCATCCGCGAGTTCGGGAAGGCCAAGAAAGCCTCCGCGGACGCCTGGCTCGATGGACTTACGGACGAGGCCCTCGCCCAAAAGCACGAGGGTTCTTCCGCGAGGAGAAATATGGACGTGACCAACGGGATGGTTTTGTCCAACCTGATCGCTCACAATTTTTATCACGTCGGCTGCAACGACACCATTCTTCGCGAAAAAGGACACCTCGGGGTCTATTGACGACGAGGCGGAGAAAGGGATCCCTCTTTAAGGGATCCCTATTTTCAAGGAGATCATGA
This sequence comes from Synergistaceae bacterium, assembly GCA_031274425.1. Classification (GTDB taxonomy): domain Bacteria; phylum Synergistota; class Synergistia; order Synergistales; family Aminobacteriaceae; genus JAISLU01. The sequence goes on along the minus strand of JAISQE010000091.1, from coordinate 38,021 downwards.
AAAAACTTTTTCTGGCGTCGCTTGTCGTCTTGGTCGCGTCCGCGATCTCGACGTATCTTTTGTATCTTGACGACTCCTTTCTCGAAACCGAGAACGATTTCGGGAGCAAGATCGTTCTTGGGTTCGCGCAGCTCGGGGCCGAGAGCGAATGGCGCAGCGCCTCCTCCGCCAGCATCAAAGACGCGGCTCGGCGGTACGGCATAGAGCTGATGTTCGAAAACGCCCAGCAGAAGCAGGAAAATCAGATCAAGGCCATCCGTTCTTTCATCGCCCACAGGGTGGACGTCATCGCTTTTTCTCCAATCGTCGAAACCGGATGGGACAACATTCTTCTCGAGGCCAAGGCCGAGGGAATTCCCGTGGTTTTGGTCGATCGTCATATTCGAACCGAGTCCGACGGGCTTTTCGCGGCTTTCGTCGGTTCCGATTTCGTAGAAGAGGGCAGAAAAGCCGGGCGGTGGCTGCGCAAAAAATTTGCCGACGCCGAGGGCGAGGTCAGGGTCGTGGAGTTGCGCGGGACGGAAGGTTCTTCCCCCATGCGGGGCCGGTACGAAGGGTTTCGCGAGGCCCTGGGGGACAACGATTGGGACAACGACCCGAAGAGTTCCGCGCAATTCAAGGTCCTTTGTTCCCTCAGGGGCGACTTCATGCGTTCGAAAGGCAGGGAGACCATGGAGCAAATCCTGTCCTCCTATTCCAACATCGACGTTCTGTTCGCCCACAACGACGATATGGCGATGGGCGCCGTCGAGGCCATGGAGGAGCGAGGCATAAGGCCCGGCAAAGACGTCGTCGTCATCTCCGTGGACGCTCAGAGATCGGCCGTCGAGGCCATGAAACAGGGAAAGATCAACTGCATCGTCGAGTGCAACCCCTACGTGGGCGATCGATTGATGGAGCTGGTCCGTAAGCTCGTGGCCGGCGTGAGCGTTCCGTCCAGAATTTACAGCGAGGAAAAAGTCTACACCGAGGACGACGCCCCGGAAGATCTGCCCGTTCATCCCTACTGACATGAGGTTCCCCGGCGTCAAAAAGATGTTCCTTGGCGTTAAAAAGATGTTCCTTCTTGCGGGGATAAGGCAAAAAATCATCGCCTCGTTCGTCGCCGTTTTTCTGTTGATGCTGCCCCTCATCGTCATTCAAAGCGTCGCCGGCATCCGGCAGGCGAACGAGTACGGAGCGATCATCCACAACGTGGGGCGGGCCAACAGCCTCAACATGACGATAAAAACGGAGATCGAGCCCATCGTCTGGGATATCGTCGCCGGCAAAACGAAGTTCGAGACCAGCGGCATCAAGGCGCTGATGTCGGACATCCGGTCTCGGATGAACGCCATCCGATTGGATTATTACAGTCGGAACAACCGGACCGTGATGGACGTGGTGCTTCGCACGATGTCGACCCTTGAGGGCTACATCGGCGTATTGGAACGGCAGATCGCGGAAAGAAGCCCGGTTTCCGAAAACGAGGCGACGCTCGAGGAAATTCGGGGCGTCGCCGCCTTGATCTCCGATTTGATGCAGGACTTCATCGCGAAACAGATGGAAGAGGTCTCCACGCTCAACGAAAGGATCGGCGGGCGGAGTCGAAAAGTTTTCATCTTCAACCTGTTGCTTCTCTTCGCGATGCTCACCACCGGTTTTTTCGCCGTATGGACGATTTCGGGAAGCATCACGCGCCCTATCGAAAAGCTGAGGCGCATGGCGGCCAAAATCGCGCAGGGCGACTTCCACTCCAGGATATCGCTGGAGCGGGACGGGGAGCTCTCAGAGCTGGCCGACAGCATGAACTCCATGGCAAAACAGATCGAGATATTGCTGCAAAAAAGCATCGAGGAGGAGCGCAACCTGAAAAAATCCGAGATGAAAACATTGCAGACTCAGGTTACCCCGCATTTTCTTTACAATACGCTGGACGCGATCATCTGGGCCGCCGAGTCCAACAGGTCCGGGGACGTCATCAAACTCGTCTCGGCGCTCTCTTCGTTTTTCAGGATCACGCTCAGCCATGGAGTGGATTTTATCCCGTTGCGCGACGAAATCCAGCACGTGGAGAACTATTTGATCATTCAGCAAATGCGCTATAACGATATTTTGAAATATACTATCAAGGTGGACGAGGAAATACGGGACAAAGTGGTGTTGAAGCTTTTGCTTCAGCCTCTGGTGGAAAATGCCATTTATCACGGGATACGGAACACGCGGGGACGCGGGCATGTGCTGGTGGAGGCGATGAAGCACCCCGCCGGAATATACTTCGGCATTGCGGACACGGGCGTCGGAATGACGAGAGAAAAGCTGGAGCAGGTCAGGACCCAGATGAAAGAAGGGCCGAAGGACAGTCCGGAGGGGGCGGACAAAAAGACCGGCTTCGGGCTGTTTAACGTCAATCGGAGGCTCGAACTCTATTACGGCCCGGAGAGCGTCCTGTCCATCGAATCCGCGCCCTCCGGGGGAACGACGGTCTCCTTCATTTTGCCGAACGCGCCGCCGAAATCGGAGGGAAAAGTGATGGAGCGTGTATAAGGTCTTTTTCGTCGACGACGAGGCGGCGATGCGCGCCGGGCTTCGAGACAGCATCAGCCGAGACGGTTCCGGCTTCTCGCTGGTGGGGGAGGCCCCCGACGGCGAGATGGCTCTGTCGCTTATCGCCGAAACTCTACCGGACATCCTGATTACGGACGTCAAGATGCCCTTCATGGACGGCATCGAGCTTTCGAGGCGCGTCGCCCGCACGATGCCGTGGGTGAAAATCATCATCCTGAGCGGACACGACGAGTTCGAGTACGCCAAGCAGGCGATAAAAATCGGGGTAAGCGAGTATCTGCTGAAGCCCGTGACGTCCTCGATCTTGTTTCAGGCCCTGGAGACGGCGGCAAAGGAAATCGCGGCGGAAAGGGAACGGCGCAAAGCGATCGAAAACCTGCAAAAAGCCGCGACCGACGCCCGCAGGCTGCAGACGGAAAAATTTTTGTCGAATCTGCTCTACGGCATAACGGAGGATTTTTCGCCGGACGAGAAGCGCCTTGCCCTGACCGACGCGCGATGTTATCAAACGACGCTGATAGAGATTATTCCGAACGATCCTGACGACGGAAAAACGGCGGCGCGGGCGTGTTCGTCGATATTCGCGATTCTCGCCCCGAACGAAAACGTCGTCGCCTTTCCCGAGGGCGCGGAGCGGATCGTCTGCGTATACGCCGCCAACGACGAAGACGCCCTGGAGGAGGACGTCTACGCCACGGCCCAGGCGGTCAAGTACGACAGCGAACGCAACAATCCCTGCCTCGTCTCGGTGGCGATAGGTTTGCCCGTCAAAAGCATCGCCGAACTGCCCCAATCGATGTCCTGCGCAAAAAAGGCGATGCGATATCTTGAAAAAACCGGACGCCGCCTCATTCTTGGATTCAAGGATATGGACCCGGGCGAGCCTCGCGGCGGGCTCTTCAGCGAGCCGAAAAAGCCTTCGGAGAGGGGTTCTCCGCCCTCGTCCGATCTCAACAAAACCTCCAGGTATTGCGATATTATCAAGAAATCCAGAGAATACATTTCCGCCCATTACGCCGAGCAGTCCATCTCCCTCAATACCGTGGCGGAGTCCGTGGGGTTGTCGCCCAATCACTTCAGCACCGTGTTCAGTCAAGAGACCGGAGAGACCTTCATCGAGTGTCTCACCCGAACGAGACTCCGCAAAGCCCAAGATCTCCTCAAGTCCACACAGGTTCGCGCCTCCGAAATAGCCTACATGGTGGGCTACAACGACCCCCATTACTTCAGCTACGTCTTCAAAAAAAATGTGGGCATGTCCCCCTCCGAATTTCGCAAATAAGGCAGGTCGATGAAAAACGATAGCCCAGTAGTCAGAACGATCCAAATTTGGCGTACGCTTTATTATAGGGTTTTTTACATGGGGGGGGATAGACGCGTCTCATCGGGAGTTTCTCCGCGCCGAAATTTCCAAACGCCGGATTAGGTCTCCAGATAGGAACTCTGCCGTTGCTGGGCTGAGAGTTCAGCCCAAGAGTCGGCAGGGCAGCTTCCCCTTTCGACGATATTGGCCCGGCGTAATGCCGTAATGATTTTTTAAGGCGTTGCCAAAATTTCCGCTATTTGAATACCCGATACTCGTTGCGATTTCAAAAACTGATTATCCGTTTCAAGCAACAGCGTCGCGGCTAGGTTCAAACACATATTCCTGTGGTGGGCGTAGATGGGCTCGTCGAAAATATTTTTGAACCCTTTCTTCATCGTAGTGGAGTTAAGGGACAGCTCATCCTGCTTCATTTGGCAGGGTGGAATCGTTTTTTTCGGGTTTCCTGTTCCCGCCGCCGGTAGTCCATTCGCTGCGGTTTTTGGTCCCGGTCTTTTTGAGTGTGCGGTTTACGTGGCTTTTTACTGTGGCTTCGGATATGAAAAGAAACTCCGCTATTTCCGGTACAGATTTCCCCGCGACGGACAAATCGTAAATTTGCTGTTCCCGTTTCGTCAGATTGCAGGGCCCCAGAATTTCTCCGAGGCGCGAAGGGGTGACACTGCACGCGGATTCCACTTTGACTCTGTTCATCATCGACGATTGCCGCTCCACGTTGATATTTCTCAAAATTTCCACGAGCAGGGTGAGTCCGGGCGTGGCAATGACGCACAATGCAATGATAATCGCGGCCTGCGCGACGACACCGTGATGCTGCGTGTAGACGGCGGCAGGTCCACCGGTGGCCTGAAACAGGAAATGACAGATAAAGCCCAGTGCGCAAACGAGCATCGGGCGTTTCATGCCTGCGGAAACATCGACGAATATGACGCGTATGGGGTCGGAGTACCCTATCGCTCCGACGATGGTGATGGCGCTCATCGCGACCGCCGCGCGCCCGTCGAACTCGAACAGGCATCCGACGGCCCCACAGATAAGAAGGACGCCGGACGCCGAAAGCGTAATTCCGCGGCCTACCACATCGCATAACACGCCGACAATGATGTTTGCGAACACGTCGGCGATACGGGCGTACTCGAAGCTGACGGTATGCGTCCCGATGTAGTTGTCGGTCATAGTGTTGAAGATGCCGTAAGAAGTATAGAGGAAAAAGTAACAGACCATGATAAGAAACACCATGAATCCGAAACGCCGCCCGACAACTTCGCCTTCCCGTGAGGTTTCCGTTCTGGCATGGGAGGTAAATGCTCTTTGAACGTCGGGCAGAAACAGGAACAATGCGCAGATTATCATGAGGGCAAAAGAGTACACAAGTTGGCCTTGGATGGTTTGAATGGCGGGGAATGGGAAATCCTCCAGCCTCGCAGGCAGATTGATGAGCGTCGATAACCCGAAACCCAGCCCGAACGCTGTCCCGCGGCGGTTGAACGGGACGCGGCGCAACATGTCGGCGCACAGTACAACAGTAAAACAGCCTTGCAGATAGTTGACGGCCAGGCATAAGGCAACGTGCGCCCCAAAGGGGGCGGATGGAACAAAAATATCGGCTGCCGTGAGAATCAGGGTCGCGACGGCGCCAATATCAATCATACGCCGGGGCGTAAAGAATTTTTTTGTGACGCGCCCGTCTCCCAACATTGCGGCAGTGAAATTTCCGAGCGCCATAGACGCCGCGATCCAGGCAAACATCGTGCCGCCCGGTATACGGGGCGAAGCGACCCCCATGAACGCCAAGACATACCCTTTGCTAAATCCGAAATATAAGGTCATGAGAACAACAAAAATCCAGAACGGCGAACTCAAAAACTCGTTTTTCCCACGCAAGACGCTCACTCCGTTTTCGCTCACTCCGCTTCGGACAGATTAACAGCTGCATTCAAAGACTGAACAAAATATTATACGATATTTCAAATTTCAGAACAAGATAGAAATCGATTAAAAATCGAAAATTCAAACCTCACGCGAAAATATAGCTCAAAATTACAACCCCTAAACGCAAAAATCAAACTTCTCGTTCTTTCGGACAGAGATTAAATTTTTTCTGCTCAAAACATAAAAAAGAGGGGCAAATTCAAATTTATGTTTAAGGAAGAACGGAATTACAAGCGCGGCGTTCGGCATCTGCTGTGTGTGGTACATGACCTGATCGAGCTTCAACACGCGAAGATCACTCTCTCGGATACGAGTAACGGACGCATTCGGACAACAGGAGACAGCCGCCGCACACGTTCACGCAACTCGCGCTCGCGGCTCTCTATACCGTGGCCGTTATCGCCCTGGCCGTCGTCAACGGATTTTCCGGGTTCAGTCTCGTGAATTATTTCCTCATTCAGATAGGCGCGGGGCTCGTGTTCCTGCTTCCGCTCCAGATGATAAACATGGCTGCCGTGAAGAGCGCGGACGGAAAATCCATTGCGAGAAACGCGCGGAACAATCTCAAAAACGAGGCCACGCGCGTGGAGAATATCCTGTCGCGCATCGAGCGCAAACAGCCAGGCTCTAACGTAACAAAACTCCGCAAGCTGGCCGACAATCTGCTCTACTCCGAACCCGCCCAGGCCCCGAAGCCCGTTGAGCGCGCGCTCACTCTCAGCATCGACGACCTGGAGGCGCGGGCTGAGATGTTCATGGCCGACACAGAACCGTCTATTTCGGTGCGTGAGGAGCTGTCCGAGGCGGCGGACGCCGCAGACAAAGCATTAAAAGCTCGCAACGAGGCGATTCTGAGATCGAAATAAAAAAGATTTTCATAAAGGGGCTAATATCATTGAGGGAAAAAATTTTTGCGCTCGCGGCAATCGCGCTCCTGTTTTTTGCCGCTTTTTTGCCGAGGCCCGCGCGGGCGGCGAACGACGAGCGGCTGATTGGGGCGTGGGAACACAGGGACGAGGAATATACTCCCGTCGAGACGACAACTTTCACTTTCAGGGCCGACGGCACGGCCTTTTTTGAAAATCGCCTCGGCGACAGGGAACAGTTCGCGAACGCGACGTGGGAGGCGGACGGTAAAACGCTTCGCGTACACTCTCGCGATATACCTGAGATCGAGGACACGGGGATGGATTTCGGGTACAGGATCGAGGGCGAAAAACTCATCCTTACGCTGAGCTACGAGGACGAGGAAATGATATTCACGCGAAAAGAGCGAACGTCCCGCGCCGTGCCGGACGAAAACTTGTCGGCAGGTGGGCGATGAGCGGCACCGGAGTAAGGGAGAGATGTAAATTATGAAAGGAGAAAACGATATGACGCGCAAAAACAGCAAAAAAATTTTCACGGCGGCAGCGGTTTTGGTTTTTATCCTGTTTTTCACGGCGTCCGCGATCGCAGCCGTGAGGGAATTTGAAAATATCTCGGTGGAAGTGCCTGACGGCTGGCAGTCGCAGGAGGATGAAAACGGCGGCGTGACTCTCCTGTCCCCGGACAGCGAGGCGGTGGTTGTGGTCATGGTAGCGGCGGGCGACGCCGAGGGCGGGGATTCCAAAACCTACGCCGAGGTATTGTCCGACGGGCAAAAGGGCACCGTCCCCAGGGATATGGGCGGCGGGCGTTACGCCTTTACGATGAGGAACGGATACGGAAAGACAGGCCACATGTGCGCCTGGGCGGAGAACGGCACGGGTTTCGCCGTGATGTCGTTGGGCAGACACCCGGAACTCGCGGCGATTGAGGCTTCCATAAAAATTCGCGGCGAACACCCCGACATCGAAAGCATGTGGGCGGCGCTCGACGACGCCGGGGATTTTGGTCATTTCTCGGTCGAAATCCCCGCGGGCTGGACGGCGAACGACGACAACGCGGGCAGCGTCGTCATAACTTCCCCGGGTATGGCGGCGGTCGTTATGGTAACGAGCGCCGTATCCGCCGAAGGCGAGGAGGATACGGAGACCTTAATGAAAAGCACGATAGAGGGGATCGAAAGTCAGGGCTCCAGGACCGGCGCGCCGGAAAAAACTGACGGTGGGTTCTACAGAATTTCCTGCACAAACGCAACCGGGGCCACGGGATTTGTCCTGGTGGGCGTTGAGGATGGCATAAGCGACGCCGTAACGGTGATGGGTGAGCACAGGGACTTGAAAACCCTGATACTCTCACTGAAAGTCGGATACGGGAGAAATCAGCTCGCTAAGATGTTCAGGGAGGCGACGAAATGAGAAATCACGGAAAAAAACGCTTTTGGGCGCGTACGGGATTTACGGCCACGCTGGTTTTGACGGCGGCGATTTTTGCCTCAGCTCCGGTCTTCGCGGCTCAGGGGCTGCTGGTCAAGCGACACGAGATGCTCGATCCGCAGATGAACGACGCGGTAGCGGCGACCGTGGCTGTGCCGGACGGGTGGGAGATCGGGAAAGGTTCTCAGGTTGTGTGGAACCTTAACATTTACGCAAATCCCGCGTACCTCATGTTCGAGGTCAATGGCCCCGACGAAGCTAAGTTCGTTTACTCCACGCCCTTCAAATTCCATTTCAATCAAAAGTGGCCGATGTTCACGCCGCCCGCGTCATTTTCGCAGTTACAGATAGACCCGGATTTCGGAGTGTTGGCGTTGCAGCTCATGACGGCCTCCGATTTCCTCAACTGGCTGTTAAAGCAAAATTCTGAAATCTCCGGCGTACGGATAAAAGAAATTACGCGCCCTCAAGGCTTGGACAGCGTGATCAACAAAGCCGTCGAGGAGGAAAACGCCAGAGATATACCGCGCCTCAATGCTATGGCGTCATGCAACATCTATCAAGGCCGGACTTACGATCTGGCCGTGGCGGAATACTCCTACGTCAAAGAGGGCAAACGGCATGAAGAAGTCGGGTTCATTGTGGCCAATTACAGAACGTGGATGAGTACGTCGCCGCTCTCTTACGGGAAGTATTCCATTCTGTGGGATGTTCAGATTATGGCCATGAGCGCACTTGAGGGGAAATTAAAGGCGCATGAGAATGATTTCGCTTTAATCTTGAGCAACAGTGGCCCCGACCCAGTATGGGCTGAAACGGTCGAGACGATAACGACGCAAGGGATGCTGCGCGAGATCAAACGCCAGGAAGACGCGATCCGGACGATACGGGCCGCCCAGGTACGGGCGAGCAATAATCAGTCAGCCATCGAAAATCGGCGACAGGCCCAGTCGAACGTTACGCGCGGCTGGACGAACGCCATCACCGGCGTAGATACGTGGAGCGGCGGCGGCGAAAAGTACGATGCCCCGACGGGCTACGGCTACGCGTGGAGAAACGGCGACGGCAACACATACTACACTAACGACTCCACGTTCAATCCCAACCATTCGTCGAACTTCAGCGGTGACTGGTCGCAGATGGAAAAGGTTCCGTGGTAACAGCCCGCGAAAAAAGGGAAAGATAAATCGTGCATCAATCTGTGCGTCGACGCTTCACCGCGACAAGTCATGTCCGCCATAAAGGAACTGGTGTTGAAACTGGCCGAGTACGAAGTTATGCCGGAGCTGTTCTGAAAAATCAATGTACAGGAGATGAATGAGGATGAAAATTCGTGTCGCGGTAATTTGCGTACTGTCGTTTATGGCTCTTTTGTTCGAGGGAATGTTTTCATCTGGGGTTTTTGCCGTCACCGTAGAGATCGAACAGGGCAACCTGCCGGAGATCATGAAGGCCGCGGAGAACGGCGACCCGGACGCGCAGTTCGAGGTTGGGATAATCTACTACAACGGCTATCACAAAGGCATACCGCAAGATTACGCCAGGGCGCTGGAGTGGTTTCTGAAATCCGCGGCGCAGGGCCACGCCGACGCGCAGTTCAACGCTGGTGTGGCCTACCTGAACGGGAACGGCACGGCAAACGACGACGTAGAGGCGAAGAAGTGGTTCATCGAGGCGGCGGAACAGGGCGAGCCGCGCGCTCAAATGGCGATGGGCATGATGTACAAGACGGGGCGCGGCGGTGAGCGGGATTTCGCGAAGGCCGCCGAGTGGTACCGCAAATCCGCCGAACAAGGGAATTCACAGGCGCAGGATAACCTGGGCGTGCTGTACCGCGACGGCATTGGAGTACCGCAGGATCATAGCGCCGCCGCGCAATGGTTCGGTAAATCCGCCGCTCAGGGAAATTCCAGCGGACAACTGAATCTTGGAGTGGCGTATTTCCGGGGGCTGGGAGTGCCGAAGGACGAGGTAAAAGCCGCCCAATTGTTCCGAAAATCCGCCGAACAGGGCGATGCTACGGCGCAGTACAACATGGGGATATTCCTTGAAAACGGTATTGGCGTGACGGAGGACAAAGCTGCGGCTCTGGAATGGTATCGCCAATCCGCGGCCCAGGGATACCCTGACGCGGAGAGGAAGCTGTCGGCTCTCGCGTCGTCTTCTTCGACGGCAGACGTTGCCGTCGAATCGCGGGGGGGAATTTCCAATTCAACCGTGACAGTGACGAATAAAGGCGCATCGATCGAGCGGTCGGACGTCGTAGACGTGATGAAGCGGGCCGAGGCCGGTGAGGCGAAGTGGCAGACCGAGGCCGCGAACATGTATTACGACGGAAACACGAAAGGCGTGCCGAAGGACCTGGCGAAGGCGTTCGAGCTGTACCTCGCCGCCGCGCGTCAGGGTTATGAGGGGGCGTATCTGAGACTGGGAACCATGTATCACGACGGCCTCGGCACGGAGAAAAATCTCGCGTCGGCGATGGAGTGGTACAAAAAAGCTGCCGAAGCCGGGGAAGTGAGCGCCATGAGAATGGTCGGGGCGATGTACTACAACGGCGATGCCGGACCCGCCGACCCCGCGGAGGCCGCACGCTGGCACGAACGGGCGGCCAACGCGGGCGACGCGCTCTCCGCTCTCTACCTGGGACAGATGTACAAGGATGGCGACGGAATCCCGGAAGACGACACGAAGGCGTTCGCGTACCTCAGACAGGCCGCCGAAGCCGAAAACGGGCATCCGCGAGCGATGATGTTCACGGGCAACTTTTATCACTACGGGCGCGGCGTGAATCAGGATTACGCGAAAGCGATGGAATGGTATCTCAAGAGCGCGAATCTGGGCGACATGTTCGCGATGAGCAGCATCGGCGTGATGTGCTACAACGGCGAGGGCGTCGAGAAAGACCACGCTCGCGCCGCCGAATGGCACCAGAAAGCCGCGGACGCCGGGCACGTCAATTCGGCGCTTTACCTCGGGCGCATGTACGACGAGGGTGACGGCGTTCCGCAGGACAAGGCGCGCGCGTTCGAGCTGTTCATGAAAGCCGCTGATGGAGGAAACGCTGAGGCGCAGATGTGCGTCGGCGTGGCATATCTCACCGGGGCCGGGGTCGCTCAAAACCCTGCGGAGGGCGTGAAATGGACGCGCGTCGCGGCCGAAGGCGGCAACGCAAAGGCGATGGAGAATATGTCCATCATCTACCGCGAAGGATTAGGCGTCCAGCCCGACGAAGCGCAGGCCGCCGAGTGGGAACGCAAGGCTTCCACTGCGAGTGGAAATTGACCATAGCGATACGACTCCGACGCAGGATACCACGCGGTTCGATGCGAAGAAATGCCCCATCGAACTCGAAAAATTCATTGAGACTTATACCCTTATACCCTATACCCTATACCCTACCCTGCAGTTTGGGGATGATCGCGTCTTGACAAATAAGTATCAGGAGGTATAATCTCAAATTATTAATAACTTATTGATTTTATAAGTTATTGCTTTTAAAAGATCGAGAGGGAATGAATTTTATGCGAAAACGGGACTTCGGAACGCAAATCATGTGTATGTGCAATCGGATGCAGCGGATGAGCGATGCTTGCCGCGAATGTACATATATAGATTTGTGTTTGCCATGATGATGTGACGCCGCGAAATAAGAAGATCCCGTTTTGAAGTCAGCTTTCATCAGGAAGCTGACTTTTTTTCATTCTCAAATTTACGCTCGAATTTATGACGACGAGGGAACGTGCAAACGATGGCCAGAATAACAGAAATTGGAACTGTAATGGCAATGGCGAGAAAGTCCGCGCAGGAGTCCGCGCGAAAGGTCAGTCAGCTTCACCCCTGCTTCGGAGCGGAAGCGCACAACAAATTCGGCAGGCTCCACCTCCCGGTATCTCCGGCCTGCAATATCCAGTGCCGGTTTTGCAATCGCGCGTTCAATAAAGAAGAGGTGCGCCCGGGCGTGACGGCAGGCATTCTGCACCCCAATCAAGCCGTGGAGACCGTGAAAAAGGCCCTATCGCTCTGCCCGGACATCACCGTGGTGGGAATAGCCGGGCCAGGGGACACGCTGGCGACGAACTCCGCCGTAGAGGCATTTCGCGCCGTCCATAAAGCCTACCCGCACCTGATAAAGTGCCTCAGCACCAATGGGCTGCTCCTTCCAGACCGCGCGGAAGAGCTCCTCGAGGTGGGGGTGAAGACCATCACGGTAACCGTGAACGCCGTCGATCCGTACATCCTGGAAAAGGTGGTGTCCTACATCGTCTTCGAGGGAAAGCGGATAACCGGCCCGGAGATGGGCGGCATTTTGACGGCGAGGCAGCTCGAGGGCATCCGCAGGGCGAGCGATCTGGGCGCGACGGTGAAGGTGAATACCGTGCTGGTCCCCGGCGTCAACGACGAGCATATCGAGGACATCGCCAGAGCGGCCAGCGAGGCCGGGGCGCATATTTACAACATCATACCCCTGATTCCGCAACACGAACTCTCTCACATCGAAGAGCCCGACTGCGACATGCTCCAAAGGGCGAGGGAGGCGGGGGCCAGACACCTGGAGGTGTTTCAACACTGCAAACACTGTCGGGCGGACGCCTGCGGGATTCCGGGGATAAGCGAATTTTCGCGGGAGCTCTACGGCGGGCAGATGGAGACGTTCTCCCATGGATAAAAGAGGCATGGATAAAAGAGATATGGACAAAAGAGGCGATGACGATGACGAAGATAGCTGTAGCCAGCACGGATGGAATCAATATCGATCAGCATTTCGGCCGCGCCGAACATTTTTACGTTTATGAGATTGACGACGACGGCGTCGCGCGGGAAGAGCGCCGCTGCCTGCCGCCCCAAGCCGTCGGCGACCGATTGGAGGCGGCGGTGAAACTGCTTTCGGACGTGTCGTATGTCTTGTGCGCGCAGATCGGCCCTCATGCCGTGGACGCGTTGGCCTCGTCCAACATAACGGGATATGCCCTGCCGGGAAACGTACAAAAAACTTTACGGAACTATGTCAGGCGTCGAGGCCTGCTCAAAAACCTGGCAATCTGCGAGACTCCGGCCGCGGCAGCCTGTAGAGCCGGCTGCGGAGGTTGTTCCGTCGGCGGTTGCGGCGCGTATTGAAGAATTGAAGAGTTCGTCAAAAATGAAAAAGAAATGAAAAAGAGAGGTTTTTTCAATGAAAAATCGTATATTGGCTGGATTGACGGCGATCGTCTCGGGAGGTTTGATTGCCCTTGGGCCACAATATCTTTTTAAAGTTTGCGAACAAGCGCACCACGGCAATGTCACCCAATGCTTTTGGACTGCGCGGGCCGAAATAGGAATCGGCGGGATCGTCGCCGCGATAGGCGTCGCGTATTTGCTGTCCAGGGATTCTCGCGTCCGCCTCGGCTTGAGCGTCGGGCTGACCCTGAACGCCCTTTTGGCCTTTCTGATTCCCAACGTACTGATTGGAGTCTGCGAGCACCCGCACATGAACTGCCGCCTCACGACCCTGCCGGCTTTGAACGTGATCGGCCTGGGCGCCGCGCTGCTCGCCGTGGCGGACGCGATCTATCTTTTTAGAATATCTCGAAAAAGCATATCCGACAATGCGTGAACATACATTTACCTCGCTCGACATAGCTCTGGAAAATTTGAGGCGCAAGCCCTTTCGGACCTTCTGCATGACGGCGTTCGTCGCGTTGCTGGCCTTCGTGCTTTCCGGAGGGTCACTGCTGGCCTTCAGCCTGCTGAACGGAATATCCAGCATGTCCCAACGCCTCGGCGCGGAGGCGTTGCTGGTTCCCAAAGGCTACGAACGCAAGGTGGAGGGGGCGCTGCTCAGGGGAGAGCCCAGCGCTTTTTACCTCGACGGCGATCTCGCTCAAAAACTGATGCGGGTGGAGGGGATTGCCCAGGCGTCGCCGCAGCTCTTCATCGCCACGATGGACTCCTCCCACTGCGCTTTTCCGGTCCAGTTGATCGGTTACGTCCCCGAGAGCGATTTCGTCATCGCGCCCTGGTTAAAAAAGCAGCTTCCCAGCGGTTTGCGGGACGGAGAGGTCGTGATCGGAAACAGCATCGAAGCGAAGCCGGGAGTCAAACTGCGCTTCTTTGCCACGGACTACCTGGTCAAGGCGCAGCTTGAGAGAACGGGGATGGGATTCGACACCACCGTGTTCTTCAACATGAAAACCGCCCGCGACACCTTGAAAGAATACGCCAAATACAGCGGCGCGCGGATTCCGGACCTCGAGAGCGCCGTTTCGGTCATAACCGTCGACCTGGCGGGAGGCGCCGACCCCACCGAGTTCGCCAGGAACATCCGCGGCCGGTTTCGCCAAGAGGGGGCGGAGGTGATCTTGACCAAAAGCCTGATCAGCAACGTCGCCAAGGGATTGAACGCTCTTTTGACTCTTATCGCGGTTTTGGCGCTGATTTTGTGGGCGCTCGCCGTAGGCGTGCTCGCCATTCTGTTCGCCGTCACCCTGAACGAGCGCAAAAGGGAGTTTGGGATCTTCAGGGCGCTGGGCAGCACGCGAAAAAAGCTGGTCTATATCGTTTTGTCCGAGTCGGCCGTCGTCAGCCTGGGGGGCGCGGTGACCGGCATCGCGCTCCTCTGCGCCCTGGCGTTCTCGTTCGCCCCGCTGATCGGCCTTACGGTGGAAATGCCCTATCTGCAGCCTTCCGTCGCTACGACCGCGTTTCTTCTGGGCCTATGCCTGGCGGTTTCTTTTTTGACGGGGGCTCTCGCGTCGGCCTACTCCGCGGCCAACATCGGGAAGCTGGCGACCTCCGCCATTCTGAAAGAGGGAGAATGATGCTTTTGGAGCTGCGACGCCTGAAAAAGGAATATCTGCGGGAGAACAGGGCCTTTGTGGCCGTGGACGACGCGAGCGCGTCCCTGGACGAGGGGCAGGTCGCTTTCGTCACCGGACGGTCGGGAAGCGGGAAAAGCACTCTTCTCAATATGATCGCCGGGTTGTTGAAGCCCACCTCCGGCAGCGTCGTGTTTGACGGCCTGGATCTGTCGGAGATGGAAGACGGCGAGCTGTCTTTTGTTCGAAACGCGCGGATCGGATACATCCCGCAGGGGCAGAGCGTTCTCGCAAATTTTTCGGTGTTGGACAACATCAGGCTTCCCTTCTATTTACACGGGAGAAAAGGGAACCCCACGGACAGAGCGCGTCATTTGATGGGTCAGGTGGGGATCCTCCATCTGGAAAAATCCTATCCCGCGCAGCTCTCCGGCGGAGAACTCAGGCGAGTGGCGATCGCGCGCAGCCTCGTCAACGCCCCGCGGTTGTTGATCGCGGACGAGCCCACCGGAGATCTGGACCCACAGACCACGGAAGACGTCATGAATTTGTTCGCTCAAGTTTCGAGGGAAGGAGTCGCCGTCATCGTGGTCACGCATGACGCGGATGCCGCCCGCCGTAACGGCAGGCATTTTTCCATGGACGCGGGAAAACTGACGGAAAGCTGTTGACGTAAGCCCGAAGCCTTTCGCTTTCATTTACTCAAATCAAATTTATAGTGAATTGAAGTAAAAGGCCTAAAGTTAGAATAGCTAAAATCAGTTTTTTAAAGGGTTTAATTCATTTTTACCAGTGCATTTTTTTGTTAAGGCACTATACCTATTCGCATAACCCGAGCAAGATGTTACTCGGTACAGTTTACGCCCAATGCCGCCGTAATGAAGAAAGGAGGCTAAAGGTTGACTTGTGGGTTTGTTTGAATGGGTTTTTGCTCGACACGAAGGAACCAAAACAAAATTGAGGGGTGAGAAACGTGCAAAATCTAAAAAAGAGCGCAATGGTTGTCATAGCCAGCGCGATGCTGCTGGCGGGGGCCGGTTTCCGACCCGCCGAGGGCGCGAAGCCCGACCTGTTTGTCATACGAGTGCCGCTTAAAACGGGATTCAACGAGTTCACAGCGGCCGACTTGAAGGGTTTTTATGAGGAAGAAGGGATCAAAGCCGAGTTTATAGGGCTGCTGGAGGGTCTCAGTGTTTACCAGATGTTGGAGCAAGGCTTGATAGACGTGACGGACGGTCACACGGACAAGCTGACCCAGGCAAGGCTTGCGGGCATCAAGGTGAAAGCGGTGCTGCCCGGCATGGTGGATCATCCTAAACTCCCCCACGTGCGCTATTACGCCAGAGAGGACGGTCCCATCGAGACGCTCGACGATATCGTGGGCAAAAAAGTCGGAATCAGCAACTATGCGGCTTGCAATGATGGCTATCTGAAGGCTTACCTGAATAAAAGGGGAATTGAGGGGGAAGTGGAGTGGGTGGTGCTTCCGAAAGCCGGTCAGATGGAACAGGCCCTGTCACAGGGTTTGATAGATTTGTCCACCACCCATCCTCCCTTTGCCAGCCTTGTCGTCAACGCGGGGGGCAGCAAGCAGGTCGCGAGCACTTGGGACCTCTACAACAGCCCTGGGGCGGGCCTCTCCATCCGAGCGTTCCACGAAGACTTCCTGGCGGCGCACCCGGAGGAGGTCAAGGCTTTCTCGCGAGCCATGTACAAGACGAGGAAATGGATCAACGAGAACCCTAACGAAGCGATCCCGTTGGTCAGCGAGGCGCTCGGCCTCGACCCGGCGAAGGTCAACGTCGAATTGGACACATTTTGGTTCAGCGAAGAGCCGGGCATCAAAAAAGAGGACATCGAGCTGTGGTTCGAGATCAGCGAGAGCCTGGGATATTGGAATCATGGCGACATCGAGCCGGAAGAAGTCTTTACCAATGAGTTTGACCCTACAGGGAAATAATCTGAATAAGGAGAGGGAAATATGCTCAAATATTTAGGAAGAAGTTTCATTGTCGCAGCAACAAGCATCGTATTGCTGACCGCGTTTGCTCCTCGCTCCGCTCAGGGAGCGGAAACGGAACCTGAGCTGTTCCTTATACGTTCGAGCGCTCAGACCGTGTTCAACGAGTTTCATGTAGCCGATTTGCTTGGCTTCTATAAGGAGGAGGGCCTCAAGATCGAATTTCTCGGCCTGGTGGAAGGATTGAACAAATACCAGATGCTGGGACAGGGGCTGATCGACGTGGCGGACGGGCACCCGGATCAGGTCGCCAAGGCGAGGCTTGCCGGCATCAAGGTAAAGGCCGTGGCCCCCGGCATGGTGGACCATCCAAAGTATCCCCACGTGCGCTATTTTGCCAGAGAAGACGGCCCGATCAAGTCGTTGGATGACATCGTGGGCAAAAAGGTCGCGATCATGTCCTACGGTTCCTGCAATGAAGGGTATCTGAAAGCCCACCTCGCCAAAAAGGGCGTCGAGGGCGAGGCCGAGTGGGTGGTGCTTGCCACCGGCGGCCAGCAGGAGCAAGCGCTGACTCAGGGATTGATCGACCTGACCACCTCCCATCCTCCCTATGGCAGCCTTGCCGAACAGGCGGGCGGCAACAGGCAGATCGCGACATCCTGGGATATTTTTAACAGCTCGGCGGCGGGGCTCTCCATTCGAGCCTTCTCCGAGGATTTTATACAAAAGCACCCCGATAAACTCAGGGCCTTTTCGCGGGCCATGTACAAGGCGAGAAAGTGGATCGACGCGAACATGGAAAAAGCGGTCCCCTTGGTGAGCGAGGCGCTGGGTCTTGATCCAACAAAGGTGAGCGCCGAGTGGGACGGACGTTGGTACGCGGAAACCCCAGGCTTCGTAAAGGAAGATATCGAGCTGTGGTTCGAAATCAGCGAAAGCCTTGGCTATTGGAATCACGGCGATCTGAAGCCGGAGGACATTTATACCAACGAGTTCGCGCCCGAACCGTAAACGGACGGAACTCTAAAACTAAGACGATGGGCATACGACATACGTTGCGAAAATACGTGGATGGAGTGATTTTTTGCCTCTATCGGCTGCTGGCGATTTTTATTTTCCTGTTGCTTTGGGAGGTCGTGCCTCGGATTGGGTTGGTAAACCCGGTTTTCCTGCCTCCTTTTTCGAAAGTGGCCTATTCTCTTTATAAGCTGGCCGCCACGGGGGAACTCGCAAAACATTTTACGATAAGCGCCCAACGGTCGTTGACCGGGTTTTGCCTGGGCATGCTGGTGGGAATCCCCTCTGGGATGATTATCGGCTGGTTCAGCAAATTCGAGTACTTTATCGACCCCTTGATCCAGGTTTTCAGGAATCTTTCCGTCCTCGCTCTTTTGCCTGTTTTCATGCTGCTCTTCGGCATTGGGGAATTTTCCAAGATCGCGCTTATTTTCTGGGGTTCGCTCTGGACGCTTTTGCTGAATACCATAGCGGGCGTAAAAAGCATCGACCCGCAGTTGGTCAAGGCGGCCCGCGCCATGGCGACGCCCGGCTTCATGCTTTTCGCGAAGGTCATCCTGCCTGGGGCGATGCCGTCGATCGTGACGGGCATCCGGGTCAGCGCCACGTCCTCGGTGCTGGTTTTGATCGCGGCCGAGATGCTGGGCGCCAATAAGGGACTGGGGTTCGCCATTCACTACTTCGAGGGGCAAATCCGTATCCCGGAAATGTACTCCATGATAGTCGTCATGGCTATCCTCGGGCTTTTGATCAGTTATTCCCTGATCGCCCTCGAACAGCGCCTTTTCCAGTGGAGGGAAAAAGTCGGCGTCGACGGATAACCGCATCGGCTGCAGGAGCGCGCTGACCTGCGTCGAAAAAGTGTACGGCGCCGCGGTGGGCCGAGGTAAGCAGCTCATCGCGGCGGTTTTCTTCATTAATATTTCACGATTATTTCACGCCGGGCACGGCGAATGGAGCGGTTGACTACATGGCAAAAAAAATACGGCAGATTGCGATTTACGGCAAGGGCGGCATCGGCAAGTCCACTACGACGCAAAACCTTACGGCGGGACTCGCCGATTCCGGCAAGAAAATCATGGTCGTTGGCTGCGACCCCAAGGCGGATTCCACAAGGCTTTTGCTTGGCAGCCTGGCGCAGAGAACGGTGCTCGATTCCATGAGGGAAACGGGAGACAACGTCACTCTGGAGAGCATCATGAAATCGGGGTATCAGGGCATCAAGTGCGTCGAGTCCGGCGGGCCGGAGCCGGGGGTGGGGTGCGCCGGGCGCGGGATCATCACCTCCATCGGATTGCTGGAGAGGCTTGGAGCCTACACCGAAGATTTGGATTTCGTCTTTTACGACGTGTTGGGGGACGTGGTTTGCGGCGGGTTCGCGATGCCGATCCGGGAGGGCAAGGCGAAAGAGATCTACATCGTGGCCAGCGGGGAAATGATGGCTCTTTACGCCGCCAACAACATCGCGAAGGGAATACAGCGGTACGCGCAGAAGGGCGGCGTGAGGCTGGGAGGAATCATCTGCAACAGCAGAAACGTGGATCGAGAAATAGAGCTCTTGCGAGCGTTTTCGGAGGAGCTGGGGACGCGTCTCATTTACTTCGTTCCACGGGACAACATCGTGCAGCACGCCGAAATTCGGAGAAAAACGGTGCTCGAGTTCAAACCGGATTCGTCTCAGGCGGAAGAATACAGGAAGCTCGCGCGGAGCATAAACGAAAACACGCATTTCGTTATCCCGAAGCCGATGACGCAGGAACGGCTGGAGGCGATATTGCTGCAATACGGCCTCATGGACATGTTGGACAACTATAAAATCTGACGTTACCGGGCGGGACGGAGTGGAGGTTCGCATGGGAAAAGTGTGTGTGGAAAAAGATGTGGAAAAAATTCGCGCGGAAAAAATCGCGGCGAAGTTGACGGAGTTGATCGGCGACACGCCTTTGCTGGAACTGGGGGCTTATGGCAGAGAAACCGGCGCAAGAGCCAGGCTCATCGCCAAGCTGGAGTATTTCAACCCCCTCGGCAGCGTCAAAGACCGGATTGCGCTCGCCATGATCGAGAGCGGGGAAAGAAGCGGAAAAATTCGCGCCGGCACGGTGCTGATCGAGCCTACCAGCGGCAACACCGGCGTAGGGCTCGCTTTTGTGGCGGCCGTGAAGGGGTATCGGCTGGTGCTGACCATGCCGGACACCATGAGCGTGGAACGCCGCCAGCTGTTGGCCGCTCTGGGCGCGGAGCTGGTGCTCACGCCGGGGGCGCTGGGTATGAAAGGGGCCGTTCGCAAAGCGGAAGAACTTGCGGCGTCTATTCCGGGTTCCTATATTCCCCAGCAGTTCGACAATCCGGCCAACCCCGAAATTCATAAGACGACGACCGCCGAGGAAATCTGGAGGGACACCGGCGGGAAAGTGGACGTGTTCGTGGGAGGCGTCGGCACCGGAGGCACGGTTACGGGCGTGGGGCTGCGGCTCAAAGAGCTGAACCCCGGCGTCAGAATCGTGGCCGTGGAGCCGTACGATTCGCCGGTGCTGTCGGGGGGGACGGCGGGGGCCCATAAAATTCAGGGAATAGGAGCCGGTTTCGTTCCGAAGGTGTTCGATAGGCACGCGGTCGACGAGACTTACAAAGTCCGCTCCGAGGAAGCGTTTTTGACGGCGCAGCTTCTGGCGTTGAAGGAAGGGCTTTTGGTCGGTATTTCCTCCGGGGCGGCCGCGTTCGCGGCCACTCAGTTTGCGAAACGAGCCGAAAACGAGAACAAAAACGTAGTGGTGTTGTTGCCGGACACGGGCGAGCGCTATTTGTCCACTCCGCTGTTCGATGAAATCGTGAGGTGAGGGAGGAAAATGAACAAATTTGTAGACAGGCCGCGATTCAGCTGCGCTTTGGGCGGCGCGCTCTTTACCCTGCGGGCCTTGGCCAGGGCGATACCCATCATTCACGCCAGCGCGGGCTGCGGCTATAACCTTTACACCACGGGCAACGCCGGCGCGGGTTATCTGGGGGGCGGGTACTGCGGCGGGACCGGGTGGAGCAGCTCCAATGTGGTCGAGAGGGAGATCGTATTCGGCGGAACCGATCGCCTCAGCGAACAAATCCGGTCCACCCTGGAACTCATTGACGGGGATTTGTTCGTCGTGGTCACCGGCTGCATGGTGGAGATGATCGGCGACGACATTAGCGCGGTCCTCGACGAGTTCGCGGGGGAAGAGGTTCCAATCGTCGCCGTCTCCACGCCCAGTTTCAAGGGGAACTCCTACGACGGCTACGACATGCTCCTCGGCGGGTTGTTCAGCGACTATGTCCGGCAGGGCGTCGAAAAACGCGCGGACGTCGTCAACCTGCTCGGCCTCGTGCCGGGGCAGGACGCTTTCTACAAAGGCAACCTGGGGGAGATCAAGCGCCTTTTGGAGCGGTTGGGGCTTCGCGTCAACACCTTTTTCGGAGAGGGAGAGACCTTGGAAAACCTTAAAAATTCCTCGGAGGCGTCACTGAACATCGTTTTGTCGGATGTTTATGGGGTCAAGGCGGCAGACGTGTTCGAAAAAACGCACGGAACTCCGTACATTTCCCTTCCGTTGCCCGTGGGGGCGGCACAGACGTCGCAATTTCTCCTGGAGGCGGCGGACGCGCTGCGCCTCTCTCGGGAGGCGGCCGAGCGGGTCGTCGCGGACGAGGAAGCCCGTTATTACGACTATATCGAACGGATTGCGGACATATACAACGACGTGGATCTGCAGCGATACGCGGTCGTGGTCGGGGACGCCAACTACGCCCCGGCTATCTCCCGCTTCGTCGCCGACGAACTCGGGTGGCTGCCGCGTTTGACCGTCGTCACGGACGAGCTGGACGGGGAGGAGACCCGGCGGATAGAAAAACGTTTTACGGGTTGGGAAAGCGACGCCTATCCCTTGGTCAAATTCGACACGGACACGTCGTCCATCCAGCGTTATTTTCAAGATGCCTGGGAGCCCAGCGGAAATGAACGCTATTACGACAGTTTTTCCCCGCTCTTTTTGATCGGGAGCGTGTTCGAGCGCGACCTGGCCGCAAAACTGGGCGTCCCTCTGCTGACGGTCTCTTTTCCGGTGACAAACCGAATCGTGCTGAATCAATCTTACGCGGGTTACAAGGGCGGCCTCGGTCTCGCCAGCGATTTGTTGAGCACGCTCATAGCGGGGAGGTAGAAGCGAAAATGAATTATATTACCTTGAAAAGCCCTCCCGTGAGGGAAGAACGGCTAGGGACCGGCGTCGCGTTCGGAGGAACCGCCGGCGAACTCCGATGCGCCCAGAGAGAGGGTTGCATCAACCGGGCGAGCCGCGCTTTTTCCCAGACGCAGGGCTGCCAGTTCACCTTGAGCCTCGGCATCATCAACTCTCTGCGAAATGCCGTGATCATCATGCACGGCCCCATAGGCTGCGGCTCGTGCTCCATCGGCGCCGTGGGCGCCAGCCAATCTTTCAAGCGCATGAGGGACCCGAACGCGGAGGGATTGATCTGGCTCAACACCAACTTGAACGAGGCGGACGTCATCGCCGGCGGCGAAAACAAGCTCAAGGAAGCGATTCGTTACGCCGACAAGGAGTTCCGGCCGGAGACGATTTGCGTTCCGATAAGCTGCGTGCCCTCCCTCATCGGCGACGACGTGGACGCGGTGGTCGCCGAATTGCAGGCGGAGACCGCCGCCGTCCTGATCCCCATCCACTGCGCCGGATTCAAAACCAAGGCGATGGCCACCGCTTACGACGACGTCTATCATGGCGTTCTGCGCCACCTCGTCAAAAAACCGAACCTCCGCGAGGACCAGCGGACGGTATCGGACGACCTGAGCGACCTGCGGCGAAAATACCGGGACAGCCGCACGGTAAATCTGTTGAACGTGGGTTCCATGTCGCGTCAGGACGAAGCCGAACTGGAGCGCCTTCTGAACGCGATCGGCTTGAACGCGCGGTGGCTGCCTTGCTATTCCAGCGCGGAAGATTTCCGCTACGCGCTCTTGTCCGCTCTCAACGTCAGCATCTGCGGCACGCACGACGATTATTTCATCGAGCACCTGAAAGTTCTTTACGGCATACCCTACGTGATCGACACCATGCCGATAGGGCGCAAAAATACGGCTCGGTGGCTTCTTAAAATAGCGGAACATTTTGATCTGCAGGATCGGGCACAGCAGCTCATCGACGCCGAAAGCAGGGAGCTCGACGAGGCTCTCGCGCAATTCAGGCCTTATCTGAAAGACAAGAGGGTGTTTCTTGGCGGCGGAGAAATCCGCGTCGTCGCCACCGCGGAGATTCTGCAGGACCTGGGGATGAAGGTGATCGGCTTCAAAGGGCACCATTACGACCGATTCGCGGAGCCGCTTTTCGAAAGCCTGGAGGACGTGGACGACGTGCTGTTCAACGTCGCGACGCAACAACCTTTCGAGCAGATCAACCTGGTCAACCGATTGAAGCCGGACCTTTATATCGGCCACACCGGCGGCGGCAACCTCTCCGCGAAACAGGGGCTTCCCCTGCTGCCGTTGTTCGGGCCCACCTATAACTACATGGGTTACTCCGGCGTGTTCGAGGTGGCCAGGCGCATTCGCAGAATCCTCGCGAACGGTCAGTTCAACAAAAAAATCGCGCGGCACTGCCCGCTGCCCTATAAAGCGTCATGGTACGAACAAGATCCTTTTCATTACATAAAAGAGGCTTAAAAAGCATTTTGGATATAGACTATCGGGAGGTGGCATCTGTATATGCCTAGAATAGCGAGAAAATTGACAGACCTCATCGGCAACACGCCGCTTTTGCAGCTGGAAAACTACAGCTCGGAAGCGGGCTTGGCCGCCCCCATCGTGGCGAAGCTGGAGTATTTCAACCCGGGGGGCAGCGTGAAGGACCGCATTGGTTTCGCGATGATCCGGGATGCCGAGGACAACGGCATCCTGGATAAAGACTCCGTCATCATCGAACCCACCAGCGGGAACACCGGAATTGCGCTCGCCATCGTGGCGGCGGCGAAAAAATACCGCGTCATCCTCACGATGCCGGAATTTATGAGCCGCGAACGTCAAAGCCTGCTCAGCGCGCTCGGCGCGGAGCTTGTATTGACCCCCGGTTCCGAGGGCATGAAGGGCGCGATACGCAAAGCGGAAGAGTTGGCGGAGAAAATTCCGAAATCCTACATCCCGCAGCAATTCAAAAACCCGGCCAATCCGAGAATTCATAGAGAAACCACGGCGGTCGAGATATGGAACGACACGGCCGGCAAAGTGGACGTCGTCGTCGGAGGCGTGGGAACCGGCGGGACCATCAGCGGGATCGGGGAGGCTTTGAAGGCGAAAAACAGTTCCGTCCGAATTGTGGCCGTAGAGCCGGACGCCTCGCCCGTCCTGTCCGGAGGCGCGGCCGGGCCTCATAAAATACAGGGCATCGGCGCGGGGTTTGCCCCCGACACCTACAATGGCGCGGTCGTCGATGAGATATTCCGCGTAAAAAACTCCGAGGCCTTCAACGCCTCCCGTTTGCTCGCGCGCACCGAGGGATTGCTGGTGGGGATTTCCTCCGGGGCGGCCGCGTTCGCCGCTACCGATATCGCGAAACGCCCGGAAAACTCGGGCAAAGTCATTGTTGCGATTTTTCCCGACACCGGCGAACGGTATCTGTCCACGACGCTGTACACCGGAGAAAACGAGGACTGACGCATGACGCTGGAAACGATGACGGCCGGCGCGCCGCGAGAACGACCCAAGATCGTGTTGCACGATCTGAAACAGGTCTACTACCTTCGCAACTCCGAGAGGAAGAAAAAAGAGGAGCTCGTCGCGCTGGAAAACTTCACGCTTTCTGTCGACGACGGCGCTTTCGTGGCGATCGTCGGCCCCTCCGGCTGCGGAAAATCCACGCTTTTGGACATCTTGGCGGGCCTGTCAAGCCCCCAACACGGCGATATTCGGATCGACGGGAAATTGGTCACCGGCCCCGCCTTGGACAGAGGGTTCATCATGCAGGGCTACGCCTTGTTTCCATGGAGAACCGTCCTCGACAACGTGGGATACGGGTTGGAGGTCAAACGCGTGCCGAAAAAACAACGCCGGGAAATATGCAAAAAATATATCGATCTCGTGGGGTTGAACGGCTTCGAAGAACGATATCCCAGCGAGCTTTCGGGCGGGATGCGCCAAAGGGTCGCCATCGCCAGATCTTTGGCCTACGACCCGACGGTCCTGCTCATGGACGAGCCCTTCGCGGCCGTGGACGCGCAAACCCGCGAAACCCTGCAGGACGAGCTCTTGAGCATTTGGGAGAAGACCGGAAAGACGATTGTCTTTATCACCCACAGCATCGAGGAAGCGGTTCTTCTCGCCGATCAGGTCGTTGTGATGACCGCTCGCCCCGGCAGGATAAAAAAAATCGTCGACATCGATCTGCCGCGCCCACGCACGGCGGCCGATATGCGGGTGTCGGCGGACTACAAATGGATCACCCATAGGATCTGGGAGTTTTTGCAGAACGACGACGCGCCCGGCAGAAACCTTTCCCCGGACGCCGGAAAGGACGTCGCCGACGCGATTTCGCCGTCGGCGCTTTTATAGATCATTTGGATGCGGATCATTCAGAACAGGAGAACAAAAATGACTATCGATTTGAATTCCACCACTTTCGGGAAACGAGAAGAACGCCTGGGCTCCGTTGTGGGCTACGTCGGCACGATCAAGGACCTGGCCAGCCAGTCGAGGTGCGGGTCTTTGAAGGATCGGGGGCGTTGCTTCTCCCAATCCAGTTCTTGCGACGCGGGATGCGTTCTCGGTTATATTTCCCATATCCGGGATATCGCGATCATCAACCATGCCCCGTCCGGCTGCACGGCCGGGGCCTCCTCCGTGATCACGAACCAGACGCAGCTCGCCTCCAAACGGGGGCTGTCCTACAATACCGTGATCCTGGGAACGGACATGAACGAATCGGACACCATCTTCGGCGCTGCGGGAACTCTTCGCGACACGATCCTGGAGACCTATAACCGTTACAAACCGGCGGCGATCTTCGTCACCACTTCCTGCGTCTCCGGCATCATCGGCGAGGACGTCGACTCCGTCATCGCCGAAACCGGAGAGGAGCTTCCCATCCCGGTCGTGCCCATCCACTGCGAAGGATTCAAATCCAAGGTCTGGGCAACGGGTTTCGACGCCGCGGATCACGCGATTTTGTCCAGAATCGTGGCCCCGCCTCGAAAAAAAGGCAACTTCATCAACTTCAAGAACTTCAACGAGAGCGCCCGGGACGATATCGTGGAAATGTTTCGCGCCATCGGCGTGGACGTCTTCATGATCTACTCCAACACGACGCTGGAGGAGCTTTCGCATATCTCGGAAGCGCTTGCCACCATCTCCATTTGCGGCACGCTCGCCTCCTACCTGGGCAACGGGCTGGAACAACAGCACGGCGTCCCTTACATCAAGACCATCAATCCGCTTGGCGTAGCCGGTTTTGAGACATGGTTCCGGGACATCGGACGCGTGATCGGCAAAGAGGCGGAGGCGGAGGCCTATATCGAGCGCGAGCGCGCCCTATATCTGCCCAAACTCGAAGAGGTCAAGGCAAAGCTCAAGGGGCTGCGCGTCGTTCTCGGAATGGGCTCCAGCTTCGCGTTTCAGGTGGCGCGGGTGATTCAGGAGCTGGGCATGGAGGTCGCCTATATCGCCTCATGGCATTACGATTCGCGGTACGACGACGGGAGCCCGCCTCCTCACGTGCAGTATCTGGCCGAGCACTCGCCAAGGGATTTCAATATAAGCGTCGCGGATCAGCAGAATTTCGAGATCCTGAATATCCTCAACCAGTACAAGCCCGACCTTTATCTGGCCCGTCATCCGGGAACCACCGTGTGGGCCGTCAAGCAGGGCGTTCCCTCCATCTTCATGGCCGACGAATACATGTCGTTCGGCTACAAACGCACTCTGAGCTTTGCGTACACCATCCTCGACAGGATCACCAACCGCAGCTTTGAAAAAAATCTATCGTCCAGAATCAAGCTGCCTTACACCGATTGGTGGTACCGGCAGGAGAGCGCGTCCTTATATCAGGAGGCCAAATAAAGATGGGCAGGACGCTGGATCAGGTCCGCTATAAATGCGCTCTCGGCGCGATGCAGACGGTGCAGTCCATCGAGCGGGTATTGCCGATCCTTCACGCGGGCCCGGGCTGCTCGGATAAGCTGTCCACCGGCAACGGCAACTCCGGGCATTTCGCTCCGCGCATCTTTCCCTGCACCAACCTTTCGGAAAAAGAGATCGTCTTCGGCGGGGAGGAGCGCCTGAGGGAAACGATAGAAAACGCCCTGCGCGTCATCGACGCGGATCTGTACGTGGTGATCACCGGCTGCTCGTCGGAGATCATCGGCGACGACTCCGCGGAGGTCGTGAACTCCTTCCGCCTCCAGGGGAAGCCGGTCATCCACGCCTCCACCGCTGGTTTCAAGGGCAACAACTATCTTGGATACGAGTGGATACTTCAGGCGCTTTTCGAGCAGTTCCTGGACGACGGGAGGGAATACGAAACCGAAAAAGGGCTCGTCAACGTGTTCGCGAGCTTGCCGCTCCACGATCCTTTCTGGTACGGAAATCTGGACGCGCTGGAGAACCTTTTGGCCGACATCGGGCTGGAGGCGAACATCATATTCGGCTATGGCAAGGGGCTCAAGAACATCGAGAGAATTCCGCGCGCGGAGTTCAGCCTTGTGGTGAACCCGTGGCTGGGGCTCGAAAGCGCCCAACTGCTGGAGCAAAAATTCGGGGTCCCCTGCCTGCATTATCCGAACCTGCCCGTCGGCGCTTTCGAAACCAGCAAATTTCTGATGGAGGTCAGCGAATTTGCCAAATTGGACGTGGAAAAAACGAAAAAACTCATTGCCGACAAAGAGAGCAAATATTACTATTACATTGAGCGTTTCGCCGACATTTTTCTTGAAAACCGCATCATGTCCAAACGCTTCACGGTCGTCTCCGACGCGCAGTACGCCTTGGCGCTGACCCGTTTTCTCGTCAACGACATGGGGCTCTTTCCGCAAAAGCAGTACGCTATGGAGGACGTGCCCGCGCGGCATCAATCGACGATTCGGGAATATTTCAAAGACATGAACTACGGCATCGAGGCCGAAATTTCATTCGAGACGGACGGGCATACCGTCCACGACGAGATCGAAAAGGCCGACTACATGGGCTACCCGCTGCTCATCGGCAGCGCGTGGGAAAAGAAGGTGGCGGTGGAAACCGCGGCGCACTTTCTCTCCATTTCATGGCCGTTGAACGAACGCCTGGTCATCAACAGCTCGTACGTGGGCTACGAGGGCGCGCTCAAATTCCTGGAAGACATCTACTCGGTGGTCCTCACCCGGTACACATAGAAATGCCCATAGAAATGTCTTTGGGGGATTTGGAAGATTTGGAATTGGGAGATTTGAAAGATTTGAAAGATTTGAAAAAAGATGAAGAGCGCTCCGTCAGGCTCGCCGAAATCAAGCCTCTTTTCGCTCTTCTCTCGGAGCTTTTGCTGTATCCTCCCTCGCGGGAGAGGTGGGGAGCGAGTTTTGCGCGGTGCGCCCGATCGCCGTACCGCCATGCCCTGCCGGGGCTCGATGCGCTCGCGGAACTTGCGGATCGCGCCTCGGAGGGTGACTGGAGGGTATTCGAGGAGGAATATCGAGCGCTTTTTTGGGGGTTGAGGTTCCCGTCTCTCGATCTCTGGGAGTCGTGTTTCCGCGCGGAGGACAGGCGGCTGATGAATCGCGTCACCTTCGACGCGGCGTCCATGTACCGCAAAGCGGGCCTGCGGGTGGACGAGTCGCTCGGGCAGCCGCCCGACCATATCGGAGCGGAATGCGCGTTTTTCTCCCATCTCTGCGGAGGGGGCGGCGGGAGATGGGCCGAACTCGCGCATTCTTTCTTCGAGCTGCACCTGCGGCACTTCGCGGAGGCGTTTGGCTTGGCTCTGGAGGAGCGCGCGCGAGAGGTTTTTTACGCGACGACATCGCGCCTGCTGCGCCGGTCGGCCGCGCTTCTCTCGCGCTCTCACTGGGTCGCGTCGGACTCCGAGGACCTGTCGGCCCCTCCAATATGCCTCCGCCCCCTGATCGAGCTCGAGAAAGAGACGCGGCGAAAATCTATCCCGATCTGCGGGACCGGCAACTGCGGCGGCAGGTGCCCACTGACGGCGGACGCGGCGGAGGGCTGCGTTCTGAGGCTCGGCCCCTCCAATCATCCCGACGCGGTAAGAGCGCCGGGAATCAAGATCTGCGCCAGAGGGGCGTCCTATCACCGGACATTTTTGAGCGGCGCCAGGTTGCGTTACCCCCTGAGGCGAGTGGGGGAGCGCGGCGAGGGCCGATTCGAACGCGTCTCCTGGGAAGCCGCGACGGAAATCGTCGCGGCCGAGGCAGACCGCATCGGGAGGCGATACGGCCCTCAGTCGAGGTACGTCAACTACTCCTCCGGCGTCAACGCCGTGGCCAGAGGCGACGCGTTCGCGCAGGACCTTCTGGCTCTGAACGGCGGTTTTCTCGGCAAATACAATACTTACAGCACGGCGTGCACCTCCTTCACGACCCCCTATACCTACGGAACCAACGAGACCGGAAATTGCTCCCAAGACCTCCTGAACTCCAAGCTGATCGTCCTGTGGGGGCATAACCCCATGGAGAGCGTGTTCGGCTCCTCTTTGATGTTTTACCTCCGGGAGGCGAAAAAATCGGGGATCGAGATCCTGGTCGTCGACCCTCGATTCAGCGACACCGCCTCCGCGCTGGCCGACCGCTGGATAGGGCTCAGGCCCACCACGGACGGCGCTCTAATGGACGCCATGGCCTACACCATACTCGAAGAGGGGCTGCAGGACCAGGCATTCATGGATCGATTCTGCCTCGGATTCGACGCCTCTCACATGCTCCTGGGGCTGGAGGATTGCGAGAACTACCGGGACTACGCGTTCGGCAAGTACGACGGCACGCCCAAAACGGCGGAGTGGGCGGCCGATATCACGGGTGTGGACCCGGACACGATACGCTGGCTGGCGCGACGCTACGCCCAAACAAAGCCGGCGGCGCTTCTCCAGGGCTATGGGCCCCAGAGAAACGGGAACGGAGAGCAGATCGTGCGGAGCGGCACCATGCTGGCCTGCCTGACGGGGAACGTCGGTATTCCCGGCGGCTCGGCCTGCGGCAACGGCGCGGTCGAGCTGCACAGGCAACCCGGTATGGCCTTGACGCCCAACCCGTACAGCGGCAAGATTCCATCTTTTTTATGGACGGACGCCGTCTTCAGGGGAACGGAGATGACGGCGCGACGCGACGGGGTGATCGGCGTTCAAAAACTGGACGCCAATATCAAGATGATATGGAATTTGGCCGGCAACACGCTGATCAACCAACATTCCGACGTCAAGCGAACCGCCGGGATTTTGAGGGACACGACGATGTGCGAGTTCATCGTGTGCTCCGACCTGTTCATGACGCCGAGCGCCAGATTCGCCGATATCCTGCTCCCAGGCACGTCGATGTTCGAGGGAGACAACATCGGAAAACCGTGGCGCGAGGGCGACTATATCTTGTACTGCAATAAGGCGATAGAGCCGCTGTTCGAATGCCGCTTCGAGTACGACTGGCTCTCCGACGTGGCGCGTCATCTCGGTTGTCACGGCGCCTTCACCCGTGGCGGCAAAGAACTGCGGGAACTTCTGAGGGAGGTTTACGAGGGCGTTCTCGATAACGAGCCTGGGATGCCCGACTTCGACGCGTTTCGCGGGGATGGAATATATCGATACAGGAATCGTTCTCATTTTATAGCGTTCGAGAAGAATATCCGCGATCCCGAAAACCATCCTTTTCCGACGCCGAGCGGCAAGATCGAAATTTTCTCTCCTCGCCTGCACGACAGGGGCAATCCGCTGGAGATCCCGGCCATCCCCAAGTACGTCCCGAGCTTCGAGGGACCGGGGGACCCGCGGATCGCCACATATCCGTTCCAATTGATCGGCTGGCACACGAAGAGGAGGACGCACTCCACGCACGACAACAATCCAAGCATGGAAGAACTTGCCCCGCACCGCGTCTGGATAAACTTGGAAGACGCCGAGGACGGGAATATCCGCGAAGACGACTGGGTGAATGTTTTCAATGACAGAGGGAGCGTTCGAATACGGGCTCACGTGACGGACCGGGTTATTCGCGGCGTTCTGGCCATCTCGCAGGGAGGCTGGTACGCGCCGGATGAATCGGGCGTCGACATCCGAGGCTGCGTGAACACCCTCTCGACCGCGCGCCCGACGCCTCTCGCCAAGGGGAACCCTCAACACAGCAACCTGGTGAACATCGCGCTGTGCGAGCCGGCTTGATAGGGGAGACCCCGCGCGGAGGGCAAAAGGCGCGTAAAAACGCGTAAGAACCCCTGAAAGCTCGTTCGGCGTCACGGCGTGGTAAAATATTTGTCATCGCGCCAATAGGTTGATTGGTCAAATATTTTGTCATTTTGATTGGGAGGTTTTTTTATGACGTGGGAAACGGTGGACGGTGTCTTCAAGCTCGCTTTAGACCCGCTGTTCACGACGGCTGCCGCCGCGATTCTCTTTGTCCTGGGCGTGACGCTGCGGCGTCGCATTTCGTTTTTGACGCGCTTTTGCATCCCGTCCGCGGTCATCGGGGGTCTTATCATGGCCTTCGTCACGCTGGGCATGCATCATCAGGGGGGAGCTTCGATGTCCTTCAACACGGCGATGCAAACTCCGATGATGTTGGCCTTTTTTACGACCGTGGGGATCGGGGGCAGCCTTTCGCTTCTGAAGCGCGGAGGCAAGGCGTTGATCGTGTATCTGGTAGCCTGTTGGGGGTTGGCGGTTTTTCAAAACGCGTTCGGCGTGGGGTTGGCCAAACTGTTCGATATCCACGCGGTTCTTGGGGTGATGGCGGGCGCCGTCTCCCTGGAGGGCGGACACGGAGCGGCGGCGGCGTTCGGGCCGACGGCGGAAAACCTGGGCGTGGCAGGAGCCCAGGCCGTGGCGATCGCGTCCGCGACCTACGGTCTCATCGCGGGCGGGCTTCTGGGGGGTCCTGTCGCCAGTTGGTTGATCGGTAAGAACCGCCTGGAGCTGTCCTCGTCTCAGGATCACCTTTACAAAGAACACCAGGATCTGGAGAAAACGACGGAGCTGAGCGACAGTTTCGACCTTTTTCGCATGTTGGCCCTGGTTCTCGTCGTCATGGCGATCGGCGGCGTGGTTTCGAACTGGGTCAACGATCAGGCCAAAAACGTCTGGCAATGGAAGAACTTCTCCCTGCCGGGCTACGTGGGGGCGATGTTCGTCGCGGTGGTCTTCCGCAACCTGAACGACGTCTTGAAGGTGGTGAAGATCCACGACAAGGCGATAGAGTTGATCGCGGATCTCTCGATCGGACTGTTTCTCACGATGGCGATGATGAGCCTTCGTATTTGGGATCTCTACGCTCTGGCGATTCCGCTGATCGCGATTTTGCTGCTTCAAACTCTGGCCATCGCGCTGTTGGCCGTGTTCGTGCTGTTCCCGATCCTGGGCAAGGACTACGACGCGGCGGTCATGTGTTCGGGCTTCCTCGGGCACGGGATGGGAGCCACGCCAAACGCCGTCTCCAACATGGGCGTGGTGTGCGAGCGTTACGGGGTGATGTCCTACAAGGCTTTTCTGATCGTTCCTCTTTGCGGGGCGGTGCTGATCGACTTGGTCGCCATTCCCAACATCGTCTGGTTCATCAATTATTTTACGCATTGATTTTTATTGCGCGTTGATTTTATTACGTACCGGGATTTACGCGCTGAAAGCGATTACGGAAAGGACGGGGAGGAACAATGGCTAAACTGGTGGAGTGCGTGCCCAATTTCAGCGAGGGGCGGAGGACGGAGGTCGTCGACGCGATTGTGAACGCGGCGCGCGCCGTGCGGGGGGTGAAGGTGCTGGATCACTCTTCCGACGCGGATCACAACCGGACGGTTTTGACCTTCGTCGGGGAGCCTCAGGCGGCCAAAACAGCTGCGTTCGCCTGCTGCGCCAAGGCGGCCGAGCTGATCGACATGGAAAAACACAAGGGAGGGCATCCCCGTATCGGCGCGACGGACGTCATTCCCTTCGTTCCCGTCTCCGGCGTCACGATGGAGGAATGCGTCGTCCTGGCTCACGAGCTGGGCAAGGAGATCGCGGAGAAACTTTCCATTCCCGTGTACTTCTACGAAGCCGCCGCCAAACGGGCGAGCATGAAAGCCCTGCCCGACGTGCGCAAGGGCGAATACGAGGGTCTGAAGGAGGCCATCAAGACCCCTGACCGAGCGCCGGACGAGGGGCCGCAGACGATGCACCCCACGGCGGGGGCGACGGTCGTGGGAGCGCGCCCGTTTCTGGTGGCGTTCAACATCAACCTGAACACCCCGGACGTGACGATCGCGAAGAGAATCGCGCAGACCATTCGCGCGGCCAAAGGCGGTTACGTGAACTGCCGCGCCATCGGCCTGTTGTTGGACGATCGGAAAATCGCCCAGGTCTCGATCAACATGACCGACTACACCGCCACCCCCCTTCATCGCGTCTTCGAAACGGTGAAGTCCGAGGCCGCGCGCTACGGCGTCAACGTGACGGGCAGCGAGGTCATCGGCCTGACTCCCATGCAGGCCCTGGTGGACGCCGCCGCCTTCTACCTTCGCGTAGAGGACTTCAAGCGCGAACAGGTCCTGGAGGCGCGGCTGCTCGAAGAATAGCGTTTATACGAGGTCGTAAAACTCCAGCCTGCGCTTCACTTCGTCGCGGCCAAGGAGGGTTGCGACCTCGAAAATGCCCGGACTGACCTTCATGCCCGTCAGAGCGTAACGCAGCGTCATCGCGTAGTCCTTCATCTTGACGCCCTTTTCCTCCACCCACGCGCGGGCGCGGGTCTCCAGGGCCTCCGCGGCCCAGTGGGGCTCGGCCAGCAAAACAGAAAAAAAGTCCTTCAGCTTGGGGCGCAGTTCCTCCGTGACTCCGACGGGAGAAACGCCCTCGGGCTTCCAGCGTTCTTTCACGGGCTCGAAGGATACGTAATAGTCCGAAAAGGCGGCCAGTTCTTTGGCGGTCTGCCCGCGCCCGCCCATCAGGGTCAGAGCCTCGGCGAGGTAGGCGTCGTCGTATTCCTCGACGGGCAGCCCCGCTTCCTTCCAGAATGGTTTTATCAGGCCGAGCCTCGTCGTCGGGTCCAGGCGCTTCAAGTGCTCTTGATTGATGAAGTTGAGCTTGTCGGGGTCGAAAACGGCGGGCTTGCGCGTCACGCGGGAAAGCTCGAACAGCTCTGCAGCCTCCTCCCGGTCGAAGATCTCCTTGTCTTCGCCGGCGGACCAGCCCAGGTTCGCCAAAAAGTTGAAAACGGAGTCCGGCATGTAGCCCATGTCCCGGAACTCGTAAACGCTGGTGGCCCCGTGGCGTTTGCTCAACTTTTTCTTATCTTTGCCCAGAATCATCGGCAGGTGCGCGAAAAGGGGCGGCTCCCACCCGAGGGCTTTGTAGATCAGGAGCTGCTTCGGGGTGTTCGAGATATGGTCCTCGCCGCGGATGACGTGGGTGATCTTCATGAAGTGGTCGTCGACGACGACGGCGTAATTATAGGTGGGCATCCCGTCGCCCTTGAGCAGCACGATGTCCTTGAGGTCCCCCGACTCCCTGTCCCTGAGGCCGTCGCTCTTCGTCTCGATGCGTCCGTAGACGACGTCGTCGAAAGAGAGTTCCACGTTCGGGAGGACCTTGAAAATGACGGCGTTTCCGTCCTTGTAGGCGTGCCCTTCCGCCGCCAGCTTCTCCGCGTTTTCCCAGTACAGGTCCAGCCGCGAGGACTGGCGGTAGGGGCCATAAGGGCCTCCGAGGTCCGGGCCCTCGTCCCAGTCCAGACCCAGCCACCTCATGCCGGACATGATGGTCTCCTCGTACTCCTGCGTGGAGCGTTCCCTGTCCGTGTCCTCTATGCGAAGAACGAACTTGCCGCCCGTGCGGCGGGCCCACAGCCAGTTGAAGAGGGCGGTGTGTCCCCCTCCGATGTGCAAAGCGCCCGTGGGGCTTGGGGCGAAGCGTACGCGTGTTTCCATTTTCTTTGTCCTCCCGTAGATTTGGCGCGGCCCTGCGGCCGCTTATATTTACCGAGCCGTCATAATGGGTTATTATAGCCTAACATACGGCAAAACACTGGGGAGATAAACAGGATGGAGAACAGGATGGACGAGAACACGAACAACAGGGTACTGATCGTCGACGGGCATGGGCTTGCGTTTCGGGCCTTTTACGCCGTGCCCCCCCTGAACGCCCCGGACGGAACCCCGACGAACGCGATTTTGGGTTTCATGAACATGTTGACGAAGGTGGAGGCCGACGTCTCGCCCGCGGACTGCGCCGTGGTTTTCGACGCCCCCGGCCCCACCTTCCGTCACGAGCTTTACAAAGAATACAAGGCGGGCCGCAAGCCGACTCCCGAGGAGTTCAAGCCCCAGATTCCCCTGTTGAGGGAACTGTTGACCGCGCTGGGCTATCCCGTCGTCATGGAGTTCGGCGTGGAGGCCGACGACGTCATCGCGTCTCTGGCTCTGGACGTGGCCAGGCGGGGAGGGGAGGCCGTGATCGTCTCCTCGGACAAGGACCTCTTTCAGGTGCTGGGTCCGGGCGTGAAGATGCTGAGGCCCATCAAGGGCATCACGACGCTGAAGGAGTACGACGAGGGCTCTTTCGCGGCGGAGTTCGGTTTTCCGCCCCTCTCGATGCCCGACTACCTGGCGCTGTTGGGCGACGCCTCGGACAATGTCCCCGGCGTGGCGGGGATCGGCGAAAAAACCGCCCTTCAATTGATAGGGACGATGGAGACGCTGGAGCGGCTTTTCGAGTCTCTGGACGGTCAAGAAAATAAAACGTCGGCGGTGAGCAAAAAGCTCGTCGCGGGGAGGGAGAGCGCCTTTCGAAGCAGGGAGCTGATCCGCCTGAAAATCGATTTGCCGCTATCCCCGTCTCTGTCGAAAACCCAGCCCAACCTGGACGAGGTTTTCGCGTTCTGCAAACGTCTGGGGCTGGCGAAGCTCATGGATAAGCTGAAAGTATCTCAAGCTCAATCTCAATCCTCATGCCCCCAGCTCCCTTCAAACCAGGCGCTCCAAGGGGTTTCAGGGGTCCCGGCGGACGTTTCCGTGGAGGTCATGGAGGCCGGGAAGGCCGTAAATGTCGGGGACAACGGAGGCGACAAACGAGGGGAATTCGAGGAAGTGGGGTTCGAGAGCCTCCTCGACGGGGAGGAGCTTTCCATTGCGATACTGCGCTCCGGAAAGCCTGAAAAATATCCTCCCGAGCCGGGGAGCGTGGAGCTTCAACTAGCCGACGCCGAGGGCCGCTACGCCGTTCTGCGGGGATTGGAGATCGCGCCCGACCTCTGGACGCGCCTCTCGGGCAAGAAGCTCTTCGTGAACGACTACAAGGATCTGGCGGCCTGCTTCGGGGCGCGGCGACTCGAGCGATGTAAAGTATGGGACCTGAAAACCGCCCATTACCTGCTCCATCCCGACAAGCCCTCTCATGCCCTGGAGGACCTGCCTCACAGAAAACTCGACCAAGTCCCGGCGCTGGCTCTTCGGCGCGCGGCGCGGGAGCTGAACCTGGAGATCCGGCGTTACGAACGCCTTCCCGAGTTGATGGAGCAGGTCGACCTCCCTTTGATTCCCGTGCTGGTCGACATGGAACGCGGAGGGATCCGTCTTTCCCCGAGGGCTTTCATCGAGTTGCAGCGAGAGCTGGAGGAGCGCGTCGCCGACATCGAAAAAGAGATCGCCGCGGCGGCGGGGGCCGACGACTTTCCGGAGGAGATCAACCTCAACTCTCCCAAACAGGTGGCATGGCTTCTGTTCGAACGGTTGGGGCTCCCCAGCGGCGCGAAGACCAAAGGCAAAACGGGCTTTTCCACCAGCGCCTCGGTGCTGGAAAGTTTGGCAGCGCTGAACCTCCCTCACTCCGACGTGCCCCGCCTGATGCTGGAGCATCGGGAGCTCTCCAAGATGCTGAGCGGCTTCGTCGTGCCCCTGCAGAGGGCGGCGAACACGGGGGGCGGCGTGGTGCACACCACCTTCGAGGCGGCCTTTACGGGGACGGGACGCCTCAGCAGCCGGGACCCCAACCTGCAAAATCTGCCGGCTTTCGGACACTGGTCGCGCCGCATCAAGGAGGGGCTGATCCCCAAAGCGGAATCGGCGTCCGAGTCTTCACGGGTCTTCGTCGCGGCGGACTACTCACAGATAGAGTTGCGCGTTCTGGCGCACCTATCTGGAGAGGAGCGCCTGCAGGAGGCTTTTCGCAAAGGCGGGCGGGACATCCATCGGGAGACGGCGGCGTGGGTTTTCTCCACCCCGCCGGAGGACGTGACCCCCGAGCTTCGGCGCGTGGCGAAAATGATCAACTTCGGGCTGCTCTACGGCATGAGCTCCTTCGGCCTCGGCGATCGTCTCGGCATCGGGCGGAGCGAGGCCCGCGGCATCATCTCCCGCTACTTCGCCGCCCTGCCGAGGGTCAAGCAATATCTGGAGGAAAGCGCGGCGACGGCCCAGACCAGAGGCTACACTCGGACTCTTTTCGGGCGCATCCGCCCGATCGGCGAGGCCATGGAAGGGGTTCGGGACCGGAACGGACTGAAGCGCATCGCGGTCAACACCCCCATACAGGGCACGGCCGCCGACATCGCGCGCAAGGCGATGATCGACTTCGACCGCTGTTTCGCCCCCGGCGGAGACGTTCGGCTTTTCCTGCAAATCCACGACTCCCTGGTGTGCGAGTGTCCCCAAGAGCGCGCCGAAGAAGTGGGGGAGGCCCTGGCCCGCGTCATGAAGTCGGCCGCCGCCCTCTCCGTTCCCCTGGAGGTCGATCTGAAAACAGGCCGCTCCTTGGCGGACGTATGATTTTAAGCTCAGGGGCACGGAGCCCGCTCTATAGGAGGGGCGGGCGGTATGGACTCGAATCCTATTAACAAGCCCGAGGCTTGAAACCTTCCGGGACGTCGATCCGCATGGTGTCTCCCGACTGAGAGATGACGTAAAAACCGGTTTTCAAAGCGTATTCTTTCACATTGTCGTGAATGATCGCCCCGGCCACGGCGCC